>CALMYH010000043.1 GCA_937873395.1 uncultured Burkholderiales bacterium
GCAGGTGCAGGTGCAGGTGCAGGTGCAGGTGCAGGTGCAGGTGCAGGTGCAGGTGTAAGTGGAGGTGCAGGCACTCTGGCAACGGCTTCGCTGATGAAGCCACCGGAGTTTACGGTCTCAGTGCCACCGCCACAGGCGCTCAAGACCGCCACGCATGCACATGCTGCAAAGAACTGGTACAGACGGGGTCGGCGCGCACCAACCGAGTTGGACAGAGTGATCATGATTGTCAACAAGAAGTTAACCAGTGAGGCCTGACGATCTCTGTGCTCACCTGGCTGTCGGGTGAAAGCACCAGAAGAATCTCAGGGCTTGTCATCAGTGTTATCGACACGGTCGCCCGGAGATAAGTCGGACTGGACAAACGGGCGCAACGAAAGGCTGGAAGGAGAGAGTGTCGCTACAGAACCAGCGCGACCCTATACCGCAAGTTAATGCGTGTAACCGGCTGTTCGGCAAGCTCTGCCAAGCCACGGTGAACCGCAGCATGCGAGGCAGGGACAAGGTCAAGCAAGTGGCCCGCGCTCGTGAGAACTGAGTCGAGCGACTGGGCCATGAGGACGAAGGCTCGCGCGAAAAGAGGCGATTCGCCGCATGGCTCTGTTCCGTGAGTTCTTGCGACTGGGTGCAGGCCAAGCAGCCTGCCCGGCAAGATCTCCCCACCCCCGCTTCGCCACCCGCCTGAAAGCTGCGGCCTGAGCTTTCCGCTCCGAGTCCGAACAAGAACAGCCGTGGCGAGCGCGGCCTTGAGATGCGCCAGGCCAAGTGGGGCAGCCAGTGGGTCGAGCCCGGGTCTTGCTGACCTGCACCCGACGTGAGGCGGTCACAAAATATAGCAAATGAGCCCGGGTGAAACGGGGTTCGAACACCGGACCAAGGGGTGCCAAGGGTGTCGCCATCTTTCCTTGCCTCCGCGGCAATGCTTTCAACAAGGTCAGGACCCCCCTTTTCAGGGGCGAGGTAAATCGGTGTCACCTTGATCGTTCGGGTCGCGTGAACATCGTTGATAATTCGGTGTCCGCTCGCGGAGGATGTGCGGGTTTTTGGAAGATTCAAATACTCCTCGTGTGCCTTATGCCAGGACAGGCGTTTGGAAGGCGCATCTGATGTCAGGCAAAGATACCCCGACGTGAAGAAGAAAATACTCTGCATCATCGGTACGCGACCCGAAGTCATCAAGATGGCGCCGGTGATACGCATGCTCCGCACGGCCCCCGACTTCGATGTCAGCGTGCTGGCTTCGGGTCAGCATCGGGAGATGCTGATTCCGCTCATCGACTGGTTCGAGCTTTCAGTGGATGGCGATCTGCGCGTGATGACCGAGAACCAGACGCTGTCCGATCTGACCGCGCGCCTGATGCAGGCATTCCAGCAGAAGTTAGACGCTGTGCGCCCCGACCTCGTGCTGGCGCAGGGCGATACCACCACGGTGATGTGCGCGGCGCTGAGCTGTTTTTACAGGAACATAGCTTTCGGTCATGTCGAAGCAGGGCTGCGCACGTTCGACATACGCAATCCGTTTCCCGAGGAGTTCAACCGTGTCGCCGTGACCCGTTTGGCGCAGTTGCATTTCTGCCCGACCCAAAGGTCGCTCGACAACGTGTTGGCCGAGCACATCAATGCGACAGCCGCACACCTCACCGGCAACACGGTGGTCGATGCGCTCCAGTTCACCCTCGGCAAACTCGGTACCCAGCAGGCACGCCGTTTTGACCACGACATCCTGCTCACCGCGCACCGTCGCGAGAACTTCGGCGCGCCTCTTGCCGACATCTGCGGCGCGCTGATCGATTTGTGCACCGAGTTTCCTGAGTTGAAGGTGCTGTATCCGGTGCATCCCAACCCCAACGTGCGCGGCACGGTGCAGCGCCTGTTGGCCGGCCACCCGCAGATCACCCTTGAACAGCCACTGGATTATCCCGACCTCGTTGCCGCCATGCGTCAGGCGAAACTGATATTGACGGATTCGGGCGGCATTCAGGAGGAGGCGCCTGCGATGTCCAAGCCGGTCCTGGTACTGCGCACCGTGACCGAACGTCCGGAGGCGGCTGAAATGGGAGTGGCAAGGGTGATTGGCACCGCACGCGCGACCATCGTCGACGAGACGCGCCGTCTGCTGCTCGATGCCGGGCATTACGCAGCCATGGCGCGCGGCGGCTCCCCCTATGGCGACGGACATGCCGCGCAACGAATACTCGACATCATTCGGGCGTACCTGCGTACTGCGGATTCCTGATTACGGACGACATACCTTGTTGGCAACACTGGCAACCTTTGCGCGGCTCGCCGCGAGCGATCTGCTGGGCACACAGCCCCGCCGAGGCGACCCCGAAACACACTTGCTGGCCGCGGAGGCCTGGCTCAGGCGCGCCCAAGATCAGGGAACGGATGACGGGGTCAGCTACGGCTACTCGATTCGCGGCGGCTGGCGGCCTTCGTACCGGGAAACCTCGGGCTACATCGCCACCACTTTCTTTGATCTGGCAAAGTATCGAAATGATGCAAGCTATCGCGAGCGTGCACTGCGCATTTGTCGCTGGCTGCTGAGCGTGCAAAACCGCGACGGATCGTTTTCGAACCCGCGTTACGGCAGTTCCGGCATCGTTTTTGACACCGGGCAAGATCTGTTCGGGCTGGTCCGCGCCTACGAGGAAACCCGCGAGGCCGTTTTCCGGGACGGTGCCGCTCGGGCGGCGGACTGGCTGGTCGGTATCGCCGACAGCCGCGACCGCTGGACGCGCAACGAGCACCTGAATACCCCCCACGTCTACAACACCCGCACTGCGTGGGCGCTTCTGCGCATGAACCAGGTCGAGTACAGCGCCGAGCGCGAACGCGTGGCGCGGGCCAATCTCGACTGGGCGGTATCGGAGCAGCAGGCCAGCGGCTTCTTCGACCAATGCGCTTTCAAGGCGGGTGTGCCGCCATTCACCCACACCATCGCTTACGCGACCCGTGGACTGCTGGAGTCTGCAGAATTGCTCGACGAGCAGAAGTACATGGCGGCGGCGAGGCGCTGCGCGGACGCGGCACTGGGGCATGTACGGGAGGACGGCTTTCTGCCCGGGCAAATCACCATAGACGGCAGGCCTGCTGCCGGTTACTGCTGCCTGACCGGCAACTGCCAGTTCTCGATCATCTGGGCCAAGCTCTTTGACCGCACTGCGGATGAACGGTACCGATCCGCGGTGATCCGCGCTCTCGATTACGTCATGGGATGCCAGGATATCCACTGTCCCAATCCGGACATCCGCGGCGCCATCAAGGGTTCGCAGCCAATCTGGGGGCGGTACGCTCCGATGAGCTTTCCCAACTGGCCTGCGAAGTTCTTCGTGGACGCCATGCTGCTGCGCAGACGGTGGCCATGATGCGGCGGATCAGGCTCCTGAACGGGCAGTTCGATGCACTCACCCTGCCGCAGACCGTGGATGCCGTGTTCGAGCGTCTGCGCTCGGGTCAGCGCGGTTGGTTGTGCACCGTCAACGTCGCCATACTGATGATGATGCGAAGTGACAAACGCCTGCAGGACTTTGCCGATCGCGCAGCTCTGGTGGTCGCCGACGGACAGCCGCTGGTCTGGTGCGCACCGTGGCTTGACCAGCCGTTGCCCGAGCGCGTCGCGGGCGTGGACTTGGTGCATGCCCTGTGCCAGCGAGCGGCGCGCGAAGGCAGGGGCGTCTATCTGCTTGGAGCGACGCAGGAGACCGTTGCCACCCTCGCGCTGCAGTTGCGCCAGCGCTACGCGAACCTGCATCTGGACTATGCGGACGGATACTTCGGGCGCGATGAAGCGGCCGATCGCGCCGATCGCGTGCGAGCCAGCGGTGCGGACATCCTGCTGGTCGGCATGGGGGTGCCGCGTCAGGAGTATTTTATCGAGGAACAGTGGGATCGCCTCGGTGTCGGCATGGCGATCGGTGTGGGCGGCAGTTTTGACGTGCTGTCGGGACTGCGAGCACGCGCACCGGCATGGGTGCAGAAGATAGGTATGGAGTGGTTTTACCGGCTGATCCAGGAACCTCGCCGCCTGTTCATGCGCTACCTGGTCACCAACAGCCTGTTTGTCTGGCTGGTGCTTCGCGCTCTGCTGGTGGGGGAGCGCGCCAGATGAACTGCTGCGGTCGTTGAATGGCCGGCGCTGTCAGGGCGCAGCGCCTCGCTCGCGGTGGATTTCGTCGACTGCACGCTGCTTGCCTACCAGCAGGGCGCGCCATTGGTACCGGCGGAGAAATTTCCGGAACTCCGGGTTGTCGTAGCGCGGCTTGCGCAGCCATGCGCTCTTGAGCCAGCCCCACAGTGTCAACAGACTGCCCAGCACATACGGCTTTTCATTCATCCGGTAAACCGCGCTCGCGAGCATGTAGAGAAAGCCCGTGCCCATGAAGTACTGGCCATAGCCGTGGCGCATGCGTCCCGTGTACACACTCCGCTGACTTGAACCTTCCGGCCTCAGGTGGACAAACCGCAGTTCAGGCTCGTCCCAACTGCACGCGATCCAGCCCTTCATGCGGCAGCAATGGCAGTCGATGCCATCCCACATCACCTCGCGCACGAATCCGCCTATCGCCTTGAAGCAGGAAACACGGTAGAACTTGGTCATGCCAAGGGACGTCTCATCACCATGGCCCTCGAAAACCATCTGCCCGCCTTTTTCGATGTAGGCCTTGCCGCTGCAGGTCGCAATGTTCGGGTTGTCCGCCATGCGCTGCATCAGGAGTTCGAAGTAGCGTGGCGCCAGACGCAGATCGAGGTCAAGCTTGCACAGGAAGTCGTAATCGTCCGGGTTGATGACCTGATAGCCCGCGTAGAAGGCTTCGATTACACCGGGGCCGACCGAACGGAGCCCCCGGTCGCGCCGGGTAACCACATGTATCCAGTCATGCTGTGCCGCATACGCGGCCAGTATGCGCGGGGTGTCGTCGCTGGAGCCGTCGTCGACGATCACCCATTTGGCCGGCCGGATGGACTGCGCGATCACGGTGTCCAAGGTCTGGCGCATGTAGGCCGCCTCGTCACGGCAGGGTGAAATCAGGAGGTAACGGGAACCAGGTTGCGAGCTCATGTCGTTGGGTCGGTGCCTAAGCCAGACGAAACAGCAGCGCCAGTTTCGCATCCAGAACATCGATCGAATGGCACTCAATCGCGCGCTGATGCACTGATGTCGGATGCAATATTCAAGGGAAAAGTGATTATTGCACAGGTGACAGATGAGGCGGAATCAAAGAACAAGAGCACCTTGAGTACCCACTTGAAGCCTCGATGCCCATGCGTTGGGTCGAGTGTGGCTGGTTGGCGCCCGCTCGCGCAGGTACCAAAGCACGGCGACATGCGACCCAGCCTGCGAGCGAGCATGAAGGAGGACTCCCCACGAAGATTTCCTACCCGGAGCAAGAGTGCCGGGTCGGTTCACGGGTGCGCCGTAGTAGGTATTCCTCCACACCTAGCCTACACTTGACAGTCCGAGCAGGGTGCAGTTTGAACGCCTTGCATGCGCTCGTGCATGGGCATGTCCACCTTTTCGACATCACGAACCTCAAGAAATGTTATGCATGTGCCGAGTAAATCAATTCCCTCGCTGGACGGTATTCGTGCAGTCTCAATCCTGATCGTATTGTTTTCGCATGTTGGCTTGGGCCACATTGTTCCTGGCGGATTTGGCGTCACGGTGTTCTTCTTTCTCAGCGGGTATCTGATCACCACCCTTCTGGTTCAGGAATTTCACTCAAAACAGAGCATCGACATAGGGCGATTCTATTTCAGGCGTTTTCTGCGGCTGGCCCCCCCGTTGCTCATTGCCTTGACGATCGCCTATTTGCTTGTGCTGGCGGGCCAGTTGGGTGGAGGCGTAAGCTGGCAGGGTTTCCTGGCTCAGATCTTCTATTTCGCCAATTACTACCAGCTGTTTTGGGATCCCGGTCAAAGCACGCCGGATGGGACCAATGTGTTGTGGTCGCTGGCGGTCGAAGAGCACTTCTACCTGGGCTACCCCTTCGTCTTTCTGGCCCTGCGCCGACACCTTTCATCTCGACAAATTGGTTGGGTTCTGATGGTTTTGAGCCTGTTGATTCTGGCCTGGCGATACCACCTGGCCACTCAAGTTGGATTTGAATCCACTAGAACTTATTACGCCACTGATACCCGAATTGATTCAATCTTGTGGGGTTGCATACTTGCGTTGATGGTCAATCCATGGGCGGGTACGTTGAATAGAGGCAAGGCCGGCATCCTGCCATGGACAGCGCTCATCATCGGCTGCCTGATGCTGCTTGTATCTTTTTTGATCAGGGATGAAGTTTTTCGTGAAACCTTGCGCTACACGATGCAAGGCGTGGCGTTGATGCCCCTGTTCTACTTCGCGGTTAGGTATCCTGATACGCTGCTTATGCGTCCCCTCAAATGGTCATTCATCAAAGAGCTGGGTGTGTATTCCTATTCGATTTACCTGATCCACTTCGTCATCGTGCATTTTCTTCAGCAGCGCTCGGCATTGTTCCAGAATTGGTTGCTGCTCTTTGTGGTCACGCTGGCGCTTTCCGTGATGTTTGCGTCCGCTGTGGAACGGTACGTGGATAGTCGGCTGCGGCGTGTGCGAGCGCGTTACCACTGATGGCGAGGTTCTGGCTGATCGGTCCTTCGTTCTGAACGAAAGACCAGATCGTCAAGAAACAGATTACAAGGTAACTCTGTTGACGCGTACCCAGCGAATCAGGGAATACAAGGCCCAGATGCGGGACCAGTAAAGACCTTTGGCACCAGCAGTGAATGACTGCCACAGGCGGGCCACAGCTTGGGGCTGCAAGCCAGCTGAAGCCACCCAAGTGGAATCCAGCAGGGAACTGCCGATCTCCTCTCCCAGCGAACTCTTGAGCCATCGATTGAAAGGAAGCTCAAAGCCTGATTTTGGGCGATCGAACATTTTGAGGTCGAGTCCCTTCAAGCCAGCCCTTCTCAAGGCAAGTTTGGTCTTCAACGGATGGAATCGCGCGTCCGTTTCCATCCTACTGATGACTGAAAGCAGTTTTGTGTCGACGAAGGGAAGCCGGGTCTCCAGCGACGCCGCCATGCTCGTGGCGTCCGTGTCGCGCAGCAGGCGCTCGCCCAGGAACATGCGATGCTCCAGCACACTGATGGCGTCCAGCGTCGATCTTCCATTCAGTTCCGCGCCCAAGGAGTCACGCCGGCTGGAGGGAAGCCCGTCTTCAAGCATGTCTGATCGGATGTCCTTGTGGATCAGAGATCGCTGGGCGTCCGGCAGAAAGAGCGAATAGGCGATTTGATAAAGGGAGATCAGCGATTCCCCTTGTTCAATCATGGTAGGGAGCTTGGCCCAACGGGTCTGGGGAGGGAATCCATCGCTCGTATGGCTGAAAAGCGCACGGGCCATCGACGCTGCCAGCCCGCTCGTCGCACCGGGAAGTGCACGCAGAAACCGCAACCCATTGTGGAGCTTCGGGAGATCGGAAAAGGACTGGTACCCACCGAACAGCTCGTCACCACCCGTGCCCACCAGTGCCACTTTGAAGCCGGCATCGCGGACAGCCCGAGACATGAAGTACGTATTGAGGCCGTCGAAACTGGGTTGGTCAAGACTGTCAAGGGCCGACTCCAGATGGTCCAGGAAAGACTGCTCCGTCAGAAGGATTTCCTGATGTCTGGTCCCGATCGCATCGGCGACCTGCCTGGCAAAAAACGCTTCGTTCCGATCAGCTTCCTCAAAGGTGAGGGTGAAGGAGTTGATTTCTGCAGCGCCAGCTCGCTTTGCCAGGTTCGCAACGGCCGACGAATCGACACCACCAGACAGGAAAATACCCAGCGGAACATCGCTGATCATGTGCGCCCGAACTGATTCGATCAGCGCACTCTCGACCTCTTCCTGTGTGGCAATGTTCCCCTTGTGGCCCTGCGGGTGGTGCCAGTAGTTGAATCTTCGGATCACGCGTCCTTGCTGGTTCAACCACATCGCCTCTCCGGGCAGGAGTGATTCGATACCCAGCACTGCCGTTTCAGGCGCCACCGTATAGCCATTCCACACAACCGAACCCACCGCCTTGGGATTGAGCCGGGCATTGCGAATCAGTTTTGCTGCAAGAAGCGCCCGCACTTCAGAGGCGAAAGCACAAGTCCAGTCATCGGAGCCCGAAACGTTCATCGCAAAGTACAGAGGCTTGATGCCCATGGGATCCCGCGCGATCAACAGATGTCCGGTGGCCTTGTGCCAGAAGGCAAATGCATACATTCCTCGCAGCCTTGGAAGTGCATGGTCGGATTGAGCGGACAATGCCCTCAACAGCACCGCCGTGTCACCAGAGGATTGCAGCACGCCGGGCTCATCGCCGAGTTCAGCACCAAGCGTCTGGAAGTTGTAGATCTCGCCATTGAGGACGATGACATCCCCAGAAGCGGGATGGAGCATGGGTTGGGCCCCGTGGTCGGAGAGATCCAGTATCGACAATCTGCGATGGCCGAACATGACTGTGTTGCCGTCCTGATCAGCGGGTGACTCCCAGAACCCCTCTGCGTCCGGCCCACGCAGCCGCATGGCGTCGGTCATTCGGCGCAGGGCGGCCCGATTCGCATCCGACGAGGCACCAATGATTCCGGCGATGCCGCACATCAGTGGCTCCGTTCCGTGGCATGCGGCGCATTTTCTTTCCCTGGCAACAAGATACTCATATGGAATTGCTTCAAAAAGGCGCCCGACTGCGGGGTTTCCGCAACCAGACATATTCTGGCTCGGAGCGTGGACATTGCCACACATGACACTCTCCCCGTTTCAGCAGCGCTGGGCTTTAGAGTCCGGGAATCACTGAAAAGTCGAGTGAGCAGGAGCAACTGGTGCAACCAAGGCAGAGCTGAACCCGAGCATAAGCATGTAGTAGTCAAGAAAGTATCCTGTCATGCTCGTAGTTCCCATCAAGAACGCCATAGAGATGATGATCGCGGAAAGCATTAGTGACTGCTCGGGTACAGTGTCTCTCTCAACAATGATTTGGCGCGCGGTTGCGCGCAGCATGGCAAACAGCGCCAGCAGCAGCGATCCGAGAAACAATGCCAAGCCTAGCATACCTTCAAGCATCGCCACGTAAAGGTAGGTGTTGACCAAATCGATGATGCCTTCACCCTGGCGCAGATGCTCGAGTCTGCCGGTCGCTTCAACCTCAGCCATTCCGTTGTATCCTGCGACTGGGCGATCAAGAATCATTGGTATCGCTGATTCAATCAATTGTTGCCGATAACTGAAAGTCCCATATTCGTCATCGAATTCCTCGACGACTCTTTGCCCCACGGGCAAGAGAATTGCCGCCAAACCACAGGCAGCGAGGAAATGCCGCGGAGACTTGATGAACCAGCGCGTCACCAGCAATCCAATAGCGAGGGCAGCTGCTAACCAGGATCCGCGAGCACCGGTAAAATACAGGCACAACGCGAGCGATGTTAGCGCACAAAAGAAAAAAAGGCGACTGCGTATTTCTTGACGCAACACCAACAAGATCCCGATGGAAATTGCCATCAGGAGCCCCAGACCCCCGCCGATCGTTGAGCGAATACGGACGAAGCCGTCACGTTCGTAGTGAGCGAGTGAAAACCACTCCAATTCCAAGCCCAAACGATCGGGTATGTTCCGGTAGAACCACCAGTTCGTCCACTGCTCAAATATTCCGATTGACGCGACAATCAGTGCTGAATAGAGCAAAGTACGAAGCGCCTCCTTCAAACGCCCCCCCTCAGTCAGGTATCGCGACACCACGAAATATGGTAAACCCAAAAAGACCATTTGCTGGAACAACATACGAAGGCCATGCGTGAGCCCGTTGCGATCGAACGCAAGAGCTACTGTCCACAGCAGGTACGAAAAAACAAAAAAGTCGATGCTTCCGGCGGTACGAGATCTGGGTACGAGTGAGGTCATTGTCAAGGTCCTCGCCGCCATCGGTAGCAACACCACCATAGCCAAAACGCGCGCATAGTCGACGCTGAACAGGATTTCTATCCCAGCGAAGCCCGGAATCACGAACTCGAATTTTGGCAAAGCAGGAAGTATTCCAATGAAGTAAATGACCCTGTCTTCGGGCGCTCTTGGGGCACCGACCCAGCACACCAACGCGATCAGCACATACAACGACCACATCGAGAGGCTGAAAAACGCTACAAAGTTCACCGCAACCCAACTGACCACGACGCGCCTAGCGAGTGGCACCGAAAAGCCAAAGAATCGCATGCCGCCAACAGCCAATGCGATCGAGATCAGCACATAAACCAGCGCTGAGAAGTGTGGTGGCAAAAGCGACAACACAGTCAGAAAACCCACTCGAGGACGAAAATGATGATCGAATCGGTCAGTAAACCAAAACCATATCCCAGCATCCCGGCAATGGCACTGCGAACAATGACAGTCCTACGAAAGTAGCCTGATTTAATCAGACCATATTGGAGCCAGACGAGCGCCGGAATTTCCGCAAATACAATACCCCAAATCACACCTTGGGCGCCAAAGGCGCTCCAGCCTGCCAGTATGAAGAGGGGTGTCGACACGCCGTTGAACCCCTGTTCGATGGTGTTGTAGTGGGGCCGTCCGCTTGCCACCAGGCAATTGCTGGCGGCGCGCGCCGAGCAGGCCAACGCACTCTTGACACCCAGAGCCTGCAGCATCCAGCCGGCATCGGCATAGCGGGGATCGAAGAGCATGGTGATGATCAATGGCCCCAGTGCGGCCAGCGCCGTGGATCCGAACACGAAGAAATCCAGCCAGCGCTGAGCGATGTCATGAGCCGCGCGAACGCTGGCGTCTGAATCCCGATGCGCTTGCGAGAAGGCCGGGAAGCAGACGCTGCCCGCCAGTTGCTCGGTCACCATCCGGGGCAGTCGCGACAACTGGTCGGCGATGGCGTAGCTGCCAAGAAAAGCCATGGTCGCGAGTGCGCCAATCATCAGTCGATCGAGTTGTGATGCCGCGAAACCAAGGGCCGTGCTCATGACAATCCACTTGCCGAACCTGAACAGTTCCTTGGCAACTTCCCGATCGAACACGAGATTCGGTCGGTAATCACGCCACAGCACGAAGCTGCCGATGACCGTGACCGCAGCGGTCACGAGTCCACCGACCAGAAGCGACCACACCGTGGGCCACACCCAGGTTGCTGTAATCGTCAGGAAGGTGCCCGCGAGACTTGCGCCGAGATTCAGGGCCGTGACGCCTCCCAGATGGAGCTGACGCATCGCGAGTGGAATGGAAACCGAGGTGAACCCTGATATCAGCAGCGAGAGCGCTGCGATCGGGATCATGTATGCGAGCTGCCATTGCCCGTAAGCCAGGGAGGCAGGGTACGCAAGCATCAGTGCGCACACAAAGAGCGCACAGCCGCGGTATACCTGAATCGTCCAAGCCGTGTGCAGGAAGCGTTGCTCTTGGGCCCGGGGATGCCTGATAATGAACTGTTTGATTCCTGCGTCTGACAACAACTCGAGGCCAACGACGAACACCGTCACCAGTGCCATCAGGCCGAATGCTTCCGGAAACAGCAACCGCGTCAGGATGAGGCTGGAACCAAGCCGGACAGCTTGCGAGACGCCGAAGCCCAGCACGGTCCAGAGCGCGCCGCGGCTCACCGACCTGTTGAGCACGCCACGCCAAGCATTTCTGATCAGACTTATCACTGGCGAACTCAACGCGCTTTGGAGGGTGCAGACATAGACGAGTGGCGGACCACAAATGCGCAAACGTGGCGCATCCCGATCTGGCGGCAACCGGCATGGCTTTCGCCGCCCGAGCGACAGGAACTTTCGTGGGATACTACCATCGTGCGGGTGGCACGCTGTTGCAGACACAGGCTGATAGTCAGTACACATCACGGCGCGATTGAACCAGTTGCGGGCAGAGCCGTCACACGCTTCGCTGCCGACCTAACAACTGGCCGGCTCTTGAAAACGAAGCCATCAGGGACGACTGCGTTGTCAAACACGAATATGAATGGTAGTTTCTTGCCCGGCGACCGAGAAAAATTCCACCCGGAGATCTTCCTGGTAAGTCCTGACTGGCCTCCTGAGGGAACCCACAATGGCATTTGCACCTACGTGGCTCACCTGCGTGAGGGGCTGGTCGGGCTGGGATGCGGGCCGACCGTGTTGGCCATGGCGGGTGAGGTCCCTGAAACGGGGTCGGGGGATGTGGTCGATCTGGGTGCCGTCCGACCTGAGCCCCGTTCAATTTTCGCTCGCGTGCGCGTCGGGTTCCGTAGTCGAATGTCCTGGTCTTTTGGCATCTCGGACGCAACCGCGCGCCGGATCTCTGCCGCCATGTCCAACATCTCGGGGGGCCGGCCGCGTGTGCTCGAGATTGAGGAGTCGTTCGGTTTTGGTGGGCACTTCAAGGATCGGGACTTTGCTCTCGTGATCCGCGCCCACGGCCCCTTTTTCAAGGGCGCTGCTGCACTGGGCATCCCTTTTGATCGAAGGGTTCGTGACAGGTGTGCCGCCGAGGCGCGGGCGGTTCGGCACGCGGACGGCATCAGCGCGCCAAGCCAGTACATATTGGATGCGATTTCGCGCGAATGGGATATTTCAGGCATTCCGACCGCGGTGATTCCGAACCCCGCAGTACCTGTTCCGCCCGACCTTCGTTGGCGCCCAGGTACCACCGGTCCGAAGCAGATTCTCTACGTCGGGCGTTTCGATCGCCTGAAGGGGGCAGACCTGATGCTGAAGGCCTTCAATTTCATTGCAGAAGAGAAAGCCGATGTTGAGTTGCTGTTCGCCGGACCAGACCGTGGTTTGACCGACGACGACGGGCGGCATTGGAAGCTGCATCAATACGCTGAGGCGCATCTGTCGCCAGACGCCCGCAGCCGCTTTCGTTACCTCGGAGTGGTCTCGCGAACCCTCCTGCAAGACTTGCGCCGAACCTCGGCGGTTTGTGTTGTCGCGTCCCGCGAAGAGACCTTCTCCTATGCTGCGCTGGAAGCACTCGGTGCAGGATGTCCTCTGGTCGCGGCCAGAATGGGCGGTGTGCCCGAGATGGTTGCCGATGAGCACAACGGGTTGCTATTTGAGAGCGGCCGCTTTGAGAGCCTCGCCGCTCAACTGCTGCGCGTCCTGGAAGACAATGATCTCTGCAAGCGATTGTCCGTGGCGGCATTGGAGAGCTTTGACCGATACCTGCCAGCCAACGTGGCACAGGAAACGCTGAACTTCTATGCGCGTGTTTGCAGATTGACCTTGACCCAGTGACCGGCGTCCCCCAGTTTTGCTCGTGATTCAACATGAACATTTCAGGGTCGACTACCCATCACCGACAAGACGAAGCGGGCGACCTCAGCATTACCCTCATCGTTATAATGCTGTGTCGGCCCAAAGAAGGCCTGTAGTGGCATTTTGCGCTCTTCAGCGCGCGCAATGAGGTACGGGCCAAAGTCGGCCATGGCCAAGCCGTCCTTTTTGTGGCGTTCAACCAGAGCGCTGTAGGTCCACACCTTCGTCCGCTGATAGTAGATGAAGTCCTCAGGGTGCGGGAGGATGAGTATCAGTGACTTCTTTCCGCGGCTCTCTGCGAGTTCGGCAAATTTCCGAGAGATGCCGGCGGTTATTTCCAGGCCGTGCATCGGATGCCCCTCCTGAAGGAAAGGCATCCATTCGGGATAGCGACCGACGCGTGCCCTAAAGCGATAGTAAAACAGCGCATTCTTGATGACGGCAAGCGAGTAGGGGAAGGTCAGTGCCACAGCACCACTCGGGCCGCCGGGCTGCATCGTTTCGTGCTCGATGTTCAAAAATGGCTTCTTCGCACCGACCGCACGGAGATACTCGTCGTATGTCAGTATTGGAATTGGTACGAGATCAATATCGCCCTCCTGATTTAGTACGAACCTCGGCTTTAGCGCGAAATGCTGAGCATAGATTTCAAGGTCACGAATGCGCGTGAGGTTACGGGTGACATCGGCCGTGTGAAAGCCGAGAATAGTAAGCGGCGCCTTGTCGTCGGCGCGGGTCTCGAAGCGCAAATAGGCCTGATCTGTCCCATGGCCTCCCATCGCGAAGTTTGCTACGTAGCAGTTCAGGCTTGCGGACAACAGATCGCTCCATCTCTTGTCCGGCGATGAGATGTCGCCGCCCTCTGTGAAGGAGTCACCGTAAAGCGAGATGCAAGCCTTCTCGAGCGGCGCGTCAAGGTAATGCGTATTGACAAGAGCTCCGTTCTTTGCCAAAGAGTCACCGTATTGCATAGGATACGGCCACCCGAAGATCGGATTGCGTACCTCCATGTAACTCTCGAAGCTACGTGGATAGTCCGCCGCGGGCTCCGCCGCCCGCCACATTCCCCATTTTCGCTCCAGAACCTTGCCTGCAGCGAAGAACATAGCCTCGATTGAAGCGAACAGGAATGTAGCGGCGAGCACGCTGAGGATGATCCTTTTCCGCCGATCCAAGGGGGGTGGGGCATGTACCTCATTGACCATTTGCGTCCTCTTTCTTTGCTTTGATTACGTTGCGGTCTTATGCTCTAGCACTTACTCGAAACCGCTACTTTTTGGGGTGTTTGTCATTATCTCGAATGCGACCCCTATGGGCCTTCTGGGAGATTACCGGTAAGCTCGGCGCAATCCGGCCAACAGTTCCATCCAGTGTTCTGCAACCCTTGACCATCGCCATTCTTCGGCACGCTCTCGGGCTAGGCGCGACATCTGCTCGGCCAGCTCACCATCTTGGCTAAGTCGATCCAAGTGATCAGCGATTTGAGAGGTGATGAACTCCACGCTCCGCGGTTCCACCAGGAAGCCGGTTCGGCCGTGATCGATCAGCAACTGTGGACCACCCCAATCCAGGCAGACAGGCGGCAACCCCAGCGCCATGGCCTCTTGCACGACGATTCCGTTGGCGTCCTCTATGCTAGGCAATACCATGCCTCGATACGTCGAAAAGGAAGCAATCAAGTCGTCGTGACTGGTGTACCAACCGACGAAACGCACGCGCGCATCCAAGCCCAGATCTTTGACCAAGCGCTTGCATGAATCCAGTTCCGGGCCAGCTCCAACGATGTCGAGCTCCACCTGATGTCGAGTCTTTGCCAGGCTCGCGATGATGAGCGCCGTCCCTTTGTGGAACACCAGTCTGCCATAGTGAACGAATCGAAGGTTGATGCCTCGCTGAACGACACGTGGCCTGTTGAGCAAAGCGTCCGGCACCCCGCAATCGACCACATTGACCATTCTGGCCTCTGAACAGCCGGCCGCCTGCAGCGACGTCGTCGTTCTGTTGCCGCCGGCCACGAAAATCAAGTCCGCCCTGGACAGATCATTGAAAAGAAGACGATTGATTCGCTGTAGCGGAAAGTGAAGGACTCTCCGAACACGCGGACCAAGTCCCTCTTGGCGTCGAAAAATCGCGGGATAATAGATATTGCCATTGATCGGACCAAAAACGTTCAAATGTGTGCGGGATACTATACGAGGCAATACTGGTGAGTTAGGCTCCGTTTGATGAACGACCACATCATCACCACAAACTCCCATTTCAGCTGCGATTCTTTCCGCGAGCCGCACGGCACGCCGAAAGAACCAGTAGTCGATCAGGAAGCGAAGAACCCTGGTCCGCCAGATCGCACGCGAGACCCAGGTGTCATCAACGAAGTGAATGTCGGGCAGCTTGAGCCGGCCCTCCAGTTCTTCTCTGTTGCGTCCGTGAGTGATTTGCACCGTAGAAGGTTGAACTTTCTTTAGCTCTGTGAATATCTGGAGGGCTTTCATGGCTTCGCCACCCATCTGCTGGGAGACATTGGGGGCAATAAGCACGATGAATGGCAGTCTCTTTGTCATAGGTAGGACAGAATCAATAATCAAGTGCAAGCTCGGCGAACACTTTGGAGCGCTGCTCCTGTTGGAGATGAAAATGTCAATCGCCTCTCAAATAGGGGTTCGTCGTCGAAGCGGGGGAACCCTCAATTTTCAGGTTGCTCACCCTTCATGGAAGTCCATGGATTCAATCCTTTTGCAGGGCTGACAATTGATCAAGGACGGCATCCGCGAGCAAGGAATAACCCTCCGGATTGAAGTGAGAAGATCCGCAGCGCGTATAGATTTCGCACACGTTTCGACCACCAATAGCTCTTGCAATGAATACGCCTGAATCAATTGTCCTGACGCCATTCTTTTCAAGTGCAACCTTTAGGGGAAGGTAACTTGGATCCCGCCCAGCCTGCAAAGCAATGAGATCATGAAGATCTGGAATTAATAGAAGAAAGAGCTTTTGTCCTCTTTGGTGGGCAACATTGACCGCCTCTAAAATTATGGCTTCTGTAATTTGTAGTGCGCCTGATGGATGCTGTGCCTGATAAAACGGAATATAAGTGGGTCTAATTCCTGCTAGGGCCGAAGAAATTCGATAGTGCCGTAATGCCTGCAGCACAGCCAATGAGTAAGGAAACCGCATAATTCCGGGGCCCCCTTCTGTACCGGGTGCGAAATATTCATGAGGAAGCAAATCAACTGCGGTGTAGGAGATGCTGGCATATTCTTCGATTGAAATATTTGGCATAGGTAGGACTTCAACACCATCAGATCCTAAAATAAATCTTGGCTTGAACCCGAACCTCCCTCCAGCAAGAAAATCTCGAAGGCGATTCACATTTCGAAGTATGTTGTCAGAAAAGTGGCCAAGCACTATGATTGGCTCCTCACCTTTAGTACTCTGAATGTAACGAATGACTGCTTGATCGGTACCGTAGCCTCCGATACCAAAATTAGCCACTCGGCACCCCAGCCCTTTTGCTAGGACATTTCCGTACGCATGCTCCGCTGAAACCTCGTCACCCCATGTAAATGAGTCTCCGAATAGAGCAACGCATGCGGGGTGATCAGTCTCTGGAAATTCGGGTACGATTCTGGAGCCGGTGATATCAAACTCGCCTTTGCCAAATTCTTTTGGAGAAGGCCATCCCAGCACAGGATCTCTTGCTGTCAAATACTCCTGATAATTTGCTGTGTCTGTTGCGCCTGCCATTAACCCCATGTTGAGCAGCACTCGTGCCGCGAAATAGGATATTGCCTCAAGAAAAACAATGATGAGTACAGCTAGTGACGCTCGAAATATCCAATGTTTTCTTGAGGTGTTCATATGGTATGAAAAGAACAAGAAGGTCAAGCATGAAATTCAACAAGAAGATATACCTCGAAGGAAAGAGATGCCCTCAGCCAGTTGAGCCACGGATGAGAAAGCCCGGACGACTTGATCTGAACAATCATTAATGGCTCGGTTAAACCTGAAAGGGAAGGTTGTAAGATCATATGAAGCCCTTTCCTGCACCTCACATAATCACCGGGAGGAGTGAGATTTAAGTGCGCGATTAACCGACGCGGCTATTGCGACATATCCGTTGGCATTGGGATGTGTATCTGATAAAGGGAATACATCCCGTAACTGGTTTGCTTGCCTCAAGGCTGGCAATAGATCTAGATGGTCGATACCTTCTTGATTAAACAAGGTGAGCAGACGCTGCTTGATTTGCATTTCATGCTTAATTGAGATGAGCAACCGATCAACTCCAGGCGCATCGACGGACTGTTTCAAGTATTCCTCATATACGGACTCTTTAAGAGGAAACATCACAACCAGAATCTGAATTCCTTTTTGCCGGCCAGTTTCAGCAATTTCTCGAAAAGCTGCTTCGGTAATGCGCATACCTTCTTTTGCGCGCTCGTCCGTGAGATCCAGATAGACGGTCGGCTCCTGATAAGAAAATAGCATCCGTCGCCCGCCGAACGTGGCTTCAATGGTATTGCTCGCTAGGCGTTTGAACTGATTTTCTCGGAATACATCGAAAAGGGGCAGCGAAGTGAAGGCTCTGTAAAGCACTGAGTTCCTCGATAGCCAGTCACGCAGAGTGCCGAACAACTTTCCATCTGTCGATGCATCTGACCTTACTCTTTGGGTAGGAGCGGAATCGAATTGTCGGGTTGAGAACCGCGACCAATACTCGAGCCCGTGGGCTGTATTGAATGCATCCATGACATCATTGCCAAAGTAGAAGCCGACAATGACAGTTGTTGGTTTCAATTCAAGGGCTTTCGTGCGCAGCAGATGAAGGTACTGCAGCGGGCCATAACCGCCAAGTCCCATGTTGTAGACGTTTTGCCCTGAAAGTCTGCCCAGCACAAGTGGGTAGCTCTCCTCAGCCCGTGCTGCCATACCGTATGTCATGGAGTCCCCTATCGCGACAATGTCTGCCGTGATAGGGCGCTCAAAATTCCTGAAGCCCCAGTCGTCGTGCCCTCCCGTTCCCCCCTCGATCTTGTGAACAAGGTGGTCGTCCTTCGTCAGAGTTGGATTCAAATAGTTGACGGGATTCAGAATGAGACGTGCCAAGAGTTCTCCGAGGACTACGGAGATCAAGATGGTTGAAGCCAGCAGAGATCCATTAATCCAAATTGATCGAAGTTTGATCATATTGCTCCCAATGCCGGACTCCTTCACTTTAAACTTTGTACGTCCAGCGCACAGACCTGGCGCTAAATCGATGCAAAATCAGTCGAGTTCGAACAAGCTCTCGTAGCGCTCACGCAAACTGGGGTCTTGGTCGGATTTTTCCAGAATGCAGTTCTCAACCGCCAAAACATCTATATCGGTCCCCATAAGACACCGGAAACTGTCTTCAGGGGTACACACGATGGGCTCTCCCCGAACATTGAAACTGGTGTTCACCAAAATCGGACAGCCCGTGATTTCGCCAAACCGCTTGATCAATGCATGGTATCGAGGATTGGTTTCATGATGGATTGTTTGGATGCGTGCTGAATAGTCAACATGGGTTACCGCAGGGATCTTCGATCGCGGTATATTTAGCTTGTCAATGCCAAACAAATTATCCTGCTCAGCCGTCATTTTTAGGCGGTGCTCCTCCTTCACATCAGCAACCAGAAGCATGTAAGGACTGTCACTGTCGATATCGAACCAGTCTGAGACAGCTTCCCTGATCACTGAGGGCGCAAACGGTCGGAAAGATTCCCTAAATTTCACTTTTAAGTTGAGCAGTTTCTGCATCGTTGGAGATCTCGGGTCACCCAAAATGGATCTCCCTCCAAGCGCCCTGGGCCCGAACTCCATGCGGCCCTGATGCCATCCGAGAGCCTGACCACGAGCCAATGCCTGGACACAGTACTCGATCATCTGCTCTTCGGACAAGGTTCGAAATTTGGCGCCAACCGAATGGAGTCGGGTCTCCACATCCGCTTGTGCGAAGCGCGGACCCAAATAGCTACCCTTCATGGTATCCCGCGTTCTGCCGGAGCGAGGGCCCTGTTTGAATAGGTGGTAACTTGCAAGGGCGGCGCCAAGCGCGCCTCCCGCATCTCCCGATGCGGGTTGAATCCAGATGTCGTCAAAAATTTTCTCTCGCAAAAGCTTGCCATTTGCCACGCAGTTGAGGGCCACACCACCGGCCAGACAGAGATGTCGCTCTCCGGTTTCCTTCCTTATGCCCCGCGCAAGTTTGATGACCAACTCCTCCGTCACCACTTGCACGCTGGCAGCAAGATCCATTTCTCGTTGAGTCAGCTCACTTTCGGCCCTTCTAGGCGGACTGCCGAACAACTCATCAAACTTGTGATTCGTCATCGTGAGACCGGTACAGTAATCAAAGTACTCCATATTGAGGCGGAAGCTACCGTCTTCCTTGATGTCGATTAGGTGTTCGCGGATCCTGTCAGCGAATCGAGGGGATCCATAAGGAGCCAACCCCATCACTTTGTACTCGCCGGAATTGACCTTGAAGCCGGTGTAATAAGTGAATGCCGAATACAACAATCCGATTGAATGGGGGAAATGTATTTCACGGACAACCTTGAGGTCATTGCCAGACCCCAGCGCAACAGAGGTGGTAGCCCACTCTCCAACACCGTCCATGGTGAGCACCGCGGCCCGATCGAAGGGGGATGGAAAAAACGCGCTGGCCGCGTGACTGAGGTGGTGCTCGGAAAAGAGCAGCTTGCTGCGCCAGTTCTCGCTTTGCCCTAAGCTTTCAGCAATCGAATTGCTGATCATGTCTTTCTGGAAGAGCTTCTCCTTGATCCACAATGGCAAGGCTTGCCTGAACGAGGTAAAGCCTTTGGGCGCAAATGCCAAATATGTTTCAAGCAGTCTCTCAAACTTCAGCAACGGTTTGTCGTAAAATGCGACAAAGTCCAGCTCGGAAGGCTGAATTCCCGCCTCCCCCAAACAATATCGAATTGCATTGACCGGAAATTCTGGATCATGCTTCTTCCGGGTAAATCTCTCTTCCTGTGCAGCGGCGACTATGTTTCCATCTTCAATCAGAGCGGCAGCTGCATCGTGATAGTACGCGGAAATACCGAGAATCTTCATATCGGCCCTTGGTTAGAAAAGCGTATAAATGAACGGGGCTACCGCTGACCCTTTGGCCAGAATCAAGAGGCCTCCAATTAATAGCATGACCAAGATGATGGGCAACATCCAGAATTTTTTGCGCACCTTGAGAAAGGCAATTAATTCTTTGAGTAGTTCGAGCATGATGGGCGATCCGTATTTAAAATTGATTTGTAAAACTTCCGGGTGCATCAGGCCCGGGAGGAGTTCTGGGAACCCAATAAGTATTTAAGTTACTGTCGAAATTTCTTTTGAGCTCATCGCGACCGATGATTTTAAAGAATAGTGCTACTGGAGTGATTATCAAAAAATAGATAACTCCCAACATCAAGGGGCTGACGATCTTGTTCAACAAGGCTCCAAGCGCCATCCAAGCGATGTTCAAAGGTCGCAAGATCCTCGGAACTGAGTAGGCCGTGATCAAGAACATCCCCGCCGGGATTGCAAACCATTGCCATGGTAATGTGCCCCTCCATGCGAACCAGACGGAAACAAGAGCGAAAACAATCGAAAAGAGAATTCCAATCGATTTGTCACTGGGGAGTTGAATGTCTTTCATCGGGTGAGTCGGTTGTTGTGGTTAAGGAAGATCTGCATACCCACCGCGGAATAGGTCGTTGCGGGTTGAAGTTTCAGATGACGGCATCCCTGGGCGTTCAAGCGGTAGTTTTGGGGCGAATGTGGCCACGTTCATGGGCATCCGGCCCATTTCGGGATCACTCATGCCTCCGCTCCCCCCACATTCAAGAGTGGTTTGCGCATCCTGCACAGGTTCAATAGCGCAAACAGCGTCACCAGATTGGCTTTGTTCTTGGGCGGCCTGGCGCTTGATCTTGGTGTAGCCGCACTGACGCTTGATGACCCGAAAGGGGTGTTTCACGTTGACGCGAACGCTGGCGGTGGTCTTCTCAGGCCTTTTTTCCAGAATAGCGCCTATGGGCGCGTCCTTGTCCAGCGCCTCACGATTGCCCGGGATCAGCGCGGTGTCGCTCTTCAAGTTGGGGTGCTGAGCCTGAACTTTCATGCCGAAATAGGTCTGGTTTCCCTTCTTGCTCTGGTGAATCTCCGGGGCGCGTTGACCGTCCTGATTCCTGGTGGAGTTGGGCACTGCAATGAGCGTTGGATCAAAAACGGGATCCTGCTTGAATGACAGCCCCTTGGCTGTCAATGTTGGGATGGCGGTGTCCGGAATTTGAACGGTCAGGTTATTCGCTTCGGGCGAGTGTAGAAAGCGCAGGATGGTGCTCTCATCGGACAGATGGTTTTCTCCCATGTCCAGAGCCGCAAAGCCCTGAAACATCGGCGTGTTGTACAGCGCATCTTCCATGGATGGGTCCGGCGGCTTGAACCATTGCTGCAGAAAGTGTATGTGCAGCATGGTTGCCACGGCAAATGGCGGGCATCCGCTCTTGGTGCTGTGCACCGGTGCAGGCGGTGCAATCAGTGCTACCAGTTCAGACCACAGCACCACCAAGTTCAACTCGTTGACGAATTCGTGCTTGCGCGTACTCATGGTCTTGCGCTCAAAGCCGGGTGCGTCAAGGCTCATTTGTTTCATGCCGATACTGCCTCACATCCTGTGGTCACCGCCGGGGGAATGGAGAATTTCCTTAAACCTAATGCGCCCCGTTTAAAAGCGTCGCCGTAAACCCTGAACATTGTATTCGGTCGCACCAGAATGCACATTTCCAGCTAAATCCGGCGCGCAGAAGAACCCACCCTCATTCAGCATCAACGCCTGCATGGACTTTCTCAGCGAATGGCCAAAACGTACCGTTCTTCGTCAGAAGCATTCGCAACGCCCGAGACTCCCTCAGTAATAAGCGTTATGGGTAGGCGCGTCGTCTTTGTTGAGAACCACACCAAGCAGACGGCCTTTCGAAAGCCGACGCATCGACTCATTGATTTCGTTCCGGGTGGCAGTGCCGTTGCCTACGACCATGAGGAGGCAATCAATACGAGGGAGGATAGCCAGAACGTCGTCGACGGCGAGCACAGGGGGTAGATCCACCACCAACACCCGGTCCGCATAGCGTTCACGCAATTCCGACATCATCGCCGCCACCTTGCTGGACCCCAGAAGTTCAGCCGACCCTGGCATGGCTTGCCGGGAGGGCAAAACCACCAGGCGCGGAATGCTCGGGTTGACCATGGCCTCTTCCACACGAGCGGCGCCGGCCAGCACCTCATTGAGCGAAATCTTGGCAGCCAGGCCCAGCGAGGCGGCCACCCGGGGACGACGCAAGTCCAGATCGACCAGCAAGGCGGTCCGGTTGGAGTGCTGGGCAATGGCGATGGCCAGATTGATCGCCACCACCGTCTTGCCAGCCTCCGGCGTCGGAGAAGTGACGGCCAAGGTGCGCCATCCATGCTCATCCATGGTTTGCAGCACTTGTGTCCGCAACAGATCGAACGCCCAGGAAGCCGGATGTGCCTTCTGATGGGCCACGATGCGATGGCTTTCCAAGTGAGCCGCGTCCAGTTTGATGACCGGGGTCTGCCGATACCAGACGTCGCCATCCGTCACATCGGTGGTTCCGATGGCGTGAGGGCGTGCCATCGCGGTCGTCGGTTCCAACCCGCGAGGGACTGCCTCCAGTGCCACCGCGCCGGGCCTGCTCTCCTCAGGTACCCCGCGTTGGGTCTTGGCTTTTTCAATGGCCTCTTTGATGCGTTCCATGGTGGGGCCCTTCCTCAGTCGGGGCGCGAAGAGACAGACTTCAGCACGTTCTGCAAGGGCATGACCCACAGGTGAACGGCCAGCAACACCAGCAAGATCGCCACCAAGGCTATCCAGACAGCCCTCTTGCGCCACTGTTCAACAGCCTGGATTTCAGATTGGGTGGAGATGTAGGGTATGACCGCCAGCGGTCGCTGGTTCACCGCCGCCACCAGAGCGTTCAAGCCCCAGACACGGGCAAACAGCAACTCCAGCAACAAGGCCGCTCCAAGCGCCGCCCCCACCGCCACCACAAATCCGGCCGCGGCAATCTTTCTTCGGGTCGCCTCGACCGGGTACTCAGGCATCACCGGCGGCTCCAGCAATGTGAAGCGTTCCACCTGCTGGCCTCCCTCCAGGTTTTCGACCAACTGGGCCGACGACAACTGGCTTCTCAGTTCGTTGTACTTGGTCTGGGCCGCCTCTTGTTCGCGTTGCAATGCTGCCAGTTGGCGTTCCAGCTGAGGACCTCGGGTGGCCTGTGCGCGCAGCTGGCCGATGCTGGCCCGCAGACTCGATTGCTGGGCTGCAAAGAGGTCCACCCGGTTGCGGGCTGCTTCCACCTGAGCTTCCAGACGCGAAACGGCCAGCCCTGCCTGCTCCCTGGCGGCCGTTCTGGCCGGGGTCTGCGCCCTTGGCTCAGTTGCCACCGCCTGTTCCAGGCCCTGGATGCGCCGGATCAGGGAGCGCACGTCTGGATGGCTCTCCGAATAGATGGCACGCAGCCCGGCCAGTTCGGTGCGGGCCCGCTCAAGTTCCTGCTCGGCTTCACTCGGGCCGGGGTCAGCCACCACACCCGGGGCAGTCACGCCGCGGCGCGCAGCCGCGAGGTCCACTTCAAGTGCCCGTAACTCGCTCACGGCCAGTCGGTGATCCCGCTCGGCGATGCGCAGTTCGGCCTCCATGCTCTGCAAGCCACCCAATGACATGGCGAGGTTGTCCGGCAAGCTCCCGGCCTGTTGTGACTTGAAGGCAGCGATCCGGGCCTCCAGCGCTTCCAGTTCCTGTCGCACCCGATCGGCCTCGGCACTCAGGAAACCCGTCGTGCGCGTGGCCTGGTCCATCCGGTCCTGCTGGTTGCTGGACAGAAACAGCTCCGCCAGTTCACGGGTGACCGCATACGCCTTCTCCGGGCTTTCACCCTGAAACGACACGCTGAAGGAGATCGCGGCCGGGCGTGGCCCCCACGGGTTCTCCGCCCCCATCACGTTCAGCCGGATGCTGGCACGCATGGCAGTGGCCACTTTCGTGTCGGACAATTCCCGCTCACCTTCACTCACAAACAACTCGTGGCGATCGGCGATGCTGATCAGGCTCTCCCGGGTCATCAACCGCTGCTGGATCAGCCTCACGCGGTCTTCCGGGCGGGGCTGATTCGCACGGTCACCCGCCGCCACCTGAACCTGCGGCCCCTCCACCAGAATGGTGGCCGTGGATTCGTAAACACGCGGCTGAAGCATGGCAAAGACCACGGCGGCAGTCAGCACTGAGCCGAACACCAGAATCATCACCAGCGCACGGCGGCGCAGGATGGAGAGGTAGTCATGAAGACTGAGGTCGTAGTCACCGAACATGGCCCAGCCCTCAGCGACCCGGGTAGGCGTAGACCAGACCGGCCCGAACCGACCAGCCGCGCCCCGCAACGCCGCCCACAGGGCTTGAGCGGCGGTGCTCGACACCCAGGGTTGAAGACCAGTTGGCTCCCAGTTCGTTTTCCAGCGCCAGGCCCGACACCAGCCCGCGGGACGCACCAGCGCCCGCCGAACGGCTGCTCGCCAAGCTGGCCGACAACGTCGCTGTCTCAGTCAGCCTGTAGGCTTGGCGCAAAGATAGGATTTCGGTCCTCACAAAGGCCGCATCGGCAACGCTGACGGAAAAGTCACGGGACCAACCGCCCCCCGCCGACCAGCGACTGCCCACAAAGTCCAGTTGCAAACCGGCTAAGGTGCCCGTCGACGACGGCGTTCCGCCGATGCGTCCCTGGCCTGCAAAGGCGGTGAGCGTCCATTCGGGCGCCAGTTCTCCGCGAACGCCGACCTGCCAGCGGGCCTGCGTCACTGAATCGGGTGAACCGGAGCGCGTCAGACGGACGTAGGCTGGCTCGATGAAATAGAACATTCTCTCGGTGGCCTCCCACGAGACGCGGCTGGACAACTCGACTTCGCTGTAGTCGGTCAGTGAGGCCTGGTCAAAACTGACACGGGCGCGTGCCAGATCCACGACCCAGTCTGTCCGTTCCGTCAACTCCTGGTTCCACCGGACCCCTGCATCCAGCCTGCGCTCGCGGCTGTCGACAGTGACGCGGCCAAACTCCTCGAATTCCGTGTTCCGGGTCGAGGATTCGGCCAGGTTGCCGCGCAGTTCGAGACTGGAGGTGGGCCAACTGTAGGTCCATGTGTAACCCAGACTGGGGTAATTGCGGCTGGCCAACAGGGCCGTGTTGCTTGAGCGCTCCAGCGTTGCTCCCAGTGCCAAGCGGGATTGCGAGCGATCCCCCCTGGTCTCGAAGGTATAGCTGGGCGCGACGCGCAGCACTGTCACCCCGCCGGGACTGGTGGCCGAAAGGGCCGGGTTCTCGATTCGTTCCACACTCACGACAACATTGGCAGCGTGTTGGGCATGGGCCATGCCAGCGCTCCACAACAGGCCCGCGGCTAGACAGCAAAGCGACTGCAATTTATTCATGTCAGGGCACCAGAATCGTGTCGCCGGGCTGAAGCACCACGTTGGTCTCCAGTGCGTTGCCCCGGATCAGATCGTTGTAGCGCACCGGCAGCACGGTCGCGCCACTGCTGGTCTGTCGCAGCACCCGAATACCGTTGCCATCGGCAAACCGGTCCAGACCGCCTGCCTGGCTGAGCACCTGAAGCACCGTGGTGGAGGGTGACATCAGGGTGACCGGTCCGGGCTCGGCGACCTTGCCCAGCACATAGACCCGACTGCCGTCGATGCCGGTGACCGCCACGGTGACCACCGCTTCCGGGATGTAGGTCTTGATCTTGCTGGCGATGCGCTCTTCGGCCTGGGGCGTCGTGAGGCCGGCCACCTCGACCCGGCCAGCCAGGGGGAAGGTAATGCTACCGTCCGGCAGAACCCGCACCTCAATCTGCAATGCCTCTTCTTTCCAGACCGACACGGTCAGGGCATCACCATGGCGCAACTGGTACGGCTGCGTTGCCTGTGCCCACAGTGCAGCAGTCGCCAGCAGCAGCCACGAGAGGCCCAAGGCTCGCATTGCGGATTTCATGTCGGAACTCCCATGTTGAGGAATACAGCACACCCAAGGCCATCCGATCCTGCTGATCAAGTCACATGCAGCAGATACCAGCGGCAAACTGTAGTAAGAACAAGAGCGAGGACCAGACCCTGTGTCACAATTTGTTCCTACATCTTTGATGTTAATCCAACATGGCTCAAGTCATACGTGAACAGATCGACGATTGTTGGACGTATCGCCAGTATCTGTAACCATGAAGGCTGGCCAACCAGGGCCATAGACGCCAGATGTGTTGGCTGTTTCTGCTTCCGAGACCACTCATTGACGAGATCAGCCGGGATCCATGGGCGTTACAAGGTCCAAATGGGAAGATGTGTGACCAGAACTCAATACTTGGATCTCGGGTAATGACTGCAGAGGTCACAGGCGCCGTCATCATCGGCCGCAACGAGGGCGAGCGCCTGCGGGCCTGTCTGGCTTCGCTCCTGCCAGGCATGAGCGCCGTGGTCTATGTCGATTCGGGCTCCACCGACGGATCGGTCGCCTTGGCACGGGCCATGGGGGCCGAGGTGCTGGCGCTGGACATGTCGCAGCCCTTCACCGCCGCCCGGGCCCGGAACGCCGGCTTTCGGCGCCTGCAGGCCCTGCATCGCGGCCTTTGCTTTGTGCAGTTCGTGGACGGCGATTGCGAAGTGGTCGAGGGCTGGCTGGAGGCCGGTGTGCAATACCTTGAGAGTCACCCAGACTGCGCGGTGGTCTGTGGTCGCCGCCGCGAGCGCTTCCCCGAGCGCTCCATCTTCAACCGCATGTGCGACCTGGAATGGGACACTCCGGTGGGCGACGCCTTGAGCTGCGGCGGCGATGCTCTGTTCAGGATCGAGGCGATGGTGCAAACGGGCGGCTACCGGGATGACCTGATCGCGGGCGAAGAACCCGAGCTGTGCCTTCGCTTGCGATGTCAGGGCTGGCGTGTGCACCGGCTGGACCATGAAATGACCCGCCACGATGCCGCGATGACACGCTGGACGCAGTGGTGGCAACGGGCGGTGCGCAGCGGCCATGCGTTTGCCGAAGGCACATGGTTGCACGGCGCTTCGCCGGAGCGCCACTGGGTGCGCGAAACGATGCGTGCCGTCGCATGGGGGCTGCTGCTGCCGTTGGGCATCGGGGCGCTTGCCCTGTTCGTGGACCCCCGTTCCGGCTGGCTCGCATTGATCTACCCGGCACAATGGCTGCGCTTGAGCATTCGCGACCGCTCGGCGGCCATGGCCTTCTTCACCCTGGCGGGCAAGTTCGCGGAAGCCCAGGGCGTGTTGAAGTTCTGCTTGAACAGGCTGCTCGGTCGAAGCGGGCGGCTCATCGAATACAAGTAGCAGATGGATGGGGAAATGACTTCATGAACGACGGCTGGATCGGCAGCTGGTCACCGGGCATTGGCGACTCCACGCTGGGCGGCTGGCTGACGGTGGCCCTGTATGCCTGGGCGGCGTGGCTGTCGTTTCGCTTGCTCCAGCGAGAACGCGGTCAGCGCATCGTGCTGAGCGTTAACGAAAGGACGGTCTGGCGCCTGATGATGGCGGGCATGATCGCGCTGGGCATCAACAAGCAGCTGGACCTGCAGTCGGCCATGACCGAAATCGGACGCATCCTGTCGATGGAACAAGGCTGGTATGGCAACCGTCGCCAGATTCAGGAAGCATTCATCTTCGCGGTACCGATCGTGGGACTGACGGCACTGGCGGCCATGGCCGTGCTGGTCTGGAAGGCACCTGCAGCCACCCTGTGGGCCTGCGCCGGCGCCGCCGTCCTGCTGGTTTTCATCGCCATCCGCGCGACGTCTTTTCACCGCGTCGACGAGATGCTCGGCTGGCGCTTGGCCGGTTTGCCGCTGAACTGGGTGCTCGAGATGGGCTCCCTGCTGGTCATTGGCTGGGGGGCGCGCAGAAGGGCCAGGGTGCGCGCATGAGGGTCGCCTATTTCATCAATCAGTACCCAAAAGTCAGTCACAGCTTCATCCGGCGCGAAATCCTGGCGCTCGAACGGCAGGGTCTGGAGGTCGAGCGAATCGCCCTGCGCGGCTGGCAGGACCCCGTCGTCGATGTCGAAGACAAGGCCGAGCAGACACGAACGTTCCACGTGCTCAGGCAAGGCCTGATCGGCCTGGCCAGCGCGATGATCGGTCAGGCGGTCAGGACGCCCGTGGCCTTCATGCGTGCACTCGGCCAGGCCTGGCGGATGAGCCGGGGTTCCGATCGGCCATTGATCTACCACCTGGCCTATCTGGCCGAAGCCTGCCAGGTGCTGGCTCATCTGCGGCACCGTCCGGTGCGTCACATTCATGCCCACTTCGGCACCAACTCAGCCGAGGTGGTCCTGCTGGCCCGCACCCTGGGCGGCCCACCCTACTCCTTCACCGCCCACGGGCCGGAAGAGTTCGATCGCCCAGAGGCTCTGCACCTGCGGGAAAAGATCGAGAAGGCCGCCTTCGTGGTGGCTATCAGCTCCTTCGGGCGCAGCCAGCTGTACCGCTGGGTAGGGCATGAGCACTGGCCCCGCATTCATGTGATTCACTGCGGCCTGGACAAAGGCTTTCACGAGGACGCCGAGGCGGTGCCCCTGCCCGACCGGCACCGCCTCGTCTGTGTGGGTCGTCTTTGCGAACAGAAAGGGCAGCTCATCCTGCTCGAAGCCGTTCGCCAGATCCGAGACCGGGGCATCGACTTTGAACTGGTGCTGGCGGGCGATGGCGAGATGCGGGCCGAGGTCGAGCAGCTGATCGAACAACACCGTCTGCAGGACATGGTCCGCATCACCGGCTGGATCGACAGCGAGCAGGTGCGGCAAGAGCTGCAGGCCGCCCGTGCCATGGTGTTGCCCAGCTTTGCCGAAGGCCTGCCGGTGGTCATCATGGAAGCCATGGCGCTGGAGCGTCCGGTGGTCAGCACGACCGTGGCCGGCATACCGGAACTGGTGCGTCAGGGCGTGGACGGATGGTTGGTCGCGCCCGGCGACGCGGACGCCCTGACCGATGCCTTGGTGCAGGTACTGAACGCCGACGCCGAGGCACTGCGGGCGATGGGGCGCGAGGGACGCCGGCGTGTGACGGCGCGACACGATGTTGACTTAGAGGCCACAAAGCTCCATTTGCTCATAGCTGGTCGAACCTGAAACATCTACAAAAACCGCACACGAACCCGCAGCGCCTGGCAGGCCATCAGCTTTTATGACATGGCAGCTGGATGAGTAATTGTCTGATGCGGTTTGCTCGATGAGCGTCCAGTAGTCCCGCTACGTCGTACACCTCATGGCATTGGATAATGAACGTGCCTGACTGGAACGCGTGGTTGTTTTTTGGCAAGACTGCAGAAATTCAACGTGGCGTCGACCCTTTGGTTCTTACCGCGTATTCCACCATGTACGAAGCTTTCTACGGCCTGAAGGAAAAACCCTTCTCCATCCAGCCGGACCCGGACTTTCTCTACATGGGCAAGCGGCATTCGCTCGCCTACACCATGCTGCAGTACGCGCTGCAGAACCGCGCCGGCTTCACCGTCATCTGCGGCGAGATCGGGTGCGGCAAGACGACGCTGATCCGTCGGCTGCTCAACGAGCTGGGTGAAGGCGTCTCGGTCGGGCTGGTGACCAACACCCACCCCGATCTGGCCGACCTGACCGAGTGGATCATGCTGGCCTTCGGCCTGCCCTACGACCGGCTGACGCCGGTGGCGCGCTACGACGCCTTCCAGCGCTTCCTCATCAACGAGTACGGGCAGGGGCGACGGGTGGTGCTGATCGTCGACGAAGCCCAGAACCTGAGCGCACCGGCCATGGAGTCGCTGCGCATGCTCTCCAACATCAACGCCGACAAGGACCAGCTGCTGCAGATCATCCTGGTCGGCCAGCCGCAGCTGCGCGACCTGCTCAAGCGCCCCGAACTGCAGCAGTTTGCCCAGCGCGTCGCGGCCGACTTCTTCATTCCTCCGCTCAATTCGGTCGAAGTGGGCGATTACATCGAACACCGCCTGAAGGTGGCGGGCCGGGATCGCCAGCTGTTCACGCCGCTGGCCACCGCCAAGATCGCCAAGGCGGCCGGCGGCATCCCGCGCAGCATCAACATCCTGTGTGACATGGCCCTGGTCTACGGCTTTGCGGCCGAGGCGCGCCTGATCGACGTGCACATCATCGACGAGGTGCTGCGCGACCGCAGCCACTACGGCGTGCTGGGCGACGTGAACTTCCACAGCAGCCAGCCGGCCGATCTGCGCTTGGTTGAAAGCTCTTCCGCCAGCGCGCGGCTCATGGACAACACACCTCCCCCAAAAGCGTGATGTAACTCGCACCTCGGTTACAAAATGTTGAGCAATAATGGTTAACCCGGGGGAGGAAGAAGTGCCCGGGATCCTTCGTCAGAGGCCCGCGTGACCACGCCCAGTTCATCCAGCAACGACATCGCCATCGTCGGCATGGCGGCTCACCTGCCGGGCGCCGCCAACCCGCAAGCCTACTGGGCCAATCTGCGCGCCGGCATCGAGTCGATCCGCCGTCTGAGCGAAGCCGAGCTGCTGGCCAACGGCGAAAACCCCGACCGCATGCGGCACCGCAACTACGTGCCCGCGGCTGCCGTGCTCGATGGCTTCGAGCAGTTCGATGCCGACTTCTTCGGCTTCAGCCCCAAGGAAGCGGCCATCATGGACCCGCAGCACCGCCAGTTCCTGGAGGTGGCCTGGGAGGCGCTGGAGAACGCCGGCCATCCGCCCGAGCGTTTCCCCGGCCCGATCGCCGTCTATGCCGGCTGCGGCATGGGCAGCTACTTCTACTTCAACATCTGCTCCAACCGCGACCTGGTGGCCAGCACCGGCATGTTCCTGCTGCGCCACACCGGCAACGACAAGGACTTCCTGTCGACCCGGGTCAGCCACGTGTTCGACCTCAAGGGGCCGAGCGTCAACATCCAGACCGCGTGTTCGACCTCGCTGGTGGCGGTGCACCACGCCTGCCAGTCGCTGCTGCTGGGCGAATGCGACATGGCCCTGGCCGGGGGCGTGACCATCGAGCTGCCGCACGCGCGCGGCTACATCTTCCAGGAGGGCGAGATCCTCTCGCCCGACGGCCATTGCCATGCCTTCGATCACCGCGCCCAGGGCACGGTCTTCGGCTCGGGCGCTGGCGTGGTGGTCTTGCGCCGTCAGGAGGACGCGATCCAGGACGGTGACCACATCTGGGCCGTCATCAAGGGCACGGCGGTCAACAACGACGGAGCGGCCAAGGCAGGTTACCTGGCGCCCAGCGTGGACGGCCAGGCCAAGGCCATCGCTGAGGCGCACGCAGTGGCCGGTGTGCCGGCCGACACCATCGACTATGTCGAATGCCACGGCACCGGTACCTACCTGGGCGACCCGATCGAGGTGGCGGCGCTGACGCAGGCCTTTGCCGCGTCGACGCAGGACACCGGCTTCTGCCGCATCGGCTCGGTCAAGACCAACATCGGGCACCTGGACACCGCGGCCGGCGTCGCCAGCCTGATCAAGGTCTCGCTGGCGCTCAAGCACCGCGAGCTGCCGCCCAGCCTGGGCTACGAGGCGCCGAACCCCGCCATCGACTTCGACTCCAGCCCCTTCCGCGTCAACGACACGCTGCGCGACTGGGTCTCGCACAAGGGGCCGCGGCGCGCCGGCGTCAACTCGCTGGGCGTGGGTGGCACCAACGCGCATGCGGTGGTCGAAGAAGCCCCGGAGCGCGCGCCCTCCGATCCGTCGGACTGGCCGTTCCAGCTGCTGGTGGTCTCGGGCCGCTCCAAGGCCGCACTGGAAGCCAACGCCAGAGCCCTGGCCGCCCACCTGCGGACCCACCCCGAACAGGACCTGGCCGATGTGGCCTGGACACTGAAAGAGGGCCGGCGTGCGTTCGAGCACCGCCGCGTGCTGGTCGCCGCCAGCCACGCCGAAGCCGCCGACCTGCTGGAGGGCAGCGACACCCGGCGCGTCTTCAACCACCAGCACCTGGTCGACGACCCGGAAGTGGTGTTCATGTTCCCGGGCGGTGGCGCGCAGTACGCCGGCATGGCGCGCGAGCTCTACGCCACCGAGCCGGTGTTCCAGGACTGGATGGATCGCGGGCTGGATGTCCTGCAAAAGCGCATCGACTACGACATCCGCGCGCTCTGGCTGCCCGAGCCGCAGGACCATGCGCAGGCGGTCGAGCGGCTCAAGCGGCCCTCGGTGCAGCTGCCGCTGATCATGATCGTGGAGTATGCGCTGGCGCAGCTCTGGATGTCCTGGGGCGTCAAGCCCACGGCCCTGGTCGGCCACAGCATGGGCGAGAACACCGCTGCCTGCCTGGCCGGTGTCCTGTCGTTTGAGGACTGCATCGGCCTGGTGCACCTACGCGGCCAGCTGTTCGACACGGTGCCTCAGGGCGGCATGCTCAGCGTGCCGCAATCGGCCAGTGCGCTGCAGGCCGAACTCGGCGAAGGCCTGGACATGGCCAGTGTCAACGCGCCCGATCTGTGTGTGGTCTCGGGTCCGCAGCACCTGCTGGACGCACTGGAGGCTCGCCTGCGCGCGCGCGACATCGAACCGCAGCGCATCCCGATCGACATCGCGGCCCACTCGCGCATGCTCGAGCCCATCCTGGGCCGCTTCGAAGCCTACCTGCGCAGCATCCGGCTGAACCCGCCGAAGCTGCCCATCATCTCCAACCGCAACGGCGCCACACTCAGCGCGCAACAGGCCACCGACCCGATGTACTGGGTGGGCCACCTGCGCAACACGGTGCACTTTGCCGACTGCATGGCCACGCTGATGGCAGCCAACCCGCAGCGCGTCTACCTGGAGGTCGGCCCCGGCAAGGCGCTGGGCTCGCTGGCCCAGGCCAACGGCGTGCCGGCCTCGCAGGTCATCAATTCGCTGCGCCACCCCGAACACGCGGTGCCCGACGACGTCTGGTTCATGGCCACCCTGGGTCGCCTGTGGGCGAACGGCGTTCCGGTCGACTGGGAGCCGATCTGGGGCGAGTCGCGCCGCCTGCGTGTGCCGCTGCCCACCTACGCTTTCCAGCGCAAGCCTTATTTCATCCAGCCCGGCGTGGCTGCCGCGCCTGCGGAAGAGGCGCGGCCTGCGCACATCGACGACATCACCCGCTGGGGCTACCAGCCGCGCTGGCGGCCCCGCACCGCCGACTGCGAGATCGACGTGGCGACCGAACTGGGGCAGACCGAGCCCCGTCACTGGCTGGTGTTTGCCGACGAGGTCGGGCTGACCGATGCGGTCACCGCCCGCCTGCGCGAAGCCGGGCACCGGGTGACGGTGGTTCGGGCCGGTGACCTGTTCGCCCGGGTGGCCGAACACGAATACCTGCTGGCCCCGGAGCGTGGCCGCGAGGGCTACGACGAGCTGGTGCGCGAGCTCATGGCCAGCGGCCACCCGCCCCAGGCGGTGTTGCACGGCTGGCTGGTCACGCGCGAACAGCGCTTCCGCCCGGGCAGCAGCTTCTTCCACCGCAACCTCGAACAGGGCTTCTTCAGCCTGCTGTTCCTGGCGCAGGCGATGGCCGAGGAAAACCTGCCCAAGCCGATGCAGCTGACGGTGCTGAGCACCGGCGCCGTGCGGGTCAAGGACGAGCCCCTGCCCTACCCCGAAAAAGCCACGGTCGCCGGGCCGGTCAAGGTCGCCCCGCGCGAGCTGCCGGGCCTGAGCTGTGGCTGGCTGGACCTGCAGCTGCCCGAAGCACCCACCGGCTGGCGCGCCCGCCCGGATCCCGCCGCCCTGCAGGCCCTGGTCGACCCGGTACTCGAAGAGCTGCTGTCTTCGCCCGGCAACCGCCAGGCGGCCCTGCGCGGCCCGCGCCGGCTCGAACTGGGCTTTGCCCATCTGCCGCTGCCCCCGGCGGCCGACCTGACCCCGCTGCCCGAACGGGCGGTGTGCCTGATCACCGGCGGCCTGGGCGGCATTGGCCTGACCGTGGCCGAGCGCCTGGCGCGCGAGAAACAGGCCCGGCTGGTGCTGCTGGCCCGCAGCCCGCTGCCGGCCCCCGAAACCTGGGACGAGGTGCTGCGCACCCGCAGCCCCGACGACCCCCAGGTGCGCCGCATCCTGGCCGTGCGCCATTTGCAGTCCCTGGGCAGCGAGGTCACGGTGCTGGCGGCCGATGTCTGCAACGTCAACGACATGCAGGCCGCGGCCCGCCAGGCGCAGGCGCTGGGTGGCCGCGTCCACCTGGTCGTGCACGCGGCCGGGGTGGTCGACGACGGACCGCTGCTGACCAAGACCTCGGGCCAGGTCGAAGAGGTGTTTGCGCCCAAGGTGCACGCGGTGCAGATCCTGGACGAGCTGTTCCCCGACGGCAGCATCGACACGCTGGTGCTGTTCTCGTCCACCAGCACGGTCACGGCGCCGGCCGGCCAGGTCGACTACGTGGCCGCCAACGGGTACCTCAACGCCTACGCGAGTCACCGCGCGGGCGGCAAGACCCGGGTGCTGGCCATCAACTGGGGCGTCTGGAACGAAGTCGGCATTGCCGCCTCGGCCATGGCCGAACGCCTGGGCGAAAAGCCCCCGGCCCCGCGCCACCCGGCCGGCCAGCCCCTGCTCGACGAGGCCAGTTTCGACAGCCAGGGGCACCGCCTGTTCAGCAGCACATTGCGCTGCGAGGACCGCTGGATCCTGGACGGCCACCGGACCAAGGCCGGACAGGCCCTGCTGCCGGGCACCGGCCATCTGGAGCTGGCAGCCGAGGCCTTGCGGGCCAACGGCGAGGTCGGCGGCTTCACCCTCGAAGACCTGTATTTCTTCCGGCCGCTGGAGGTCGACGACGACCAGGCCCGCCAGTTGCGGGTGCGCCTGGCGCGCAGCGAGGAAGGCTACCGCTACGAAGCCCGCAGCGATTGTCTCGTCGACGGCCGCACCGGCTTCCAGCTCAACGCCCAAGCCACGCTGCTGCCCGGCCAGCCCCCGGCGGCTGCCGCGCTCGACCTGCAGGCGCTGCTGGCGCGCTGCCCCTCCCACCGGGAAGAAGACCCGGCCGGCTGGCGCTCGCCCCAGGAATACCACCTGAATTTCGGTCCGCGCTGGCGCGTGGTGCGCTCGGTCGCCTACGGCCAGGGTGAAGGCTTGGCCCATCTGCAACTGCCCGCCGCCTTCGAAGACGACCTCAAGCAAGGCTGGCTGCTGCACCCGGCCCTGCTGGACCTGGCCACCGGCTGGGCCATGCGGCTGATCAGTGGCTATGCCCCCGACCACCTCTGGGTGCCGGTGTCCTACCGACGCGTGCGGGTGCACCGCCCCTTGCCGGCCACTGTCTGGAGCTGGATGCGCAACGCCCAGGACAACCGGTCCGACGCCCCCATGGCCGTGTTCGATGTCACCCTGTGTGATGAACAGGGCCAGGTCTGCCTGGAGGTCGAGGGCTTCTCGATCCGGCGCCTGGACGCCTCGGGCTTTGCCAGCAGCAGCCAGATCAACCCGCGCGAAGTCGAGTTCGACCCCGCCTCGCACGGGGGCACGAGCGAACACAAGCTCTCGCCTGGCGAGGAGCAGCTGCAGTACAACATCTCGCAAGGCATACGGCCCGCCGAAGGCGCCGATGCCTTTGGCCGCGCCCTGGCCACCGGTTTGCCACAGGTCATCGTCTCGTCGATGGAGCTGGACGCGCTGGTGCGCCAGGCCGGCCAGTCGGTCGCCAGCGAAGGCGGCGACGGCCAGAAATTCCAGCGTCCCGATCTGGACAGCGAGTACATCGCGCCGCGCAACGACGTCGAACGCACGCTGGTCGGCTTCTGGGAAGAGTTGCTGGGCGTGAACCAGGTCGGGGTGCAGGACAGCTTCTTCGACCTCGGTGGCCATTCGCTGATCGCGGTGCGCCTGTTCGCCATGATCAAGAAGGCCTACCGGGTCGAGTTCCCGATTTCGGTGCTGTTCGAGGCGCCCACCATCGCCCTGTGCGCCGAGATGATCCGCGAGCGCATCGGCGACACGGACAGCGGCGCGGCCGACGCCCCGGCAGTGCCCAAGGCGGCGCGGCGGCGCTTCACCCACCTGGTGGCCATGCACGACGGCGAGGGTGGTGCGCGCACCCCCTTCTTCCTCGTGGCCGGCATGTTCGGCAATGTGCTGAACCTGCGTCACCTGGCACGCCTGATCGGCGCCGACCGGCCCTTCTATGGCCTGCAGGCGCGGGGCCTGTACGGCGACCAGCCGCCACACGAGACCTTCGAAGAAGCGGCGGCCGACTGCATCGCCGAGATGCGTCAGGTGCAGCCGCACGGGCCTTACCTGCTGGGCGGATTCTCGGGCGGCGGCATCACGGCCTACGAGATTGCGCGCCAACTCGAAGCGGCCGGTGAACGGGTCGATCTGCTGGTCCTGCTGGACACGCCGCTGCCCATGCGCCCGCCGCTCAGCCGCACCGACAAGGCCCTGATCAAATGGGCCGAACTGCGGCGGCGCGGCCCCGGTTTCCTGGTGCAATGGGTGCGCAACCGGATCCAGTGGGAGCTCGGACGCAGCCAGCGCGCCCAGGCACCGGCACCGGTCACGAACCAGCTGAACAACGCCGCCATCGAGGCGGCCTTCCGAAACGCCCTGCCCGGATACCGGGTGCAGTCCTGGAGCGGTCCGGCCGTGCTGTTCCGCCCGCCGCTGGACCTGCACTGGAAGGTTTCGGGCGGGCGCTGGGTCAGCGCCGGGCGCGAATACGTCCACCCGGACAACGACTGGACCCGCTTCATGCCGGCCTTGCGGGTGCTGGAGGTACCGGGTGACCACGATTCCATGGTGCTGGAGCCCAATGTGCGCGTGCTGGCCAGCCTGATGAAGGACTGCATCGCCCGCGCCGAGGCAGGGACCGGACGGAGCGGCGCATGAGTGTGGCCTCCCTTCCCACTGTGCTGACCGTGGTGCTGAACTACCGCACACCCGATCTGGCGATCCGGGCGGTCGAAGCGGCGCTGGTCGCGATGGAGGGGCTGAGCGGCGCCATCACCGTGGTCGACAACGACTCCCAGGACGGGTCCTTCGAGCGTCTGTCCGAGGCCGTTCGGGCCCGCGGCTGGGACCGGGTGCGCGTGCTGCCATCGGGGCGCAACGGGGGCTACGGGGCTGGCAACAACTTCGGCATCCGCCAGGGCCTGCCCGACGGATCGAAACCCGACTTCGTCTACATCCTCAACTCCGACGCTTTCCCGGAGCCCGACGCCATTCGACGCTTGCTCGACCCGCTGCAGGCGCATCCCGACGCCGGATTCGCCGGCAGCCGCCTGCACGGCGAGGACGGCGTCTACCACCAGACGGCCTTCCGCTTCCCGGGCATCTTCAGCGAGTTCGAAAGCGGTGCGGGCACGGGCCCCATTTCGCGGCTGCTCAGGCGCTACGTCGTGGCATTGCCCGAACCCAAAGAGGCCCAGTGGGTCGACTGGATGGCGGGGGCCAGTCTGCTGGTGCGCCAGCGGATGCTCGATGAAGTGGGTCTGTTCGACGAGACCTTCTTCCTGTATTTCGAAGAAACCGACCTCTCGCTGCGGGCCCGGCGCGCCGGATGGAAGTCGGTCTATGTGCCCGAGAGCCGCGTCATGCACATCGGCTCGGTGTCCACCGGCATGAAGACCTGGAAACGCATGCCATCCTTCTGGTTCGACTCCCGGCTGCACTACTTTGTCAAAAATCATGGCGTGGCCTATGCCACTGCCGCTACCTTGGCTTACACGGCGGGCGCCATGATTTTCAAGCTGAGATCCGTGCTTGGAAAGAGACGTTCCGGCCCCGCCGAGCGCTTCCTTTCCGACCTGCTTCAACATGCCCTGCGCAGTGCGTGGCAACGCCGAATCGGTGCCGGCAGCGGGGCCAGCCCATCCTGACATTGCTTTTCCGATCACCGGAGCTCCCCATGAGCCACTTCACCTGCGTCGTCATCGGCAACGAATCCCTGCTCATCCAGTGCGCCGAGCGCATCCGGCAGGGCGGCCACACCATCGGCGCGGTGGTCACCCGTCACCCCGACATCCGTCACTGGGCCACCGGCCTGGGCCTGCGCGTCGAGGCTCCCGGCCGGGATCTGGCCTCCCGCCTGGCCGACCTGGACTACGACTGGCTGCTGAGCATCGCCAACCTGTCGGTGATCGACCAGGCCCTGATCGACAAGGCCCGGCAGGGCGCCATCAATTTCCACGACGGCCCGCTGCCGCGCCACGCGGGCCTGAACGCGCCGGTGTGGGCCATCCTGGCCGGCGAAAAACAGCACGGCGTGACCTGGCACCTGATGCAGGGCGGCATCGACGAAGGCGACATCCTCAAGCAGAAGCTGTTCGACCTGGCCCCGCAGGAAACCGCGCTGACCCTCAACACGCGCTGCTACGAAGCGGCCATCGAGAGCTTCGAAGAGCTGCTGGGCGAGCTGCAGGCCGGCACGGTCCTGCGCACGCCGCAGGACCTGAGCCAGCGCAGCTACCACGCCCGGCTGGACCGGCCCGCCGCAGCTGCGCGCCTCGACCTGGCCCGTCCGGCCCACGAGGTGCTGGCGCTGGTGGCCGCGCTCGACCATGGCAGCTACTGGAATCCGCTGTGCCTGCCCAAGCTTGAAACCGGTGGCCGTGTATTGGCCGTCGGCTCGGCCGCATTGGAAGCCGATGCGACGCCAGTGCCGCCGGGTCAGGTGGTCGAAGCCACCATGGGTGGCCTGGTGGTGGGCACCGGCTCGACCCCGGTCCGGCTGACCGGCCTGCGCGACATGAGCGGTCAGGCGGTCTGCCCGACCTCCGTGGCCAAGGCCGGCGAACGCCTGGTCCTGCCGGACGCCGCGTCGGCTCAGCTGCTGTCCGACGCCCTGGCGCGGGTGGTCGGTGGTGAAGCCGCCTGGCGGCGCTGCCTGCAGGCGCCCGAACCGGTCGAGCTGCCGTCGGTAAGCACCGGCAACGGGCAGGCCGACTGGCGGCCGATCGGCCTGAGCCTGCCCGCTGGTCTGGACGGCTCCCGCCTGGCCGCTGTGGTCGCGGCCTGGGCGGCCCGGATCAGCGGTCGCACCGTGCTCGACCTGGCCTGGCGCGCGGCCGATGCGCCCCTGCTGCCCGGCCATTTCTCGACCTGGGTTCCTCTGCGTCTGAGCGCCAGCAACGACACCCGCTTCGGCGAGTTCGAACAACAGGTGGAACGTCTGCTGGAACCCGCGCGACGCCACCCGGCGTTCCTGCTCGACCTCGTGTTGCGCGACCCGGCCATCCGCGCGCTGAACCTGCCGCAGCTCGGCGTGAACGAGGCCTTCGGCGCCATCGACGGTTGCGCCGTGACGGTGGCGCTGACCGGCACGAACGGGCCGACGCTGTGGTTCGACGCCAGCCGCCTGTCCGAGTCCGCCGCCCAGGAACTGGCCCAACGCCTGCAGCGCGCGGCCGAGACACTGAGCGCACCGGGCGGGCAGGATCTGAGCCTGGGCGCCCTCTCGCTGATGTCGGCCGCCGAGCGCCAGCGCGTGCTGTACGACTGGAACGAGACCCGCTGCGACTACGAACGCCAGACCTGCGTGCACCAGTTCTTCGAGCAACAGGTGCAGCGAACCCCCGACGCCACCGCCGTGGTGTTCGAGGACGAGGCGCTGAGCTACGACCAGCTCAACCGCCGCGCCAACCGGGTGGCGCACCGGCTCGCCACCATGGGTGTCAAACCGGGCACCCTGGTCGGCCTTTACACCCGGCGTTCGCTGGACCTGCTGGTGGGTGCGCTGGCCATCCAGAAGGCCGGTGGGGGCTATGTGCCGCTGGACCCGGCCTACCCGGCCGACCGCATCGCGCTCTACATCGAGGACAGCGGTGCACCGGTCATCGTGGCCCAGTCCGGACTGCTCGATGACCTGCCGCCCCACCAGGCCCAGGTGCTGGTGATCGACCAGGACGCCGCCATTTCCGCCCAGCCCGAGGACGACCTGGACAGCGGCGTGCAGCCCTCGGACATCGCCTACATGATCTACACCTCGGGCTCGACCGGCCGGCCCAAGGGTGTCATGGTCGAGCACCGCAACGTGGCCAACTTCTTCCGCGGCATGGACGACCGCATCGAGCACGACCCGCCGGGCGTCTGGCTGGCGGTGACCAGCCTGTCCTTCGACATCTCGGTGCTGGAGTTGTTCTACACCCTGGCGCGCGGCTTCAAGCTGGTGCTCTCCAGCGACGAAAACCGCGCCCTGGTCTCCAGCGGCCGCCTGCCGCTGTCGGCCAGCCAGATGGACTTCAGCATCTACTACTGGGGCAACGACGACGGCGCCGGTCCCAAGAAGTACGAATTGCTGCTCGAAGGCGCCAAGTTCGCCGACACCCACGGCTTCTGCGCGGTCTGGACGCCCGAGCGCCACTTCCACGCCTTCGGCGGACCGTACCCGAACCCCTCGGTCACCGGGGCTGCCGTGGCCGCAGTGACCCGCAACATCGCGGTGCGTGCGGGCAGCTGCGTGGTGCCGCTGCACCACCCGGCGCGCATCGCCGAAGAGTGGGCCGTCATCGACAACCTGACCAACGGCCGCGCCGGCCTGGCCGTGGCCTCCGGCTGGCACCCGGACGACTTCGTCTTGCGGCCCGAGAACACGCCGCCGGCCAACCGCCAGGCCCTGTTCGAGGCCACCGAGCAGATCCGCCGCCTGTGGCGCGGCGAGGCGGTCGAGTTTCCCACCCAGACCGGCACCTTCGCGGTCAGGACCCAGCCCCGTCCGGTGTCCAAGGAGCTGCCGATCTGGGTCACCATCGCCGGCAACCCCGAAACCTGGCGCGAGGCGGGTCAGGTCGGCGCCCACGTGCTGACCCACCTGCTCGGCCAGTCGATCGACGAGGTGGCCGACAAGATCCGCATCTACCACGACGCCTTGCGCGCCGCCGGTCGCGATCCGGCGCAGTTCAAGGTCACGCTGATGCTGCACACCTATGTGGCGCGCGACCGCGAGCAGGCCCGCGAGACCGCCCGCGGCCCCATGAAAGACTACCTGCGCAGCGCCGCTGGCCTGATCAAGCAGTACGCCTGGGCCTTCCCGGCCTTCAAGAAGCCCCAGGGCGTGACCAACCCGGCCGAGATCGACATCCGCACCCTGGATGCCGAAGAACTGGAGGGCATCCTGGACTTCGCCTTCCAGCGCTACTTCGAGGATTCGGGCCTGTTCGGCACCGTCGACGACTGCCTGCAACGCGTCGAACAGCTCAAGCGCATCGGCGTCACCGAGGTGGCCTGCCTGATCGACTACGGCATCCCGAGCGAAAAGGTCATGGAAGGCCTGTACCCGCTGGCCGAGGTGCTGCGCCGCTCCAACGAGCCGGCGCAGTTGCCGGCCGACGACTTCTCCATCGCGGCGCAGATCGTGCGCCATGGCGTGACCCACCTGCAGTGCACGCCCAGCATGGCGCGCATGATCGCCATGAACGACGAGGCCCGCATGGCGCTGGCCCGGGTCAAGCTGATGATGATCGGGGGCGAGGCCCTGCCCGGCACCCTGGTGGCCGAACTGGGCCGTTACACCCAGGCCCGCATCGAGAACATGTACGGTCCGACCGAGACCACCATCTGGTCGTCCACCGAGACCGCCAGCCCCGACGAATCGGTGGTGAACATCGGCCGCCCGATCGCCAACACCCAGCTCTACGTGCTCGACGAGCACCGCGAACCGGTGGCTGTCGGTGTGCCGGGCGAGCTCTACATCGGTGGCGACGGGGTGACCCGAGGCTACTGGCAGCGCCCCGACCTGACCGCCGAGCGATTCGTACCCGACCCCTTCGTGAAACCCGAGTGCGCAGCCCCCGGCGGTGCCCGCATGTACCGCACCGGTGACCTGGCGCGCTGGCGACCCGACGGCCGCATCGACTTCCTGGGCCGGGCCGACTTCCAGGTCAAGATCCGCGGCTACCGCATCGAGCTGGGCGAAATCGAAGCCGTGCTCGAAGGCCAGCCCGGCGTGCGCCAGGCCGTGGTGGTGGCGCGCGAAGACAACCCAGGCGACGTGCGCCTGGTGGCCTACCTGCGCACCGACCCGGGCGTCTCGACCGATGCGCTGCGTGAAGCCATGGCCGCCGTGCTGCCCGAGCACATGCTGCCAGCCCATTTCGTGACGGTGGACGAGTTCCCGCTCACGCCCAACCGCAAGGTCGACCGCAAGGCACTGCCCGCACCCGGCGCCGCCAGCCCGCAACGGGCGGCGACCGAGGCCTATGTGGCGCCGGAAAACGAGATCGAGCAGAAGATTGCCGAGATTTGGGTCAAGGTGCTGGGCGTGCCGCGCGTGGGCTCCAAGGACAACTTCTTCGCCCTGGGCGGCCACTCGCTGCTGGCCGTGCAGGCGCACCGCGAAATCCGCCAGAGCCTCGGCACCAGCAAGCTGAGCATCACCGACATCTTCCGCTTCCCGGTGCTCGAAGCCCTGGCGCGGCACCTGGACGACAGGCCCGAGGACACGGCGGCGACCGCTGCCGAGACGGCCGAGCGGGCCCAGTTGCGCGCCGACGCGATGTCAAGACGGCGGGCGATGCGGGCGGGGCAGGGAACGAACTGAACATGGCAAGCGTCGCGCCGATGCACCAAGGGCTGCAAACCCAGTTGCGAGCCCACATGGGTCCGAACGTGGCGGTCATTTGTTCAGGCGTGGATGGCGACCCGGACACGCTGTGGAGCGAAGAACGAGCAGCCATCGCTCAGGCCATTCCCCGACGGCAGCGTGAATTCGCCGCTGGCCGAGCAGCGGCGAGGCAGGCCATGAAACTGCTGGGCTGGCCTGCCTGCCCAGTGCCAGCCAACCCGGACAGGTCACCCTGTTGGCCTGCGGGACTGACCGGCTCGCTTTCGCATTCATCGACAGTTTGTGTGGTTGTGCTGGGAAGGAATGAGCTCTGTCATTCGATAGGCATCGACATTGAAACAGACGGTGGCATCGAGCCATTGCTGTGGGATACCATTTGCTCTCGCTCCGAACTGGCATGGCTCTCATCGTTGCCGGAGCATGAGAGGTCTCTTCAGGTGTCTCGCATATTCACCGCCAAAGAAGCCCTTTACAAGTCACGTCCGCCCAAGGAACAGACTCAACTGGAGTTTCAGAGCGCTACGACCCTTTGGATTCGCATGAGTCAAGATTTCCAAGCATTCCGGATTTTCACCGAAGCAGCTCATGACAAATGGCACAACGGCTATTGCATGACCGGACAAGGCTTCGTGATCTCTTGGGTTGCCGAGATCGCGAGGGCCCGTCAAAAAGAACACACGGCACCTCAAGTGTGCCCCGCAGCCAGCACTCTTTCGTCACCCGCTAGATTCTGATGGGATCGCCACCATGACCCGTGCCAATGTTGACTTTTCTGCTGTCAAGGAAAGATTGACCAAGGTCAGGTACCTGTTGGTTTGCCCCATTGGATGGGCTCGTGACGAACAAGGTGATATATGGACAGACCGCCTTTGGGCGAAAGACTTGCTGCTGCATTTTGAGTATTTGACGGAGGTTACCGTCCTGGCCCCCGAAAAAAAGCTCTTTCGAGGCCAGTCAACCGACGATTGGATCAAATTGGACCCGAACCCAGCCGGCCTGAAATTCAGAAACTTACCGATCGGCGACTCAATCGGCGGGGCCTTGCTCAGGCTACCCGCCCAGTTGTTCAAATCCGCAAGTGCCATACTTCAATCCGACGTGGTGCACAGTGGGGCAGCTGGTTGGCCGATTCCGCCAGGACTTGCAGTCAACCCTCTGGCAGTCCTGCTGGGAAGGCCTCTCGTGCTGGTGTTCGAAAGTGCCTTTTGGCGCAATTACAGCCAGAGAAAATCTCTTAAGGCGCGTCTGCGTCACTGGTTCACGGAAGGGTTTGCAAAATGGTCTTGCAGGAATTCACGTCTTGCCATCTTTACCCATCAAGGGTACCTGAAGGAGTTGCTGCCTGCTCCCAAAGCCAGGAACCATGTGCTTGTCTCCCCGGCCAGTTGGATAGATGAGGCGACCACGTTGAATGCACAAGAAGCGATCGAAAGCTGGCACAAAAAGCCTACACACATTCAGCTTCTTGTCGCGGCTCGACTCGTGAAAGAAAAGGGTATCGCCTCGGTGATGGCCGTCATTGAGGAGGCCGAAATGCGAAAAATACCGCTTCGCATCGACTTCATTGGGGAGGGCCCAATGAAGAGTCAATTGATCTTGTTATCCGAGAGAGTTCGCCATGCAACAGTCAGAGTACTGGACCCCATTCCGTATGGCGAACCTTTTTTTTCTTTGATTCGGAACTATCATGCCTTGCTGGTCCCGACACTGTCTGATGAGCAACCCCGGGTGATATTCGACTCTTTCTCGCAGGCGGTTCCCGTCATCGCCTCAAGCACCGCCGGGAATCGAGATTTGATTTCAGATGGGATTACAGGCATCCTGTACAACCACTTGTCACATAAATCTCTCCTTGAGGCTGTCCGAGCATTGACGCCTCAATCATTGGAAAAAATGGGTTTGGCAGGTCTCAACCAGGCTGAACAGAGAACCCATCAAGCCATGCACCATGCAAGAGCCATCAAGCTCTGTGAAGTCCTCCTGGATACATGAGAGCCTCATGGCATCTAGAGTTTAATTTGCTAAATGTCGTATCTTGAATGGTTGCTGCTGGCATTCCTTCACTCGTTGTCGGTATTTTCAACAAGGCTATGAACTCCAATTTTCAGGGACAAGGTCACGCGGTCCGGGTGGCGGATGTCATGCTCAGCCATCCGGACGAACACCGGCCCCAACACGATGCTGGCACCTGATAATGATGTTTCCTTTCTTGCCGCGCCGCGAAAGCTGACCCTAAACTTCAGGCAATCCCCAGCAACCACTCCGAATAACCCCATGTCAATTATCAATAACCTCGACCGCGATGCGCTGCGCAAAAGTTATCAAGCTGCGCGCCCGTTCCCACATATGGTGGTGGACAACTTCCTGGCTCCGGAAGCGGCGGTTGCAGCGGCCGGCTCGTTTTTCAGTTTCGACGAAGCCCGGGCGCGCGGCTTCGAGTTCAAGGCCGTCAACGAGAACCTGAAGATCCAGATCACCGACCCCAGCAAGTTTCCGCCGGCGATTGCAAAGCTCGCCGATGCCTTGTCGAGCCCGGAGTTCATTCGGGATCTGTCGTACATCTCAGGCATCGACAACCTTGTCTGGGATCCGACCTACTCTGGCGGAGGCATGCACCAGACCGCGAAGTCAGGCTGGCTTGATGTTCACGTCGACTTCAACTACAACGAGGCACTGCAGATGCACCGTCGACTCAACATCCTCGTCTACCTGAACCCGGTGTGGGAAGAGGGGTGGGGCGGCTTGCTTGAACTCTGGGACCCGGAAGTGCAGCACTGCGGTCAGCGGGTGGTACCGTCGTTCAACCGCTGCGCCGTCTTCTCGACGAGCGCGATCAGCTTTCACGGAGTGACTGCGGTGACGTGTCCGGACGGCAAGCAGCGATGTTCGTTCGCTGCGTACTACTACACGCGCGAGGCGCCCGCCGGCTGGGATGGCACCAAGCACTCGACGATCTTCAAGGCACGCCCGGACGAGTACCTCAAGAAACATGTGCTCATGCCCGCCGAGGCCGCCAAACGCGCAGCGGGCCGCGGCATCGGTGCACTGAAGGGCGGGATCAAGAAAATGGTGGGGCGTGACTGATCACTGGGCCAGTGACGGGCCCAGGCCGTCGAATCCGGTTTCACCGAGTACCGCTTGCTCCACTTTGTCACTGTGGCACATCGGGTGCCGATCCTCCATTTCGGCCCTCTTTTCAAGACGGGTTGGCCGAAAGGCGATGCCTGTGCAAGCTAGTTGGCCACAAAGTGCCCGCTCTTGCCCCCCCGCTTCTCCAGCAGCCTGACCGCTTCCAGCGTCATGCCCCTATCGACCGCCTTGCACATGTCGTAGATGGTCAGCAAGGCCACGCTGCAGGCGGTGAGGGCTTCCATTTCGACACCGGTCTGGCCGGTGCATTCGGCGGTGGCGCGGCAGATGACGACCGGCGCTGCGGCCTCGAGTTCGAACTCCACCGCCACCCGGGTCAGGGCGATCGGGTGGCACAAGGGGATCAGTTCGGCGGTGTGCTTGGCGCCCTGGATGCCGGCGATGCGGGCGATGCCCAGCACATCGCCCTTCTTGGCGCTGCCGGAGCGGATCAGTTCCAGGGTGGCCGGTTCCATGCGGATGCGGCCTTCGGCCACCGCCACCCGGTGGGTGTGGGCCTTGTTGGCCACATCGACCATGTGGGCCTGGCCTTCGGCGTCGAAATGCGTCAGTCCGCCGTGGGGGGGGTGGGGTGTTTCTTGCATGGCGCCGCTTTGCCTGGAATTTACCGGAGGCCGGGGTGAACCCCGGTGTTTTGCCGGCATCATACGGCCATGAGGATGACTGTTCACTGGGCGGCCCGGCTCGGGCGCCCGAGGCTTGTGTTTCTGGCCGCCGCCCTGGCGCTGTCCCTGGGCCCTCTGTCGGCCCAGCCCGTCCCGGCCGCGTCCTCGTTGCCTTCGCTCGGCGACGTCGACGGCATGACGCTGGCCGACGAGCGCCGCCTGGGTGACCGCATTGCACGGGACATCTACCGCGATCCGGACTACCTGGACGACCCCTTGCTGGGCGACTACCTGCAGCGGCTGTGGCAACCGCTGCTGGCGGCGGCGCGCTCGCGCGGCGAGATCTCGCCCGAGCTGGCCGAGCGCATGGCCTGGGAGCTGATGATCTCGCGCGACCGTCGCGTCAATGCCTTTGCGCTGCCTGGTGGCTATTTCGGTGTGCACCTGGGGCTGATCGGCGTCACCGACAACTCGGCCGAGCTGGCCTCGGTGCTGGCCCATGAGCTGGCGCACGTCTCGCAGCGCCACATCGCGCGCATGCTCAGCCGACAGGACCGCATGGCGCCCTGGGTGCTGGGGGCGATGATCCTGGGTGCGCTGGCGGCGCGCAGCAACGTCGACGCGGCCAATGCCGCCATTGTCGGCAGCCAGGCGGTGGCAGCCCAGACCCAGCTCAACTTCTCGCGCGACATGGAGCGCGAGGCGGACCGGATCGGCTTCACCGTGCTGACCGGCGCCGGCTTCGAGGGCGAAGGGTTCGTGAGCATGTTCGAGAAGCTGCAGCAGGCTTCCCGTCTGAACGACGACGGGGCATTTCCCTACCTGCGCAGCCACCCGCTGACCAGCGAGCGCATGGCCGACATGCGGGCGCGCCTTCCGCAGGGCGGACCGGGTGGCGCCAGCGGACCCCTGGTCTCCCGGGACCCAGCGGCGCCCTCGCCCGTCAATCAGGGGATCCTGAACCTCTCCCTGCCGTCGGACGGCAAGCTCCCGGCGGCGGTACTGCCGCCAGCGGGTCTGCACGCGTTGATGGCGGCACGGGCGCGGGTGCTGGCCGAAAACGGTCCCGACCGGCTGCGCGCCTGGATGGCCAGCGGCCAGGGCGCACAGGCGCGGCCCGGCGACCGCTACGCCGCGGCTTGGTCGGCGCACCGCCTGGGACAGCCCGAGGTGGCCGAGCGGCTGGCCCGCCAGCTGCGCAACGAGGTGGACGCCGATGTCGCCTGGGTGGCCGATGCGCTGTGGATGGAGGTGGTCATGGCGCCGGGCCTGCAGCGCACGGCGGCGCAGCAGGCCGAGCTGGCCCGGCTGCGCGACCTCAAGCTGGCGGCCGGCGACCGCGCCAGCCTGCTGCTCGGTGCCCAGGCCGCGATGGCCACCGGCGAGCCCCGCCCGGCGGCCTCGCGCCTGCAGACCTGGGTGGTGAACCGGCCGGGCGATGCGCTGGCCTGGCAAAGCCTGGGCGCCGTCTACCGGCTGCAGGGCCAGACGCTGAGGGCGGTGCGCGCCGACGCCGAAGCCCATGTGGCGATGCGGGACTACGCCGGGGCGCAGGAGCGCCTGAGGGCGGCGCAGAGCCTGCCTGCCGCCCAGCGCGCGGCCGACCCGGTCGAGATGGCGGTGGTCGATGCGCGCCTGCGCGACGTGCAGGCCTTGTTGCGCCAGGCCGAGCAGGCGGAGCGGGACAGCCGCTGAACGCTGCAGTGCCCGCCGCCTGCGTTCAGTTGCCGGGCGGAAACACCGAGCGCAGCGCCGACTCGATGAGCAGCATCAGCAGCGAGTAGATGATGGAGCCAAGCAGCGCAGCCCAGAAACCGTCGACACCGAAACCACCGAGCAGTCCGGAGGCGGCCCAGAACATCAGGGCGTTGATGACGAACAGGAACAGGCCCAGGGTGACCAGGGTCACCGGCAGGGTCAGGATCACCAGGATGGGGCGGACCAGCGTGTTGAAGAACGCGATCACCGCCGCGGCAATCAGGGCCGAACCGTAACTCTGCACCTGGACACCCGGATAGATGTAGGCCACCAGCAGCAGGGCACAGGCGGCAAGCAGCCATTTGGCGATCAGTTTCATGGGCGGTGTTCGGGCTGTGGCAACTGAGGGTGGGCACGAGGGACCCACCTGTGCATCATAGACCCTCCCGCCACCGGGAACGGACCGCCCGCTATCATCGCAAGCCGAGCCTATGGCAGCCCTCCACATCGTCGACCTCGAAGCCGCCATCAATTTCTGGCGTGAGCGCTCACCCTCGCCGGACGGCGTTGTGCTGTGCGCCGAGCTGCGGGCGCTGGCCGAGGTCTATGCCCGCATGGTGTACCTGGGGGCGCTCGAGGTGGACGAGGCCGAGCTGTCAGGGGCGGCCCGCGATGCCTGGATGGTCTGGTACGCCAGCCAGCCCGACACGCCCTGCATCGCGATCTGTTCGACCAGCCAGGGCGACGACGTCTGCAAGGGCTGCGGACGCAGTTTCGACGAGGTCCAGCACTGGACGGTGATGACGCCGGTCGAAAAAAGAGCCGTCTGGCGCCGCATCACGCTCGACGGCAGTTCCTGGCGCTTCAACCGCTACGCCGAACGCGCGATTGAGTGAGCGGTGGAGGGTGGGGTCTCAAGCCTCCTTTATGCCGGCACCGTGTAGTTCGCCTGCGTCAGGTGGTCCACGCCGCAGCTCAGGTCCCCGATCCAGTCGATGAACTCCTGCACCGCCGGCCCGGCCAGGGGCGCGCCGTGTTGCGGCACGATCATGTCGATGGGGAGGGTGCGGGCCATGTGGGCCCACAGGCGCAGCACCTTCTGAGACACCATGTAGCGGCGGTGGAAGGCTTCCATCTTGGGCAGGTGGGGCGCCAGGCTGGTGATGGTTTTGGAGGCATCGGCCGAGGTGCCGATGGACACCCCCAGGTCGCCCGAAAACAGGATGCGGCTGACCGGGTCCCAGAACTGGAAATTGCCCTCGGAGTGCATGAAGTGCGCCGGCAGGGCGATGATCTCGCGGCGGCCCAGAGGAATGCGCATGCCGGGGTCGGGGATGCCGACGATGCGGCCCACCGTCTTGCCGGGCTTGCAGAAATGGGGCGCAAAGCGTTCCCACAGGCGCGAGATGTAGAGCGTGGCCTGCGTGCTGGTCATCCAGCGGTCGAGCGAGGCGATGATGTCCGGGTCGGCGTGCGAGGCCAGGATCTCGGTCAGTTTGTTGGCCGGAAAGAAACGGTTGATGGTCAGCAGCAGCTCGTTGTAGGCCACGTTGCCACCCGGGTCGATGATGGCGCCCTGGTCCTTGTCGATCACCAGGAACTGGTTGGCCTGCACGGCTTCACCTCCCTCGTCGCTGAGGTGGGTGAACATGAGGCACACATGGCCATCTTGGTTGTACAGCTCTATGGCCATGATCGGCTTCTCCTTGTGGGCGTCAGGGGTCGGAAATGAGGGGGCACAAAGGCGCAGACTGTAGGGGGGAGCCGTCCCGTGCTGTTTGAGCCATGTCAATCGGCCTGTCGGCTGCGGCCCCCACTTTGTCACACACGGACGGAATATTGTGGTTTTTTGACGGCCGGAACAGGGTTGGCACGCAGACCGGGTGGTCAGCGGCTGTCCTGGCCGACAAATGGCGGAACCCGATCGGCCAATGGGGCCAGAAAAAAGCCGGTGTCAGGCACCGGCTTTCGGGGGCGATGGAGACGCCTGTCAGGCGCGGCGGGCCAGTTCGGCGGCTTTGCCCACGTAGCTCGCGGGGGTCATGGCCAGCAGGCGGTCCTTTTCGGCCTGGGGAATGTCCAGGCTGCGGATCAGCGCGTGCAGGTCTTCGGCACGCACGGTCTTGCCCCGGGTGACTTCCTTGAGCTTCTCGTAGGCACCGGCCACGCCAAAGCGGCGCATCACGGTCTGGATCGGTTCGGCCAGCACTTCCCAGGAGGCGTCGAGGTCGGCGGCCAGCGCTTCCTCGTTGAGTTCCAGCTTGTTCAGGCCGGTCATCAGCGAGTGGTAGGCCAGCACCGCGTAACCCATGGCCACGCCCATGTTGCGCAGCACGGTGGAGTCGGTCAGGTCGCGCTGCCAGCGGCTGATGGGCAGTTTTTCGCTCAGGTGCTTGAGCAGCGCGTTGGCCAGGCCCAGGTTGCCTTCGGCGTTCTCGAAGTCGATCGGGTTGACCTTGTGCGGCATGGTCGACGAACCGATTTCGCCGGCCTTGAGCTTCTGCTTGAAGTAGCCCAGGCTGACATAGCCCCAGATGTCGCGCGAGAGGTCGACCAGGATGGTGTTGGTGCGGGCGATGGCGTCGAACAGCTCGGCCATGTAGTCGTGCGGCTCGATCTGGATGCTGTAAGGCTGGAAGGTCAGGCCCAGGCCCAGGGGTTCGGGCGTCTCGATGACGTTCTTGCTGAAAGCTTCCCAGTCGAAGTCGGGCCAGGCCGACAGGTGGGCGTTGTAGTTGCCCACGGCGCCGTTCATCTTGCCCATGAGCTGGACGGCCGCGATACGCTCACGCGCGGCGGCCAGGCGCACCACCACGTTGGCCAGTTCCTTGCCCACGGTGGTGGGGCTGGCGGTCTGGCCATGGGTGCGGCTGAGCATGGGCACGGCAGCGAACTGGTGGGCCATCTCGCGCAGCCGCGCGATCACCGCGTCCAGCGCCGGCAGCAGCACCTCGTCGCGCCCGCCCTTGAGCTGCAGCGCATGGCTGGTGTTGTTGATGTCCTCGCTGGTGCAGGCGAAATGCACGAACTCGGCCGCCTTCTCCAGTTCGGGGCGGGCGTCGAACTTGGATTTGATCCAGTATTCGACCGCCTTGACGTCGTGGTTGGTGGTCTTCTCGATCTCTTTGATGGCCAGGGCATCGGCCTCGTCGAAGTTCTTGACCAGACCCAGCAGGTAGGTGCGGGCGCCGGGCGACAGCGGCTTGAACTCGTCGAAGCCGGCGTCGGACAGGGCGATGAACCAGGCGATTTCCACCTGCACCCGGCGGTGCATGTAGCCCTGCTCGCTCATGAAGGGGCGCAGCGAAGCCAGCCGGTTGCAATAGCGTCCGTCCAGGGGGGACAGCGCCGACACGGGGGAAAGGCCGGATGCGCCGGCGGACGAAGGGGCGGGGGAATGGGCTCGCATGCGCCGATTGTAGGAGGGCGGGACCCGGCAAACCCGGCGCTCACCCCTGTCAGCACGGCGGAAGGCGCGGCTGGCTAAAATCGCCGCTTCCAGGGAAGCCTGCCATAACATCAACCACGCCATGAAACTGATCGGAGCCATCACCAGCCCCTACGTGCGCAAGGTGCGCGTTGTCATGGCCGAGAAGAAGCTCGAGTACCGTTTCATCCAGGAAGACGTGTGGGCCGACGACACGCAGATCGGCACTTCCAACCCCTTGGGCAAGGTGCCTTGCCTGGTCATGGAGGGGGGTGAGGCGGTGTTCGATTCGCGGGTCATTGTCGAGTACCTGGACACCCTCTCGCCGGTCGGCAAGCTGATTCCGCCCTCGGGCCGTGAACGCGCCGAGGTCAAGACCTGGGAAGCCCTGGCCGATGGCCTGCTGGACGCCGCCATTCTGGCGCGGCTGGAGGCCACCTGGCCGGGACGCAGCGCCGAGCAGCGCAGCCAGGCCTGGATCGACCGCCAGATGGGCAAGATCGAGGCTGCCTTGCAATCCATGAGCCAGGGCTTGGGCGACAAGCCCTTCTGTTCGGGCGTGCATTTCAGCCTCTCCGACGTGGCGGTGGGCTGCGCGCTGGGTTACCTGGATTTCCGCTTCCCGGCGGTCGACTGGCGCGGCCGTTATCCGAACCTGGTCAAGCTCAGCGACAAGCTGGCGCTGCGGCAGAGCTTTGCCGACACGTTGCCCACAGTCTGAGCCGCTCAGCGGTTGACCCGTCGCCGCAGCCAGCGCATGAGGGCGCCGATGGCGGGCAGCTTTTCGTACAGCTCTTCGGCCGCATCCCAGTAGTCGCGGTGCTCGGTGACGCGCCCGTCGGGGCCGAGCACCAGGTGCGAGCCACCCTGGATGACCTGGGGGGTGTCCGGGCTGAAGCGTCTGAAGCGCAGATGGAACTGCCACACCAGGAACGCTTCCTGTCCGTCGACCAGGCGGCGGGTGACGACAAAGCGGGGCTGGTGCAGGTTCTCGAACATGTGTTCGAAGATGCGGGTGATGGCGGGCACACCCCGCACCTCGTTGAACGGGTCCTTGAAGCGGGCGTCGGGGGCGTACAGCGAACCGATGTCGGGCAGCGACCGCGGGCTCAGCGTCTCGTAGAAGCTGCAGACGCGGTCAACCGCCGCGCGAGCGGCGTCCTGGGAAAGGCCGGCATTCATGGGGCGTGAGCTTACAGGCCCGTGAAGCGGCGCACCAGCGCGAAATACATCCGGTAGGGCAGCAGTCGCAGCAGCTTCATCCAGCGGGTGAAGCGGCGCGGGAAATGGATGTCGAAATCTCCGCGTGCCCAGCCGTGGAGCATGGCGTCGGCGGCCTGGTCCGGGGTGATCAGGGCCGGCATCTCGAAGTTGTTGCCGGCGGTCAGCGGCGTCTTCACAAAGCCGGGGTGGATGGCGGAGATGCCGATGCCCAGCGGCTGCAGGTCGAGGTAGAGGTTTTCCGCCAGGTGGGTCAGGGCCGCCTTGGTGGGGCCATAGGCCAGGCTTTTCGGCAGGCCGCGGAAGCCGGCCACGCTGCTGATCAGGCTCAGGTGGCCCTGTCCGCGCGCGATCATGCCGGGCAGCACGGCGGCCATGACGTTGAGCGCGCCGCTGTAGTTGATGTCCATGTGCCGGTGCATGTCGGTCAGGTCGATGGCGTCGGCGCGCATGGCCTGGTAGTGGCCGGCACAGTAGACCACCAGGTCCAGCGGGCCCTCGGCGAGCAGCGCAGCCGTGGTGCGCGCGACCGCGTCGGCGTCGGTGACGTCCAGTGGCCAGGCCTGGGCGCCCGGGTGAGTGGCCACGAAAGCCGCCAGTGCCTCGGCCTTGCGGGCCGACAGCAGCACCTGGGCACCCCTGGCGTGCAACGCGGCTGCGGTGGCTTCCCCGATGCCGCTGGAGGCGCCGACCAGCCAGACGCGGCGGCCCCGCCAGTCTTTCAGCGGCGGGTTGAGCGGCTTGAACCAGCCGCGCGCAGTCGCCGCGCGTGCGGGCTGGCGCGCCGGGGTCGTGGTGTCGATGAAGCTGCGGGTGTTGGACATCGTGTCTGCTTCAACGCTTGACGAAGGTCAGGGTGACCTCGCCCAGCCGGATACCGAACTTGCTCATCGTTGCCTTGTTGAGCATGACGCGCTCGTCCATCAGATACATCCAGTCGTCGAACTGGACCTCCCAGACGCGGCCGTCGACCGGCAGGGCCAGGGTGTAGCCCCAGCGGAAGGCGTTGCCGCGGGTCTCGCCGAAGGCCGTGCCGACCACATCGCCGGCGGTGCCGCTGTAGCGGCCGTCACCGAGATAGGTCAGGCGCCAGACGCGCTTTTCGGTGCTGCCGTCCGAGTAGGTGAAGTCTTCGTCGAGGATGCCCTCGTTGCCGTTCCACGTGCAGTTCATCACCACAGTGAAGCGGCGCACCACCTTGCCGCTTCGGTCGGTGAAGACACCGAAGGCATCGAGTGTGCCGATGAAGTATTCGCGCAGGTCCAGCTCGGGCCGTTCGGCGCTGTAGTCCGCGATCTGGGGGCCGGCACAGCCGGCCAGGGTGGCGGTACCGGCCAGACCGGCAAGCAGCAGGGCACGTCTTTGCATGGTTCAGGGTCTCGTGGCTTGGCCCACAGGGGGCAGGTCGAGGGAGGCGTCGCGGCGGATCACCAGGGTGTAGAGCAGGCCGGCGGCCATGAGCTTGAGCGCGCAGGGCAGCAGGCAGTAGGCGACGGTCAGGGTCTGCAGGGCCTGCGGGTCGCGCGAGCCGGGGGTGTAGCCGAAGGCGGCGAGCAGCGGCAGCGCCAGGCCGGCGGCCAGCGCCAGGTTGAGCTTGGCGGCGAAATTCCACCAGCCGAAGTAGGCGCCCTCGCGCTGGCCCCGCTCACCGAGCTGGCCGACCACCCCGGCGAGCATGGCGCCGGGCAGGGCCAGGTCGGTGCCCAGGGCCAGTCCGGACAAGGCACAGACGATCAGGAAAGGCACGATGTCGCCTTCGCCCAGCGTGGCGGCCCAGACAAAGACGGCCACCGACAGCGCCATGCCGGCCAGCCAGGTTCGGGCCAGGCCCAGGCGGCCGACCAGGCGCACCCACAGCGGCATCGACAGCGCGGCGCACAGGAAATAGGTGGCCAGGAAGGCCGGTTCGATCGAGGCCGGTGCCTGCAGACGGTCCTGCACGAAGAACAGCACCAGGGTGGCCGGGATGGCGCTGGCCGTGCCGTTGAGCACGAACACCGCCAGCAGGCGCTGGAAGGCCGGCTGCCGCAGGGGCGAGTGGCCGACCACGCCGCCTGCCGGGGGCAGGGCACCCGACGGCGGAACCACCGCGCGTGTCCAGGCCAGCCAGCCCAGGGCCAGCAGCAGCGCAAAGGCGCTCACGGTGGCGCCCAGCCCCAGGGTGGCCGGCAGCACGGCGGCCAGCAGCACGCCCACCAGCGACAGCGCCTCGCGCCAGGCGACGATGCGGCTGCGCTGGGCTTCGGTGCCGCCCAGCCGGGCGCCCCAGGACTGGTGGGCCACACTGACGATGCTGTAGGCGGTGTAGGTGATGGCCATCAGGACACCGGCCCAGGTCAGCAGGGCGGCGGTGCTGCCTCGCGCGGCGTCGGGCGGGAACAGCAGGCCCCACAGACCGAGCGCCAGCACCACGGCCGAGGCGGCACAGACGCCGAGCACGGACCGGTGCGAGCGGGCGAACAGGCGGTCGCACCAGCGGCCGATCCAGGGGTCGAGCACCGCGTCGATCAGGCGTGCGCCCAGCAGCACGGCGCCCAGCAGACCCAGCGGGGCGGCGAATTCGCGCGCGTAGTGGTTGGGCAGGATCACGTACAGCGGCAGCGCCACAAAGGCCAGGGGCAGGCCGAGCAGACCGTAGCCCAGCCCCCGGCGCCAGGCGCCGGGGCCAAGGAAGCGGGCCGCCGCTTCGGTGGGCGCAGCGCCGGTGTTCATCAGCGGTTGACCGCGCCGGGAGCGGTCCCGTTGCCGTTGCCCTGGGCCTGCAGCTGGGCCAGCAGCGCTTCGCGCATGCGCGGCTGCGACGTGCGCTCGGACAGCCAGATACCGAAGAAGCGGCGCGAGAAGCGGTCTTCACCGACTTCGCCGAGCAGGCGGTCGTTGAGGTAGAAGCGGGCACCCGTGCCCGGCACGTGCACGCCGGTGATGCGGTCGCCGCGCTGCACATCGGGGAACAGGGCGCTCATGGCCGCCAGCCAGCGCGTGGCGTCCGCCTCATCCAATGCGCCGGTCTGGCGCATCTCGTCGACCGAGCGGCGCGCGATGTCGGCGCCCTTGAAACTGCGCAGGTAGGCGAGTTCCAGCGCAAAAGGCTGCTGCTCGAAACGGGTCAGTTCGAAACCGGTGCGTGCCCACAGGCGGGCGTCGTAGACCTCGAAGCCCCAGACGCGCAGGCGGGTGCTGGCCACCGCCTGTTTCTCGGCCAGCGCGGCCGACACCGTGGCCGGTGCCGGGCCACCGGTGGACAGGGACGGTACCGCCCAGGCCAGCGCCAGGCTGCAGACGATGGTCTGCAGGAGCCTCACGCGGGCCTCCGCAGGGTGTACTGCACCACGTCGATGCTGGCCTGGGCAAAGGCCGCTTCGCAATAGGCCAGGTAGAACTCCCAGACGCGCAGGAAGGGCGTGTCAAAGCCCTGTCTCAGCACCTCGTCCTGCCGTTGCAGGAAGCGCTCGCGCCAGAAGGCCAGCGTGCGGGCGTAGTCCTGGCCGAAGGCGAACTCGTCGACCACCTCCAGGCCCGCCTGGCGGGCCTGCTGGCGGAATTCGCGCGGGCAGGGCAGGCAGCCACCCGGGAAGATGTACTGCTGGATGAAGTCGGTGCCCGAGACGTAGCGGTCGAACAGCGCGTCGTCGATCACGATGCTCTGGATACAGGCCTGGCCACCCGGTTTGAGCAGGTCGTGCACAGCCTTGAAGTAGGTCGGCCAGTATTCCTGGCCCACGGCTTCGACCATCTCGATCGAGCAGATGGCGTCGTAGGGACCGTCATTGATGTCGCGATAGTCCATCAACCTCAGGTCGGCCCGATCCCCTGCCGCTTCCAGTCGCCGGGTCGCGTATTCGAGCTGCTCGGTCGAGAGCGTCACGCCGGTGATGCGGGCGCCGAACTCGGCGGTCGCCATTTCGGCCAGGGCACCCCAGCCGCAGCCGATCTCCAGCACGCGGTCGTCCGCCTGCACACCCGCCGACTTCAGGGCACGGCGCACCTTGGCGTGCTGGGCCTGCACCATGTCCATGTCCGGCCGCTCGAACCAGGCCGACGAGTAGTTCATGGTCTCGTCCAGCCACAGGCGGTAGAAGGCGTTGCCCAGGTCGTAGTGGGCGTGGATGTTGCGGCGGCTGTTGGCCTTGGAATTGCGGTTGAGCAGGTGGCGCACGCGGTAGGCCAGGCGGCCCAGCCACGATCCGTAGATGACCTTGTCGACCTCGCGCCGGTTGGCCAGCAGCAGGCCCAGCAGGGCGCTGAGGTTGGGTGTCGACCAGTCACCGGCGATGTAGCTCTCGGCAAACCCGATGTCGCCCGACTTCAGGGCGGCGCCACAGACGTTCCAGTTGTGCAGCTGGATGCTCGCGTGAGGCCCGTCGGCGCTGCCAAAACGCTGCACTGTCCCGTCCGGCAGGGTCACGCTGAGGCTGCCGTGCCGGATGCGCTGCAGCAACTGCAGGGTGGTGCGGGCGGCCGCCGGGGCGTTGCGGGGCAGGGCGAAACCGGCAGGGCTGTGACGGGCGGTGGTGCTGTTCATGAGCGGGCTGGCTGTGCTTCGGGGTCTGAGGGGGCGGATCCGTCACCGGTGCGGCCCAGGGTGACGAAGGTCTGGGGCGCCGGTGGCTGGCGAAAAAAAGGGGCACGCAGCATCCACAGGCGCAAGGCCTGCCAGTGGATGCGGGCGATCACGCCCATGGTCATGAGCGGGTGCTGCCACAGGGCACGGCGGGCGCTGGCGGGCGTCAAGGGCTGCAGCGTGCCACTGACACTGGTGTTGATGAGGGCGTCCTGCTGCGGGTCGTCGTGGTAGTCGATGCGTGCGACGGTGCGGTTGCCCTCGGGCCCGGCGTCGCGCAGGAAGACAAAGCGGTAACGGCCGCGAACGGGGCAGAAAGGCGAGACATGGAACACCTTGCTGGCTTCGCAGGCCTGTCCGTAACGCGGGTTTTCCAGCAGGTAACAGTGGCGTTCGCCGAACGTGTTGTTGACCTCGGCGACGATGGCGCGCAGGCTGCCGTCGGGACGGTGGGCGTACCAGAAACTCACCGGCTTGAAGCTGTAGCCCAGTACACGGGGGTACGTGTGCAGCCAGACTTCGCCATCGGCGTCGTCGATGCCGTGCTGCGCCAGCAGTTCATCGAACCAGGCCAGGCAGTCGTCGCGCCCGTCGCCGTGGTCCCGGTCGCGAAAACCGAGCCAGGCGGGCCGGTTGCGCATGAGGTGTCCGTCACCATGGCGGCGCAGGCTGCGCAGCGGCAGCATCAGGAAGTACGTCGGGTAGGCGAACGCGTTTCGGGCCGGACGGTGGCGCGTGTGGCGCACCTGTCCGAACCCGATCTGGGCGGTCGCTGCCTGGGTCATGCGCCCACCTCCGACACCGGGTGGAGCCAGCCGCCGGCGGGGCGGGGTTGCGCGACGGGGTGGTTGTCGGCCAGCAGCGCGCGGGCCGCGGCCAGGCCGGACTTGAGCCCGTCCTCGTGGAAGCCGTAGCCGGTCCAGGCCCCCGCAAAATAGGTGCGCAGCTGACCCTGCAGCTGGGGCAGCTGACGCTGGGCGCGAATGGCCGACAGGTCGAACACCGGATGGGCGTACTCGTAGCGGCCGACCACGGCAGACTCGGCAATGGGGCGCTGCGGGTTGAGCGACACCACCACCGGCTGTTGCACCGGCAGCGGTTGCAGCTTGTTGAGCAGATAGTGCAGGCAGACCTGGGCCGATTCGCGGTCGGCGGTCGGGGCGCGCTCGTAGTTCCACGCTGCCCAGGCACGGCGGCTTTGCGGCAGCACCGACGCGTCGGTGTGAAGCACGGCCAGATTGGGCTGGTAGCGGATCGCGCCGAGCACCTCGCGCTCCAGCGGCTGCGCCCCTTCGCCCAGGATGCGCAAGGCCTGGTCGCTGTGGCAGGCCAGCACCAGGGCGTCAAAGCGCTCGACGCCCTGGTGGGTGATGACGCTCACACCCTGCTCGTCGCGCAGCACGCGCAGCACCGGTGTCGCCACGCGGTGGTCGGTCAGGCCGGCCAGAATCTTGTGCACATAGTGCCGGGCCCCGCCGGCCACTGTGTACCACTGGGGTCGCCGGGTGACCTGGATCAGGCCGTGGTTGTGGCAGAAGCGCACCATGGTGGCGACCGGGAACTGCAGCATCTGGTCGGTCGGGCAGCTCCAGATGCAACCCATCATGGGCAGGAAGTACCAGTCGCGGAATTCGTCCGAAAATCCTTGCTGGCGCAGGAAGTCCCCCAGGGGCTGCATCAGCGGACTGTCCGGGCTCAGGTCTTCGCCACGCAGGGCCAGCGCGGTGGTCACGCGGTTGAAGCGCAAGATATCCGACAACATGCGCCAGAAGCGGGGTCGCAGCAGGTTGCTGCGCTGGGCGAACACGGTCGACAGGTCGGATCCGCTCCACTCCAGCGGGCCGCCTCCGGATCCGACGCCCGGCGCCTGCACCGAGAAGGACATGTCCGATGGAGCGATCGGCACATCCAGCTCGGCAAACAGGGCCAGCAGGTTGGGGTAGGTGCGTTCGTTGAGGACCAGAAAACCGGTGTCGACGCCGAAGGAAAGCGGCTTCCCGTCTTTGTCCGGCAGGCTCATGTCGACGGTGTGCGTGTGACCGCCGAAGTAGTCGCCGGCCTCGAACAGGGTGACACGAGCCTGGTGTCGCAGGGCATGGGCGGCCGACAGGCCGGCGATGCCGGCGCCGACCACGGCCACGCGCGGTGGAGGCGACGGGTTGCGCTGCGGGCTGGGGGGAGAGGCGGGGTCCGAGTACATTTCAGACCCTCTCGACGGGCTGTTGCCGGCCGCCGGTGTAAAAAAAGACTGCGAAGCGCCCCGAAACGAACAAGGGAGGGAGGGAGGAGGAGGAGAAGCGCCTCGGGATTGCATCCAGGAAAACACCTGGAAGGCTTCGCAGTTCAAAAACCTTGGCAAGGAAAACGGACATGCCATTCGCCTTGTCGCTTCTGACGGCTGTGATGCGAGCCGACTTGAGAAAGTTCCGCAGGGAGGATGTCATAGGGTTTTCCTGGGGGTGAGGGTTTCGATCGATACTTTTCAGAATCGAAATGAACTTGCCGGTTTCATTGTGACTGAACGGTCACTATTTGGTCGAGAGAAACCGTTCAATATCCCTTATAAGAGAAGGGCTATCGGGGCTCACCTGGCTCGGATAGCTGCGCACGGTCCGGCCATCCCGGGCCACCAGGTATTTGTGAAAGTTCCAGCCGGGCGCCTGTCCGGTGCGTGCAGCCAGGTCGCGGAACAGGGGGTTGGCCCGGGAGCCGGCGACCGAGGTCTTGCCGAACATCGGAAACTTCACCCCGAAGGTGTTCTCGCAGAACTCGGCGATGGTCTGGTTGCTGCCGGGCTCCTGGCGACCAAAATCGTTCGAGGGGAAGCCCAGCACCACAAAGCCCTGCTCCCGATAGCGGCGGTGGAGGGCCTCCAGCCCCGCGTACTGGCCCGTGAAGCCGCACAGGCTCGCGGTGTTGACCACCAGAACCACCTGTCCGCGGTACTGGCAGAGGTCCTGCATGGCCTCGTCCTGCAGGCGTTCGAATCGATGGTCCAACAGGGGCGGACAGGGGACAGCGGCAGTGGCCGGCGAGGTGGAGGCTGGCGCCGTCCCGGCCGGCACCGGGCTGGCCGCCATCAGCATCGCCGCCAGACCCGTTGCCAGCAGGGGAACCCGGGTCTTGAGCTGGGTCTTGACATGGACATGCATGGCTTCACACTCCTTGTGGCGATAATTTCTGCCTATTTTGACGTTTTGTCCATGACAAATTCGGTTTCCGGAGAATCCGTCCGCCACAGCATTGCCGACGTCGAGCGCGACACCGGGTTGTCCAAGGACACCCTCAGGGTGTGGGAGCGCCGCTACGGCTTTCCCACCCCGACCCGCGATGCCCAGGGCGAACGCGAATACGACGACGAGCAGTTGCTCAGGCTTCGCCACGTACGACGGCTGATCGACGCCGGCCACAGGCCCGGGCGGGTCGTAGCACTGGCCTTGCCGCAACTCCTGGCCCTGGATACGCCGGTGCAGGCGCAGCGGATGCAGACGGAATCGCCGGCCGAGACGCGCCGTGAGCGGCGCCGCGGTGGGCCGGCCCCGCAGCCGTGTGAGCACATCGGACCCTGGCTCGCCCTGCTCGACCTGCAGGATGTGGGGGCCCTGCGCCTGGCCCTGCAGCAGGCCTTGCTGGAGCGTGGTCTGGCCCGCTTGCTGGTCGAGTGCATTGCGCCCATGAACATGCAGGTCGGCCAGGCCTGGATCGAGGGTCGGCTGGCGGTGTACCAGGAGCACCTCTACACCGAGGTGGTGCAAGGCTTGCTGCGGCAGGCAATGGCCCAGGCAGCGGGGCAACGCGTGCTGCAGCCGCCGCGCGTGCTGTTGACCACCCTGCCAGGAGAGCCGCACGCGCTGGGACTGCTGATGGCCGAGTGCATGCTGGTGCTTGAGGGGTGCCAGACGGTGCCCCTGGGCACCCAGACCCCGCTGCCCGAGATCGTGGCTGCTGCCGAAGCCGGAGGGGCCGACATCGTGGCGCTGGGCTTCAGCGGCATCCAGAACCCGCGGGAAGTGCGCACCGCCCTGGAACAGTTGCGCCAACGCCTGCCACCGCAGGTCGACATCTGGGCCGGTGGCCAGGTGCCCGTGTTGCGACGCGGCGAGCGATCCGGCGCCGCCCCCTGGCGGCCCATGGGCCGTCTGGTGGACATTCCGATGGGCGTGGCCGCCTGGCGTGCCGACCGCTCGCCCCTGGAGGGGGCGGCGGGTGCCTGATCCTTCGCCACGCCCGGGATTCAGGGGCAACAAGGCCAGCCTGCCGCAAAAACCCTGTCTGGCCTGCGGCCGGCCCATGAGCTGGCGCCGCAAGTGGGCCCGGGACTGGGAGCAGGTGAAGTACTGCAGCGAGCGCTGCCGGCGCACCGGTCCGCAGGACTGAAAGTCGACAGACCGTGTCCGAACCGTCTGTGCGCCGCCTCGTGCTGGTCCTGGGTGACCAGCTGTGGCTGGACAACCCGGCCCTGGCCGGTTCCGATCCCTCGCTGGACCGGGTGCTGCTGATCGAGGCCCCGGGCGAGGCCGACGCCGTCTGGAGCCACAAGGCCCGCATCGCGCTGTTTCTCTCGGCCATGCGGCATTTCAGCGCCGAGCTGCGCGAACGTGGCTGGCCGGTGATCCATGTGCAGCTGGATGACGCCGACGAGCGGGCGGCCGGCCGCCACCGGCTGGAGCAACGCCTGGCCGCGCAGTTGCAGGCCCTGCGCCCGCAGCAACTGCATGTGTGCGAGGCCGGCGAATGGCGGCTGCAACAGGTCATCGAAGCCTGTGCATCCGAGGCGGGCGTGCCGCTTCACTGGCACGAAGACACCCACTTCCTGTGCAGCCGGGCGCGCTTTGCGCGCTGGACCCAGGGTCGGCGCGAATGGCGCATGGAGCACTTCTACCGCCAGATGCGGCGCGAGCACCGCGTGCTGATGGACCGCGACGAGCCGCTGGGTGGCGCCTGGAACTTCGACGCCGACAACCGCAAGGCCTACCCCAAGGCGGGCCCGGGCTGGATCCCGCCGCCGGCGCGCTTCGAGCCTGACGAAACCACTCGCGAGGTGCTGCAGCTGGTCGAACGCGAGTTTGCGAACCACCCTGGCTCGCTGGCCGACTTCGCCTGGCCGGTCACCCGCGAACAGGGTCTGCAGGCCCTGCGCCATTTCATCGACGAGCGCCTGATCGGCTTCGGCCCCTACCAGGACGCCATGTGGAACGACACCCCCTTCGGCTGGCATTCGCTGCTGTCGGTGGCGCTGAACCTGCACCTGATCCACCCGCGCGAGGTGATCGAGGCCGTCGAGGCCGCCCACCGCGAGTGCGGACCACAGGCCCTGCCCTTGGCCAGCGTGGAAGGCTTCATCCGCCAGGTGCTGGGCTGGCGCGAGTTCATCCGCGGCGTCTACTGGCAGCAGATGCCCGGCCTGCGCGACGCGAATCACTTCGGCCACCAGCGCCCGCTGCCCGCCTGGTACTGGACCGGTCAGACCCACATGGCCTGCCTGCGGGACGCCATCGGCCAGACCCTGCGGCACGGCTATGCGCACCACATCCAGCGCCTGATGCTCACCGGCCAGTTCGCGCTGCTGGCGCAGATCGACCCGCGGCCGGTGGCCGACTGGTACCTGGCAATCTATGTGGATGCCATCGAATGGGTGGAGCTGCCCAACGTGGCTGGCATGGCGCTGTACGCCGACGGCGGCCGTTTCACCAGCAAACCCTACGTGGCCAGCGGCCAGTACATCGACCGCATGAGCAACCACTGTCAGGGTTGCCGCTACCGGCCGGCCCAGCGCACCGGTCCGCAGGCCTGTCCGTTCACCACCCTGTACTGGGCTTTTCTGGACCGCCACGAAGCGGCGCTGGCCGCCAATGCGCGCACCGCGCTGATGGTGCGCAACCTGCAGCGGCTCTCACCTGACGAACGCCAGGCCCTGCGTGCCCAGGCCGCCGATACCCTTGAGAATCTGAATGATTTGTAAGGTTTTTCTGACAACAAGCCTACAATTTCTGTGTGTTTTCCCAGGTGCCGGAGACCTGCCATGCTGTACCCAGAACTCTTCAAACAACTCGAATCGGTCCGTTGGGACATGGACAAGGACATCCCCTGGGACCGCTTCGACGCCAGCCTGCTCAGTGACGAACAGGCCCAGACCATCAAGATGAACGCCATCACCGAGTGGGCGGCGCTGCCGGCCACCGAGATGTTCCTGCGTGACAACCGCGACGACTCCGACTTCTCGGCCTTCATGTCGATCTGGTTCTTCGAGGAGCAGAAGCACTCGCTGGTGCTGATGGAGTACCTGCGCCGCTTCCGCCCCGACCTGGCGCCCACCGAACAGGAACTGCACGACATCCGCTTCGAGTTCGACCCGGCGCCCGCCCTGGAAACCCTCATGCTGCATTTCTGCGGCGAAATCCGCCTGAACCACTGGTACCGCCGCGCCAGCGAATGGCACACCGAGCCGGTCATCAAGCACATCTACCAGACGCTCAGCCAGGACGAAGCCCGCCACGGCGGTGCCTACCTGCGCTATATGAAGCGCGCCATCGGCAAGTTCGGCGACGAGGCCCGTTCGGCCTTTGCCAAGGTCGGTGTGCTCATGGCGAGTGCGCGGCGCACCGCCCAGGCCCTGCACCCGACCAACCTGCATGTGAACAAGGCGCTGTTCCCGCGCGACACCATCCAGAGCCGTCTGCCCGACCCCGAGTGGCTGGAGCACTGGCTGGACAAGCAGATCGACTTCGACGCCGTCTGGGAAACCAAGGTGGTCGAGCGCATCCTGCACAACATGAGCCTGCTCATGGACCAGAGCTTCAAGACCGTGCAGGAACTCAACCGCTTCCGCAAGTCGCTGGCGGTCAGCGTCCCGGCCCCGGCCCCGGGCGCCGCCTGAGGTCCAGCAGCAGGGCCAATGCCACCCCCCAGAGGGCGCCACACAGGTGGGCGGCCTGCACCACCGACCGTTCGCTGCCCGGGTCCCAGACCACTGGATAGAACCAGGCGCGTTCCAGCAGCAGTTTGGCCACCAGGCCAGCGGCGAGCATCATGCCCCAGCGGCGCGCCTTGCGCGCGGATATGCGGCCGAGCACCAGCTGCAGCGCCATGATCATGGCACCGGCATGCAGCAAGCCCCCGAGGCCGGCCGAATAGCCCACCTGGGGCCAGAGTATCAGGCTCAGCTGGGCCAGGGGCCAGGCCAGCAACCAGGCCAGCGCAGCCTTCAGGCCGGGGCGCAGCAACCACGCCAGCGCGGTCAGGAAACCCAGCGCGATCTGGTTGGCAATCAGGTGGGGCGTGTTGACATGCACCCAGGCACTGGTCCACAGCGTCCAGGGCCTGAGCGTCCAGTCGTCGGCCTGCCAGGTGAACGCGCGCACCTGCTGCTCGCCCGACCACCACATCAGCATGCTGGCAGCGCCATGCAACACGCACAGCAGGAGCCAGCTGCCGCCACGCGTCATGTCCGGTCCGAAGCACGGGAGGGGCCGAGCACGTGCTGCCAGAGGGCCAACACCGCCTGGGCCGACTCCGCCACCGTCGTCGGGTCGACCTGTGTCGGGGCCTCGTCCAGCCGTGCCCGGTGCTGGATCTGGCGCAGCTGCCGGTAGGCCGATGCGGCGGCCTCGCCCACCCCGGACGGCAGCAGGCCGGCCGCCTCAGCCCTCTGCAGCAGGTTGATGTTGCCGCTGTTGGCGCGCAGCTGCGGGTACCGGCAGGATTCGCTGAGCACCAGGTATTGCACCGCAAACTCGACGTCGACCATGCCGCCCGGGCTGTGTTTGACGTCGAACACCCCGTTGCGCACCGGATGGGCCTGGCGAACGCGCTCGCGCATGGCGACGATTTCCTGTTGCAGCGCGAGGCGGTCGCGCTCGGCGGCGATGACCGCTTCGCGGATGTCGTCGAATCGGGGTTGCAGAGGCGCATGACCCATGACGAAGCGTGCCCGGGTCATGGCCTGGTGCTCCCAGGTCCAGGCGGTGTTGCTGCCGCGTCCGCGCTGGTAGTTCTCGAAGGCATTGAAGGTCGAGACCAGCAGGCCCGAATTGCCGTTCGGACGCAAGGCGGTGTCGATCTCGAACAGGTCGCCTTCCCCGGTCTTGACCGTCAGCCAGTTGATCAGCTTGCGCACGAAAGCAGCATAGGTCTCGGCGGCGCTGTCGTGCTCGTCCTCGTACACGAACACGATGTCCAGGTCGGAGCCGTAGCCAAGCTCCTTGCCTCCGAGCTTGCCGTAGCCGATGATGGCAAAGGCCGGCCGTTCCCGGTGCCGGTTCTTCAGGCGGTCCCAGCACCAGCGCGCGGTCACCCGCAGCACCGCGTCGGCCAGGGCGGACAGGTCGTCGGCGACCTGTTCGACCGTCAGCACACCCTCCAGGTCGCGCGCCAGGGTCCGGAACACCTCGGCATGGTGGGCGCGGCGCAACAGGTTCAGCAGCTCTTCCTCGTCGTCCTCGCCGGTGGACCGCAGGGCGTCACGCCGGTCTTCGAGGTCGCGTTCGAACTGGTCGGGATCGAAGCGTTCGTCCAGCAGCTGGCGGCCGGCCAGTTCATCGATCACGCCGGGGTGGCGCTGCAGGTAACGCGCCGGCCATTTGGCGGCGCCCAGCAGGCGCAGCAGGCGCTCGTGCACCGAAGGGCGCTCCTGCAGCAGCGCCAGGTAACTTTCGCGGCGGAGCAGGGGTTCGATCCAGTCGGCCAGGCGCAAGGCGGCCGTCTCGCTGACCCGGCCGTCTTCCAGCCAGGCCCCGGTGCGCTCGACCAGGCGGGCCAGGCGCACCCGGGCGTCCTCGCGCAAGGCCAGCACCCGCGGGTGCTCGCACCACTGGGCCACCTTGGCCGCAAAGGCCTCGGGCAGCTGGGCGAGCACGCCCTGCAGGTCCTGCACGGCGCTGCGACCGTTGCCACCCTGGCAGCCCTTGCCGTTGCAGCCACCGTTCGACGGACCGCCCAGCAGCTTGTCGAACTCGTGCGCCACGGTTTCCCGGTGGGTGTCGAAGTCGCGCAGGAAGGCACACAGGTCGGGGTAGCCCATGGAGGCGGCGATCCAGGTCAGGTCGTCGTCGCGTGTGGGCATGAGGTGCGTCTGCTGGTCGTCCAGGTACTGGATGCGGTGTTCGACCCGGCGCAGGAACACATAGGCTTGGGCCAGGGCTTCGGCCGTCTCGGTCGGCATCAGGCTGGCCTTGCACAGGCGCTGCAAGGCGTCCAGCGTCGGGCGGGTGCGCAACTCGGGGAACTGGCCGCCGCGCACCACCTGCAGCAACTGCACGGTGAATTCGATCTCGCGAATGCCGCCGCGCGAGAGCTTCACATCGTTGGCCCGGCCCGGGTTGCCGGCCGCCCGCTTGGCCGCATGGTCGCGGATCTGGCGGTGCAGGGAGCGCAGCGAGTCGAACACGTTGTAGTCGAGGTAGCGGCGGAACACGAAGGGCAGCACCGCCCCGCGCAGCGCGCTGGCGCTGCCGTCGGCGATGCTGGCCGCCGGCGCGATCACCCGGCTCTTGAGCCAGGCAAAACGCTCCCATTCGCGCCCCTGCACCAGAAAATACTCTTCCAGCGCGCCCAGCGAGACCGCCGGCGGTCCGGAATTGCCGTTCGGCCGCAGCGCCAGGTCGACCCGGAACACCTGGCCGTGCTCGGTCGTTTCCCCGACGGTGTTGTGGATGTGCTTGACCGCCTTGGCGAAGTACTCGTGGTGGCTGATGCGGTTGCGGCCCTCGCTGTTGCCGGCCGTCTCCCCGTCCTGGTCGTAGACGTAGATCAGGTCGATGTCGCTGGAGACGTTGAGTTCGCGCGCCCCGAGCTTGCCCATGCCGATGACCCAGAGCTGCGCGCGCTGGCCGGATTCGGTCATGGGTGCGCCGTGCAGCGCGTCCAGGTCGGCGAAGGCCAGCCGGCAGGCGAAGTCGAGCGCCAGTTCGGCCAGCTCGGTGACGGCCCGGGTCACTTCCGACAGCGGCGCAGCGGCTTCGCAGTCGATCACCGCCAGCCGTTCCATGACCAGCTGCCGCAGCACGCGCAGGGCGGCCGGCCCGGACAGCCTCCGGCCTTGAAGCTCCTGCAGGCAGGAGAGCATCGACGCCCGGTCCGGCGTTCCGGGGGGCAGGCAGGTCAGCTCGTTTTCGTAGCGCCGGCGGATACGCTGTACAAAACGCGAATGGTCTGCCCGGCAAGGTATCGGGTCGCGCCTGTGGCCCTGCGTCACGCAGGGGGCTGAAGATTCAGCGCCGGTGGAACTGTTCCCTTGGCTGGCCGTCATAATTTGAGTAGGACATGAATCAAAGCCCGGCGCCGATCGCAACTGCCACGCGAAACCTCAGATTCCTTTCGGTGACCACCCGCCTGTTGCTGTGGGGCGTGCTGGCCATCTGGGGTCTGTTCGCGCTCAGCTGGGGAGCCCTCCACCTCTGGATTGTGCCGCGAATCGGCGATTGGCGTCCCGACGTGGAACGTTGGGCCAGTGCGCGTGTGGGAATACCGGTGAGTATCGGCAGCCTGCGGGCCGAGTCGGTGCCCGGAAAGCGCAGCCTTCTGCCGGCATTTGTGCCCGTGATCGAACTGGGCGATGTCCGCCTGTTCGACCCGCGGGGCCAGCAGGCCCTGCGCCTGCCTCAGGTCCATGTGGCCCTGTCGGTCACCTCGCTGTGGCGGCTCGGCGTGGACCAGATCGTGATCGAAGCGCCCGTGCTGGATGTCCGGCGTACCGCGCAGGGTCGGCTGGAGGTGGCCGGTCTGGACCTGGGCGGACCGGGGGGTGATGGCGGTCAGGCGTCCGATTGGTTTTTTGACCAGCCGGAGTTCGTGATTCGCAACGGCACCGTGCGCTGGACCGACGAACTGCGCAGCGAAGGGGCGCTGGCCCTGGATGGGCTGGACCTGGTGGTGCGCAACCGCGGTCGCCTGCACGAATGGCGGCTTGACGCCACGCCGCCACCGGAGTGGGGCCAGCGCTTCAGCCTGCGAGCCCGCCTGCGTCAGCCGTTGCTGGACTTTTCCCTGGACCGTGCTGGCCAGACGCTCCCGGTGTGGGACAACTGGAGTGGCGAGCTCTATGCCGAATTCCCGCAGGTCGATGTGCAGCGGCTGCGTCGCCATGTCGATCTCGCCCGGTGGGACATCGAAGTCCTGGGCGGTCAGGGACGCCTGCGGGCCTGGGCCGACGTCCGAAAGGGTGCGGTCGAGGCCGTGACGGCCGACCTGGACCTGACCGATGTGCGGACCCGGCTCGGCAGCGGCCTTCCCGAACTGGATCTGGTGAATCTGCAGGGGCGGGTCGGTGTCCATTGGGATGCCGACGGATTCGGTTTCAGCAGCGACGACCTGAGTTTCCAAAGCCGTGCCGGTCATGTCTGGCCGGGTGGCGTCCTGCGGCTGGGTCATGCCTTTGCCCGGGGCACGCGGCCCGCAGCGGCCACGCTGACCGCCGAGCGTATCGATCTGGGGGCCCTGGGTTCGGTCGCGGCGAGTCTGCCGCTGGGAAGGCCCTTGCACGGCTGGCTGGAGAGCTTGCAGCCAGTGGGGCAGATCACCGACCTCGAAGCCCGCTGGCAGGCGGACGATCCGCAGGCGCCGCTGGAGGCCTTTGGCGAGGGGCGTTTCAATGCCAGGGGCGGTGTGCAGGCGCTGGGCCTGCGCGGGGCGCCGAGCGGGCGCATGTCGGAGTCCGGCCGCTATCCGCTGCCGGGACGGCCGGGCATTGCCGGGGCCACGATCCAGTTCTCGCTCGACCAGGATGGCGGGCGGGCGCGCATCAGGATCGCCGACGGCCACCTTGAGTTGCCGGATGTCTTCCAGGACCCCGTGATTCCCGTGCGCCAGCTGGAAACCGAGGCGCGCTGGCAGCGCAAGGGCGAGCAGGTCGAGGTGTTCCTGGACGAGGTCACGCTGCAGAGTGACGACGCCGACGGCAAGGCCCGGGTCCGCTGGCGCACGGCGGACCCGGCCGTGAGCTCGGGTGCCTCGCGCTTTCCGGGCCTGCTGGATCTGGAAGCCAGCCTGACCCGTGCCGACGGCACCCAGGTTCACCGCTATCTGCCCCTGACCGTGGACGCCGGGGTCCGGCGCTACCTGCGGGAGTCGATCCGTTCCGCTGGGCCGACGACGGTGAGCTTTCGCATCCAGGGCGACATGTGGGACATGCCCACGGTGCCTGCCGGTCCCGGCAACGCCTTTCGCATCGGCGCCCGTTTCCAGGACGTGGACTTCGATTACGTCCCGCCTTTTCTTCAATGGGAGGGGGAGCGTCGCTGGCCGGCGCTGCGGCAGGCTGCCGGAGAATTCGAGCTCGACCGCGAGTCGTTGCGGGTCTGGAACTTGCGCGCCACGGTCGATGGCGGGCCGGAGGTCCGCCTGACCGATGCCGAGGTGCGGATCGACGACCTCTCGGACCGGTCGGTGCTGGAAGTCAGCACGCAGGCCTCCGGTCCTGCCTCGCAGATGCTGGCTTACGTCCAGCGTTCACCGGTCGATGGCCTGCTCGGCGGCGCGCTGTCCCGCTCGCGCATGAATGGGCAGGCCCGCCTGGACCTGAAACTGGCCCTGCCACTCTACGACCTCAACGCCGTGCGCCTGGAAGGGCAGGTCCGCTTCCAGGGCAACGATGTGCTGATCCAGCCCGAGGCGCCCGAATTGCGCCAGGCCACCGGGCTGCTCGAGTTCAGCGAGTCGGGCTTCCAGATCCGCGAAGCGCGATCGCTGGTCTATGGCGGCGAGCTGAGATTCGAGGGCGGCATGCGCAAGCCGGGCCAGAATCCGGATGATGCCCGGATGCGCTTCACCGGCCGCGGGACCGCGACGGCCCAGGGTCTGCGCGACGGCGATCTGGGGCTGGTCTCGCGCCTGTTTCGCCACGCCGAAGGCAGCACCGCCTACAGCGCGGACCTGCAGTTCCGTGCGGGCATGCCCGAGCTTCGACTGCAGAGCGACCTGCGGGGGCTGAGCGTCGATCTGCCGGCACCGCTGTCCAAGGCCGCCGGGCAGGCGCTGATGCTGCGGTACGAGAACACCGCAGGCTTGATTGTCGACCAGGAAGCGAGGACCGATCTGCTGGCGATCGACATCGGAGAGCCCGGGCAGCCCCTGGCTTCTCTGGCCTATGAACGGGCGCTGGACGGAGGCGAGCCCCGCGTGCTGCGGGGGCGCATCGGCATCGGGCTGCCGGCGGGCGAGTCACCAGCCCTGCCGATGCAGGGGGTGCAGGCCGGCATCCGGGCCGCCGAGCTCGACATGGACGCCTGGCAGAGGGTCTTTGTCGACACCGGGGAAGCGGGCACCCAGCAACCGGGTGAAGCCTCCGATCGGCGCCTGGATTACCTGCCCAGCACGCTGGGCGTGCACATCGATCGCCTGAAGCTGGGCGGGCGGCTGTTCAGCCAGGTGGTGGCGGGTGGCAGCCGTGCTGGCGACGACTGGCGGGGGGAAGGGGAAGCCCCCCCGGTGGGGGGGCGTGTGGGCCACCCCCCGCCCGGCCGGCAGGGGGGAGGGCCTGGGGTTTGGGCGCCCCCCCCCCCGGG
>CALMYH010000044.1 GCA_937873395.1 uncultured Burkholderiales bacterium
CCGGGTCGGCGCCCTGGGCGATGGCGGCGATGGCGTTCTCGTAGCTGGCCTGGTAACGCAGCGCGTCGGCCTGAGTGCGCGCACCCTCCCCCAGCATGTCGTAGCTGAACCAGAGCCCCCACGCTCCACCGCTGCGCGGGTCGCTGCCCCCCGAGGGGGCGCGTTCCGCCTTGGGGCGGCCCGGCGGCGGAACCCGCAAGCTTGCATGCCTCTTGCGCGCGGCGGCGGCTTCCTTCATGCCTTCGCCAATGGTCTGACCGAGCACGAACTGACGACCCAGCAGTTGCACCGCGCGCAGCGTGGCGGCCACCACGGTGCGCGCGCCCAGCTTGGCCATCAGGCCCGGCTCGTGGCCGGACTCGGGCAGAAAGTGCTTGGACATGGCGATCGCGGTCGAAGACAACCGGGCCAAGGTCGAGTCGGCCGCGCCGTCAAAGTCCGCACGCCCCAGCTGGTCGGCCGTCAGCGCGATGGCGGTTTCGGCATCGGGCACGCGCAGCAGGGCTTCGGCCAGGCGCATCAAGGCCAGGCCCTCGGCGCTGGAAATCGGGTACTCCTTGAGCAGGCTTTCCATGGCCCAGAAGGGCGGCGGGTTCTCGCGTACCGCCCGCACCCAGGGCGCGGCCACCTGGGCGGCCGCCGCCCAGTCCAGCGCACCCTGCAGCGCGGCCAGGCGCTGGGCGACGGTTTCGCCTTCGGGTCGGTAGGGAAAAGGCAGGCGGTCGGTGCGGCGGGGCATGGCGGGTCTCCGGAGCGGGACAAAACAGTGAATACCGGCAGTATCAACAAACATTCAACGAATTTTTCTCTGATTTTTCGATTTCAACCGGATAATTCACCATCCATGAACGAAACCTCCCACGAGCTTGACCGCATCGACCTGCGCATCCTGAAGGTCCTGCAGGCCGACGGCCGCATCTCCAACCTCAAGCTGGCCGAGGCGGTGGCGCTTTCGCCCACCGCCGTGCTGGCACGCACCCAGCGCCTGCAGCGCGACGGCTACATCCTGGGCTACGAGGCGCGGCTGAACCCGCTCAAGCTCGGGCGCGGCATGCTGGTCTTCGTCGAGGTGCTGCTGGACCGCACCACGCCCAACGTGTTCAACGAGTTCAAGGCCGCGGTGCAGGTGCGCGACGAGATCCTGGAGTGCCACATGGTCGCCGGCGGCTTCGACTACCTGATCAAGACCCGCATGGCCGACATGGCCGCCTTCCGCGAGTTCGCCGGCAGCGTGCTGTGGCAGCTGCCCGGCGTGCGTGAGACGAGGACCTACGCCGTCATGGAAGAAGTGAAGCACAGCTCGTGCCTGCCCCTCTGATCCTCCGAAAGGGGGTGTTCAGGCGGGCGCACCCGGGGCAAAATCCCGTGTCTTGATCGGCCCTGAAAGGATTCTCCATGCACGCCGGACCCCGTCTTCTGGCCCTCGTTCTGGCGTCCCTGGCTTGCTCGGCCGGGTGGGCGCAGACCATCCGACCGGGCCTGTGGGAAGTCAGCCAACGCGTCTCGGGAAACCCGGAAATGGACGCGGCCATGGCCCGGATGCGGCAGCAGATGGCGGCCATGCCGCCCGAGCAGCGCAAGATGATGGAAGACATGATGGCCCGACAGGGCGTGTCCGTGCCCAAGTCCGGTGCCAGCGGCGACATGAGCGTCCGTGTCTGCATCTCGCCCGAAATGGCTTCCCGCCAGGAAATGCCGCAACAGACCGAGGGCGACTGCACTACCCGCGTGACCTCCCGCAGCAGCCAAAGCATGAAGGTGCGCTTCGAATGCAAGAACCCGCCGTCCTCAGGAGAGGGCACCTACACCTTCCAGGGCGACACCGGCTACACCATGCAGATGGCCATGAAGACGGTACGCAACGGCAAGACCGAAACCATGAACCTGGACGGCCAAGGAAAGTGGCTGGCCGCCGACTGCGGGAACATCAGGCCGGTGCGCTGACCATGGCGCCGGGGATCCTCAGCCCCGGCTGCCAAAAATGGCGCGCCCCACGCGCACCAACGTGGATCCGGCAGCGATCGCCGGCTCCAGGTCGTCGCTCATGCCCATCGACAGGGTATCCAGATCGTGTCCCCGGGCTCGAAGTGCCTCGAACAGGTCCCGCACCCGCAGGAAAACCGCCCGCTGGGCTTCTTCACCCTCGACCGGGTCGGGAATGCTCATGAGTCCGCGCAGCCGCAGACCCGGCAGCCCGGCCACCATCTCGGCCAGACCCGGGAGATCCTGGGGAGAAACGCCGGATTTGCTGGCCCCGCCATCGGCGTTCACCTGGATGCACACCTGCAACGGCGGCAAGCCGGCAGGCCGCTGCTCGCTCAGGCGCTGGGCAATCTTGATCCGGTCCACCGACTGGACCCAGTCGAAATGGCTGGCCACCAGACGGGTCTTGTTGCTTTGCAGGGGCCCTATGCAATGCCAGACCACAGGCGCAGCGCCTGGCGGCAGCAACCCGCGCACTGCCAGCACCTTCTCCACGCCTTCCTGCACATAGTTCTCGCCAAAGGCCGACTGCCCGGCGCCCAGCGCCTCGATCACCGCCTCCGGACCGAAGGTCTTGGACACCGCCAGCAGCGTGATCTCGTTCACGTCACGACCTGAGCGGTCACAGGCACGCGCCATGCGGTCACGAACCAACTGGAGATTGGCTTGAATCGTCGTCATAATCAGTCTGTCACAGCTACCGCGCACGGAACCACGGGATGGACATCACACAACTGCTCGCCTTCAGCGTCAAGAACAAGGCATCCGACCTCCACCTCTCCGCCGGCCTGCCACCCATGATACGGGTGCATGGCGACGTGCGCAGAATCAATGTCGAACCGCTGGACCACAAAACCGTCCACGCCATGGTGTACGACATCATGAACGATGCCCAGCGCAAGCATTACGAGGAGTTCCTGGAGGTCGACTTTTCGTTCGAGATCGAGGGACTCTCGCGCTTCCGCGTCAATGCCTTCAACCAGAACCGGGGGGCCGGTGCCGTCTTCCGGACCATTCCGAGCAAGATCCTGACCCTGGAACAGCTCAACGCACCCAAGATCTTCGCCGACCTGGCCTTGCGGCCCCGCGGGCTGGTGCTGGTCACCGGCCCCACCGGTTCGGGCAAGTCGACGACCCTGGCCGGCATGGTGAACCACCTCAACGAGTCGGAGTACGGTCACATCCTGACCATCGAGGACCCGGTGGAATTCGTGCACGAATCCAAGAAATGCCTGGTCAACCAGCGCGAGGTCGGTCCGCACACCCTGAGTTTTGCCAACGCCCTGCGCTCGGCGCTGCGGGAAGATCCGGACGCCATCCTGGTGGGCGAGATGCGCGACCTGGAGACCATCCGCCTGGCCATGACCGCCGCCGAGACCGGTCACCTGGTGTTCGGCACGCTGCACACCTCCAGCGCGGCCAAGACCATCGACCGCATCATCGACGTGTTCCCGGCCGAAGAGAAGGACATGGTGCGGGCCATGCTGTCCGAATCGCTGGTGGCCGTCATTTCACAGACCCTGTGCAAGCTCAAGGACGGCAGCGGTCGGGTGGCGGCGCACGAGATCATGATCGGCACCAGCGCCATCCGAAACCTGATCCGCGAGGCCAAGGTGGCGCAGATGTATTCGGCCATCCAGACCGGCAACAACGTCGGCATGCAGACGCTGGACCAGAACCTGGCCGAACTGGTCAAACGCAACGTGATCAGCGCGGCCGAGGCGCGCAGCAAGGCCAAGATTCCCGAAAACTTCCCCGGATAGCATGTCCCACCCCCGTCGCTTGCCCACTGCGTGTGGCCGCATCCCCCCTCAAGGGGGCAACGCGAGTGGCCCGGCAAAGCCGGTTCCACCGCGTTCTTGAACAGACAAGGAAGAATGCATGGAACGCGATCAGGCATCGAAATTCATCAACGACCTGCTCAAGCTGATGCTCAGCCGCAGTGGCAGCGACCTGTTCATCACGGCGGATTTTCCGCCGGCCATCAAGGTCGACGGCCGGGTGGTCAAGGTCTCGCCCCAGCCGCTGAACGGCACGCACACGCTGGCGCTGGCGCGCGCGATCATGAACGACAAGCAGGCGGCGGATTTCGAGCGCACCAAAGAGTGCAATTTCGCCATCTCGCCCCCCGGCATCGGCCGTTTCCGGGTCAGTGCCTTCATCCAGCAAGGCAAGATCGGCATGGTGCTCAGGACCATCCCGGCCAATCTGCCCACCATCGACTCCCTGGGGCTGCCCCAGGTGATGAAGGACGTGGCCTTGTCCAAGCGCGGACTGTGCATCATGGTCGGCGCCACCGGATCGGGCAAGTCGACCACGCTGGCGGCCATGGTGGACTGGCGCAACGAGAACACTTTCGGGCACATCATCACCATCGAAGACCCGGTCGAATTCGTGCATCCGCACAAGAACTGCGTCGTGACCCAGCGCGAAGTCGGCCTGGACACCGACAGCTGGGAGGCGGCCCTGAAGAACTCGCTGCGCCAGGCGCCGGACGTGATCCTGATGGGCGAAATCCGCGACCGCGAAACCATGGAGCATGCGATCCAGTTTGCGGAAACCGGACACCTGTGCCTCGCCACCCTGCACGCCAACAGCGCGAACCAGGCCCTGGACCGGATCATCAACTTCTTTCCGGAAGAGCGACGCGCACAGTTGCTGATGGACCTGTCGCTGAACCTGCGCGCCCTGATTTCGCAGCGACTGGTGCCCCGACAGGACAACAAGGGCCGTCACGCGGCGGTCGAGATCATGCTCAATTCGCCGCTGATCTCCGATCTCATCTTCAAGGGCGAGGTCGCCGAGATCAAGGAGATCATGAAGAAGAGCACCAACATCGGTATGCAGACCTTCGACCAGTCGCTGTTCAATGCCTTTGAGGCCAACATCATCAGCTTCGAGGATGCCCTGCGCAACGCCGACTCGCTCAATGACCTGCGCCTGCAGATCAAGCTCAACAGCCAGCGCGCCCGGACCCAGGACCTGGCAGCGGGCACCGAGCACCTGACGATCGTTTGACCACCCCAGCGCCCGACTTTGCCCACCCCCGCGCCGCGCCTGCGGCGCGTCACCCCCTCAAGGGGGCGATGCGATTGGCCCGGCAAAGCCGGTTCCACCGCATCCTTGACCTGACTTCCCCTCATTCCCCCATCGCATCCTCATGAGCAGCATTGCATCAAAGACGTACGAATCCGTTGCGCCCAAGAGGGTCGCGTTTCTCGGTCTGGGCGTCATGGGGTTTCCCATGGCCGGGCACCTGGCCAAGGCCGGGCATTCGGTGACGGTCTACAACCGGTCGCCGGCCAAGGCGCAGGCCTGGGTGGCCGAGTTCGGTGGCACGGCCAAGGCCACGCCGCGCGAGGCGGCGGCCGGGGCCGATGTGGTGTTCTGCTGTGTCGGCAATGACGATGACCTGCGCTCGGTCACGCTGGGTGCGGACGGCGCCTTCGCCGGCATGAAGGAAGGGGCCGTGTTCGTGGACCACACCACCGCCTCGGCCGACGTGGCGCGCGAACTGCATGCGGCCGCGAAGACGCTCGGTCTGGCCTTTGTCGATGCCCCGGTCTCGGGTGGTCAGGCCGGCGCCCAGAATGGCACCCTGACCGTGATGTGTGGCGGTGACACCACCGCCTTCGAAACTGCGCGCCCCGTGGCCATGGCCTTCTCGCGCGCCTTCACCCTGATGGGTGACAGCGGCGCCGGCCAGCTGACCAAGATGGTCAACCAGATCTGCATTGCCGGCCTGGTCCAGGGTCTGGCCGAGGCGATCGCTTTCGGTCAGAAAGCCGGGCTGGACATGCCGCAGGTGCTCGATGTCATCGGCAAAGGCGCGGCCCAGAGCTGGCAACTGGACAACCGCGGCAAGACCATGGTGGAAGACCGCTTCGATTTCGGTTTCGCGGTGGACTGGATGCGCAAGGACCTGGGACTGGTGCTCGAAGAGGCCCGGCGCAATGGCGCGCGCCTGCCGGTCACCGCGCTGGTCGACCAGTTCTACGCCGACCTGCAGTCCATGGGCGGGAACCGGCTGGACACGTCCAGCCTGATCCGGCGTCTGCGCTGACCGCCACGCCGCAGACCGGCCTGTAGGTTCACCTGGCTGCGGGCGCCTCGGCAGACGACGGCTGCAGGCGACGCAGCTCTTCCTCGGTGATGATTTCCAGGACGCGGACCACCCGCTGGACACCCTGAGTGTTGCGCACAATCTCGGTCGCCCGGTCTGCTTCGCGCTGGGTGACCCGACCCATCATGTAGACGGTACCGCGTTCGGTGACAAACCTGAATGCACTGACCGACAGGTCCTTGGCATCGAAGATGCTGGCCCTCACCCTCCCGCTGGTGACAGTGTCGGCAGCGCGCTCCCGCAGCGAGGGGCTGCTGACCACGTCCAGCTCGTTGATCACCTCGGTCACGTTGTCCACCTTCCCGACGATCTCGGCCACCAAGGCCTTGTCACGCTCGTTGGGCACTTCGCCGGTGAGCAGCACTCTGCGGTTGTAGCTGGTCACGTTGACCCGAACACGCGAACCGACCTCTTCACGCAACCGGCTCGACGCCCGCAATTCGATGCCCTGGTCTTCCAGCTGGGCCCCTGAGGTGCGGCGGTCGGTGACGACCACCGCTGTCGTGACCGCGGCCCCACCGACCAGCAGGGGAGCGCAGGCCGACAGCGCCAAACTGGCCGCGACGGCAGAGACGACGGTCACCCAGCCACGGCGTGACGGACGCAGGGAAGAAACGCTCATGAGGAAATCTCCTGTTCAGGGTTCATCGTTTCGGGCAGACCGAGCAACTGGGCATCGACACCGTCGCATATGCAATGCAGCACGAGGTGATGGATCTCCAGCACACGGGCTGGCAGTTCATGTGGCACGCAAACCTGGACGTCCGTGTCGCGCAGCGCCTGGACCAGCCGGCCGCCACGGCCTCCGACCAGGGCGACCACCGTCATATCGCGCTCGTGGGCGGCCTCCACGGCCGCCAGCACGTTGGCCGAATTGCCCGACGTGGACAGGACCAGCAACACGTCGCCGGCCTGCCCCAGGGCCCGCACCTGACGGGAAAACACCATGCGCGTCTCGAAGTCGGTCGCAATGCCGGTGAGCACCGCTGCGTCGGCCGACAGGCACAGGGCCGCCAGCTCGGGGCGCTCTCGCTCGTACCGCCCGACGAAGCTGGCCGCAAAGTGCTGTGCGGCGGCCGCCGATGCCCCGTTGCCACAGGTCATGACCTTGCCGCCACCGGTCACGCTGGCCAGCACCGCCTGGGTGGCGGCTTCAACCTGTGGAGAAAGCACCTGGGCGCACTGGTACTTCAGGTCCGCGCTGTCGATGAACTGTTGCTGGATGCGTTGCAGGAGCATACGGGAATCATATCGGGACGGGGCCGGCTGGTGCGGCCCCCCGGGAGCCGACTCTATTGGACACCAGCGCGGCGGTATCAAAAGGTAGCGGATGCATCAAATGCCGCCTTCAGCCAGCGGATCTCGATCGGAGCGACTGCGGCATCCCCGGGACGACCGGGCGCGTGGGGAACCCCCTGGACAAGCACCACATCGAAGCGGCATGGAGGTTCTGACCGGATCAGGTGCAAAAAGTGCCGCGCGGCGAAAACAATGCGCCGTTGCTTGTGGCCGGTGATGCTGCCGGCGGCTCCACCACGGGCGTGGCTGGCGCGCTGGCGCACCTCGACAAAGACCAGCGTGCCATCCGGCTCGCGCATAATCAGATCGATCTCGCCGCCACCGCGGCCCGGGGTGCGGAAATTGCGCCGGACCAGCCTCAAGCCCTGATCCTGCAGATGTTCGAGCGCCAACTGCTCCGCGCGGTCACCCTGCTCCTTGGTGCGCGCACCACTGCCCGGCCGCGGTGCCACCGGACCCTTAGCGGAATTCCACATGCCTGCCGTCCTTCCGTCCCTGTTGAGCGCCGCCCGCGAGGCGGCGGCGCACCAGCATTATCCGCAGGGCGCGCTCTACATGGTCGCGACCCCGATCGGCAATCTGGCGGACATCGGCCTGCGGGCCCTGCATGTGCTGGCGCTGGCCGACACGGTCGCCTGTGAAGACACGCGCCACACCGGCAGCCTGCTGCAGGCCTACGGCCTGCACAAGCCGCTGCTGGCGGTGCACGAACACAACGAAGCCGAGGCCGCTGCCAGCGTGCTGGAACGGCTGAGAGCAGGCCAGCGGGTGGCCTACGTGAGCGACGCCGGCACTCCCGGACTCAGCGACCCCGGTGCGCGCCTGGTGGCGGCCGTGCGTTCTGGCGACCTGCGCTGTGTGCCGGTGCCTGGCGCCAGCAGCGTGACCGCCCTGCTGAGCGTGAGCGGCTTCACGCCGCAGGATCCCGGGCATCTGGGCCGCTTCGTTTTCGCCGGCTTTCTGGCCAGCAAGGCCGCCGAGCGGCAACGGGAGATCGATCGCATTGGCGAAGACCCGCGCGCCTGCGTGATCCTGGAAGCGCCGCACCGCATAGAAGCCCTGGCCGCCGACCTGGCCCGCCTGGGTGAGCGTCCCCTGACGGTGGGACGTGAACTGACCAAGCAGTTCGAGGAAGTGGCCCAGATGCCGGCCAGCGGGTTTCCCGCCTGGCTGGCGGCCCAGGCGCAACGGCAGCGAGGGGAATTCGTGCTGCTTGTCCATGCGCGAGCCGTTCAGGAGGCGGACACCGGGGTGGACGAGGCGAGCCGCCGCATCCTGACCCTGCTGTTGAACGAGCTGCCCCTGAAGTCGGCGGTCAAGCTGTGCGCCGAAATCACCGGTCTGCCACGCAACGGACTCTACGCGCTGGCCCTGGCCATGAAGGCGCCCGAATGAGTCCTCACTTCGGTCGATGATCGGGCGAGGTCACTCGGGGCAAACCTTCTTCGGGCACCTCATGGGCCTGAACGTCCACCACATCCCCGGCTGCCCGCCCACCGGACCCGGGCCAACCGGCCTGTCCGAAGCGGGTCGAGGCCTGGCGAAAACGCTGAAACACCACCACCGGCGCCGGCTTGCGACCGGTCAGCAGGGCCCACAGCGACAGGAGCGCCACCGCAATCAGTCCGGCCAGCATCAGGCTCACCAGAAACACCAGTCCGGCCAGCGCCATCAGCAGGCCAAAAAGACCGCGCCAGAGGCGGCCGAACCATCCATGTGGGGCACTCATCGGCTTCAGAGCCCTTGAAGGGCGAAGGAGTTCCGGCGTCCTGCCCGCCGGGCAGCGCCAGCCGTGCTCGACAATGCCCGGTGCGCTGCTTGAAGATGGCGCCATTGTGCCCGGGTTCAAGCCCGGATCCGACCCGACCCTCAGGAGCACCGCATGCCCAGCCGCCTTTGTGACCTCTCCCAGGCCGTTGCCGGCTTGTCCGCTGTCGGCCTTGCCCTGGCGCTGGTTCCCGTGGAGGACGCCCGGGCACTGGAAATCAGCGATCTCGCGCTGGAGGGAGAAATCAAGTTCTTCAGCCAGCGCCCCGATCCGCAGGGCTATCGCTACGAATCGAATCTCCGCATCAGCCAGGACAGCCTCAGCAGCGGCCTGGTGGGACTGTCCACCTGTCACCGGGCGCTGGATCCGAACGCCCGGGTGGTGATCGCTTTCAACCCGCAGCGGGTGCGCCACATCGCCATCACGTCCTCCGAAGGCGTCGGCGACGCGCGCGTGGTCGAACACCGGGTGGAGCTGTCACAGGTGCAGCGTGGCGGCAGCATCTGCATCGACCTGGTGTCGCAAGCCCTGGAGCGCACCGGTGAGGGTCGCTGGCGCCTGCACGCCGGTCCGCTCATGCGGCGCTACCTGGATGGCTATCTCCCGATGCAGGCCAGCCTTTCGTTCCAGTGGCCCGAAGGCCTGTTGAACCTGCGCGAAACCATGCCCGGTCCGCAACCGGGCGTGCAGGTGGCCCGCTCGCGCGCCGGCGCCCGGATCGACCTGGTTTTTGCTGGACGACTGAACGCGGCGCTGGAACTCGAGTCGGGCTCCCGTTGAAGCCGACACCACCCACCGTTCGTGCGCTGCTATGCTGCGCGCTGCGCGTCCCTGCTCCAGCCGCCGCTTCATGAAACACCTGTACCAATATTTTTTTCGTGGCCTGCTCACCTTCCTGCCGCTGGGCCTGACGGTGTACGTGCTCTACCTGTTCATCGTCTGGACGGAGAGCACGGCGATGCGCATGATCCGGCCCTTCATCGGCGACTTCTACCTGCCGGGGCTGGGCATCGTGCTGGGGGTGGGTCTGATCCTGCTGCTCGGCTTTCTGGTGTCCCAGCCCTTCAGCACCCGCCTGGTCGGCTGGCTGGAGCTGCCCTTCACCAACCTGCCGGTGGTCAAGAGCATCTACTCGTCGCTGAAGAACTTTGCCGACTATTTTTCGCCCCACGAGAAAGACAGCCAGCAGGTGGTGCTGCTGCGCATGCCGGGACAGGAGCTGAACATGGTGGGCCTGGTGACGCGCCAGAGCATGCGCGGACTGCCCCAGCCCATGGGGCAGTTGGACACGGTGGCGGTCTACCTGCCCATGGGCTACATGATCGGGGGCTACACGGTGTTTGTGCCGCGCGACTGGGTCACGCCGATCGACCTGTCGGTCGAGGCCGCCATGCGCTCGACCCTGATCGCCTGGATGGCGTCGAACCGAGCGGAGGAAGGACGGGCAGGCCCGCCCACAGAACAGGGCAAGTCCCCTTCACAAGACTGACACCGCGCCGGGGCACAATGACCTCATGAGCATACGGCACCTCGACACCCTGTTCTCCCCGGCCTCGGTGGCCGTGTTCGGCGCCTCGCTGCGCCCGGCCAGCGTGGGCGCCACGGTCTGGCGCAACCTGCGTGGCAGCGGCTACGCGGGCCGTCTGTACCCGGTCAACCCGCGCCACCCGGATCTGGACGGCGTGCCCGCCTTCGCCAGTGTGGCCGACCTGCCCGAAGCCCCGGACCTGGCCATCCTGTGCACGCCAGCGGCCAGCATCGTGCCGCTGATCACCGAACTGGGCGCGCGCGGCACGCGGTCCGCCATCGTGGTCACCGCCGGTCTGGACAAGGCCCAGAAACAGGCCATGCTGGACGCCGCCCGGGTGCACACCCTGCGCATCCTGGGACCCAACTGCATCGGCATGCTGGTGCCGCACATCGGGCTGAACGCCAGCTTCGCCCACATCGGCGCCAGACCCGGTGAGCTGGCCTTTGTCTCCCAATCGGGGGCGCTGGTCACGGCCATGCTGGACTGGGCCGATGCGCGCGGCATTGGCTTTTCGCATTTCGTGTCGCTGGGCGAGCGTGCCGACGTCGACTTCGGTGACATGCTGGACTTCCTCGGCAGCGACGCGCGCACCCGCGCCATCCTGCTCTACATCGAGAGCATCGAAGAGCCGCGCAAATTCATGTCGGCGGCCCGCGCGGCAGCCCGAAACAAGCCGGTCATCGTGGTCAAGGCCGGTCGTTCGGCGGCCGGCCAGCAGGCCGCCGCCTCGCACACCGGCGCCCTGGCCGGGTCGGACGCGGTGTTCGACGCGGCCATTGCCCGGGCCGGGATGCTGCGGGTGGGCACGCTGCAGGACCTGTTCCTGGCCGCCGAGACCCTGGCGCGCTTCCGCGACGGGCCGTCGGGCCGGCTGGTGGTGCTGACCAACGGCGGCGGCGCCGGCGTGATGGCGGCCGACGCCGCCGCGGCCGAAAGCGTGCCGCTGGCCACCCTGGATGCGGCCACCATTGAACGGCTGAACGCGGTGCTGCCCGGCAACTGGTCACACGCCAACCCGGTGGACATCATCGGCGACGCACCGGCCCCGCGCTATGTGGATGCCATCGAAGCCTTGTCGCAGGATCGCGAGAGCGCGATCCTGTTCATCCACGCCCCGACCGCCATCGTCCCCAGCGTTGAGATCGCCCAGGCCCTGTTGCCCCAGGTGACGCAGGCGCCGCGCCGCGTGCTGGGCTGCTGGCTGGGCGATACCGCGGTGGCCGAGGCGCGACGCCGCTTCCGCGACGCCGGTGTGCCCGACTTCGACACCCCCGAACAGGCGGTGCGCGCCTTCGGTTTCCTGCGCACCTACCGTCTGCACCAGGAAGAGCTGCTGCAGACCCCGCCCGCCCACGGGGGTGCCCCCGAAGCGGACCTGGCACGCATCCGACACATCGTCGACCACGCGCTGGCCCAGGGGCGTGAGCTGCTGACCGAGCCCGAAGCCAAGAATCTGCTGGCCGCCGCTGGCCTGCCGGTGGTGCCCACGCGCACCGTGGGCCGTGACGTGGCCGAAGCCGAAGCGGCGGCCGAAGCACTGGGCTACCCGGTGGTGGTGAAAATCCTGTCGGAAGACATCTCGCACAAGTCGGACGTGGGCGGTGTTCGCCTGAACATCGGCAGCCGCGCCGAGTTGCAGCAGACCTGCCTGGCCATGCTGGATCGGGTGCGCGAACTGCGCCCGGACGCCCGGGTGCAGGGTTTCACGGTGCAGCCCATGGTGCGCAAGAAACACGCGCACGAGCTGATCGTGGGCGCCAGTGTCGACCCGGTGTTCGGTCCGGTCATCCTGTTTGGGGCGGGTGGTACGGCGGTCGAGGTGCTGGCCGACCGCGCGCTGTCACTGCCACCGCTGAACCGCCCGCTGGCACTGGCTCAGATCGCGCGCACCCGCATCGCGCGGCTGTTGCGGGGCTACCGGGACGAGCCGGCGGCGGACATCGACGGCGTGGCCGACACCCTGGTGGCGGTCTCGCGCCTGCTGGCCCAGGTGCCGGAGATCGCCGAGCTCGACATCAACCCGCTGCTGACCAACCACGAGGGTGCGGTGGCCCTGGACGCCCGGGTTCGGGTGTCGGCCAGCCGGCCCGCCGGCGCGGCGCGCTTTGCCATCCAGCCCTACCCGGAACACCTGATCGAGACCTGGGCCTGGCAGGACCAGGTGCTGACCCTGCGCCCGATCCGGCCCGAAGACGAGCTTCAGCACCGGGCCTTCCTGGAGCGGCTGGACCCGGAGGACATCCGCCTGCGCGTCTTCTACAGTCGGCGCAGCATCGAGCACAGCGAGCTGGCGCGGCTGACCCAGATCGACTATGCGCGCGAGATGGCCTTCATCGCGACCCGGCCGACCGAAGGCGGCGGCGAAGAAACCCTCGGGGCGGTGCGCGCCACGGTGGACCCGGACAACGACACGGCAGAGTTCGGCGTCATCGTGCGCTCCGACCTCAAGGGCAGCGGCCTGGGGCATCGACTGATGAGCAAGATGATCGCCCACCTGCGCGAGCGCGGCACACGAAGACTGGTCGGCACGGTGCTGCGGGTGAATACCGGCATGCTGGAACTTGCCCATGCGCTCGGGTTCCAAGAAAGCAGAAACCCCGCCGACCCCCAAGACCACAATACCCGGTACGTGTCCCTGGACCTGTGACCGGCATGGGCAGGTCGGGGCCACGCCTGTGAAGGACAGCTGATGACCACCTCCCTGCCCGAGCGCCGCGTTCCTGGCGCGGCCTCTGCGCCTGTTTCCCGCCGCGGCCTGCTCACACGCGGCAGCGCGGCTGCCGCGTCGCTCGCCCTGCCCGCCTGGATCGGCCCGGCCCTGGCCGCCACCGCGCTGCGCCCGACCCCGAGTCAGACCGAAGGACCGTTCTACCCGCTGCAGTTGCCCGCCGACCACGACGCCGACCTGCTCAACACCGGGACCTTGCGCTACACACGCGGCACCCCCGCCTGGGTCGAAGGTATCGTCACCGACACCCGGGGCACGCCGGTGTCGGGGGCGGTGGTCGAGATCTGGCAGTGCGACGAGGACGGCCGCTACCACCACCCGGGCGACCGGGGCCGGGCCGACCCGGCCTTCCAGGGTTTCGGTCGCATGGAAGTCGGCCGCGACGGACGCTACCGCTTTCGCACCCTGCGTCCGGCCCCCTACAGCGGTCGCACACCGCACATCCACTTCAAGGTGCGCCTGGACCGGCAGGAATTGCTGACGACGCAGCTCTATGTGGAGGGCGACCCGGGCAACACGCGCGACTTCCTCTGGCGCCGCCTGAACGAAAGCGACCGGGCCGCCCTGACGGTGCCCTTCGTGCCCGGCAGCGACGGGCTGCAGGCCCGCTTTCCCATCGTGGTTCAGGCCTGAGCCCCTTTGACCCCGGCGGGCCAGCGATGCCCGTGCCCCGGCAGGACTACCGGCTTGCCGCTAAGCTTCTCGCATGGATTCCCTGACACAAATCGCCCTGGGCTCGGCGGTGGCCGTGGCGGTCATGGGTCGGCCCACGGCCGTCTGGAAAGCCGCCCTGTGGGGTGGCGTGGCCGGTACCCTGCCCGACCTGGATGCCTTCATCGACCACGGCGACGCCATCCTGAACATGGTGCTCCACCGGGCCGAAACCCACTCGCTGATCTACCTCACCCTGTTCTCGCCCCTGCTGGCCTGGGTCGTGTCGCACCTGCACAAAGAGCGGCATCTGTTCTTGCACTGGTGGCTCGCGCTCTGGTTGGTGCTGATCACCCACCCGCTGCTCGACACCATGACGGTCTACGGCACCCAGCTGCTGCTGCCCTTCACCGACCACCCCTTCGGGGTCGGCAGCGTGTTCATCATCGACCCGGCCTACACCCTGCCCCTGCTGGCGGGCGTGGTCGCGGCGCTGGCGCTGCGGCGCGAGGGTCGCGGTCTGCGCTGGAACATGGTGGGTCTGGTGCTGTCGACCGCCTACCTGGGCTGGAGTGTGGCGGCCCAGCAGGTCGCCACCCAGGTGGCGCGCGCCTCCCTGCAGCAGCAGGGGGTGAGCGCCGACCGACTGCTGGTGACGCCGGCACCCTTCAACACGGTGCTCTGGCGGCTGCTGGCCGTCACGCCCACGCACTACCTGGAGGGCTACTACAGCCTGCTCGACGGGCGCTCGACCGTGCGCTGGACCGCGCACGACCGGGGTGCGGACCTCATCGAGCGGCACGGCCAGAGCGAGCCGGTGGCCCGCATCGCGAACTTCAGCCACGGCTTCTACCGGCTGCGCGAAACGCCTGACGGGCGTCTGCAGGTCACCGACCTGCGCATGGGCCAGGAGCCGACCTATGTGTTCAGTTTCGACGTCGGCCCGGTCGACGCGGTGGGTTCCCTGCCTGCCAGCCAACGCTCCAGCCGCCCGGACACCGCCGCGGCGCTGGCCTGGCTGTGGCAGCGCGCGCGCGGCGCCGACCTGCTCCCCCTGGGGGCGGCGCTGGCGGCGACCCAGTGAAGCGGCCGGGTCAGACCATCAGCAGCGTGACGACGATGATCAGCACGCCCAGCACCAGGTTGATGCCCACCCAGGTGCGGATGGAGGCCAGGGCGGCGGCGCCGGCCGGCCAGTCCTGCGCCGCCACCGCGCGCGCGAGACGCTTGAACAGGGCGAACCGGATGTGACCAAAAATGGCCATCATGACAATGCCCAGCACGGCCATGAGGGTCCAGTCCAGCGGCATGTTGAAGGACAGGCCCGCCTGCACGGTCTCCTTGGCCACCCGGCCGATCATCCACAGGCCGGTGACCAGCACGATGACCACAGACACCAGCACGGCGGCAAAGAAGCGCTGAAGCGCACCGTGCATCAGCGGCACACGCTGCGGGGGCGGCAGCTGCAGGGCCGCGGGACGCAGGAAGAAGTGGGCGAACACCATGCCACCGATCCAGACGATGATGGCCAGCACGTGCAGCAGTTTGAGGGTGGCAAAGATCATGTGTTTAAAAAAGTCGGGTTTGTTCAGGAAACGACGTCGACCAGCATACCGCCGGCTTCGCGCCGCTGCAGCCGGTAGGGTGGCAAGCCCTTGAGCATGCGCCGGCCATAGGACTGGCGCAGCAGCCGCGCGTCGTAGCACACGACCACGGCCTCGTCGGTCTCGCTGCGCAGGGCCCGGCCGGTCCACTGCAGCAGGCGCGCGCCGGTGGCGGGCACGACCAGCTCGCTGAACGGGTCGCGGCCCTGGGCCTTGAGCCAGTCGGCCCGCGCCTGGCCCACCGGGTCGCTGGGCGAGGCAAAGGGCAGTTTGGTGATGAACACCCATTCGCACAGCTCCCCTGGCAGGTCCAGCCCTTCGCCGAAGGACTGCAGGCCGAACAGGATGGAGGTTTCCCCCGCTTCGACGCGGTCGGCATGGCGCCGCAGCAGCTGGGTGCGCGAAGCCTCGCCCTGCACCAGCACGCGCTCGCGCAAGCGGCTGTGCAGGCCACGCTCGAGCAGGTCCTGCGCGCGTTTCATCAGCGCCCGCGAGGTGAACAGCACCAGCGCCCCGCGCTGCACCTGGGCCAGGTCGTCCATCAGCAGGTCCAGCATCTCCCGGCTGTAGCCTTCCACGTCCTTGGGGTCGTGCTGTGTCTGCACCACCACCAGGCGCCCCTGGCGCGCATGGTCGAACGGGCTCTGCACCTCGCGCACCCGCACCGCGTCGTCGAAGGCCAGGCCGTTTTCGTGAAGGAAATGGTCGAAACCGCCGCAGGTGACCAGCGAGGCCGAGGTCGCCACCGCGGCACGCATCCGACTCCAGAGCTGGCTGCGCAGCAGGCTGCCCGGGTTGAGCGGGCAGGCGTGGGCGCTGAGCGTGACCATGCCGTTCTGGATGCCGGCCTCCAGCCACTTGGCCAGCGGCGCCTGGCCTGCCTCAGGTGCCTGCAACCAGAGTTCGGCGGTAGCGCTCATATGTTGCAGCCGGGGGGCGAGTGCGCCGATGCGGCTGTAGAGCTGGGCACAACGGGGCGCCTCGCCCGGGTTGTCGCGCGCCTTGGCCTTGAGTTCGGTGGCCAGGTCTTCCAGCAGCTTGAGCAGGGCCCCGGCCCGGGTGGCGATCTGACCCACGGTGTCCAGCCAGTCGGCCGGCAGGGCGCCACCCTCGAAGCGCACGGTCGCCTTGGGCACAGTGAAGTCGAAGCCGCTGGCGCCGTCGCGGCCGTTGCGCGGGCGCATGCCGCCCTGACGGCCGGACAGCGCCAGCCACTCGGGCGACTCGGCCAGGCGGGTCATGGCCCGGCGGGCCAGGTCGGCCTGGGCCGCCTTGAGCTCGCTGGCCAGCGTGGGCACATCCACCCCCGGCACATGGGCGATGGCGCCAGCCACATCGCTGACGGCGCGCGGCAGCTTGTCCAGCCAGGCGCCGTGCATCAGGTCCATGCTCTCGGTGAACTGGCCCTGGGCGACGCTGCCCAGGTGGTGGGCCTCGTCGAACACCAGGTAGCAGTCGGACGGATCGGGCAGGGCGTGCAGACCCAGCGTCGACAGCAGCAGGTCGTGGTTGACCACGATCACCTGGGCCTGGGCCAGGCGGGCACGCGCCTGGAAGTAGCTGCAGCCCTGGTAGCTCGGGCAGTGGCGCGCGGTACAGGTGTGGCGCTCGGCGGCCACCGGCCCCCACAACTCGGGCGGGGGCGGCTCGGCCAGGCGGTCGCGGTCACCGTCCCAGTCGCCCTGGTCCAGCATCTGGCCCCACTGGCCGTAGGCGCGGGCCTGTTCGGCCCAGGCACGCTCCAGCGCATCGCCTCTGGCCGGCTCGGCCGCCTCCGCGTCCCCGAACAACTCGGCGGTGGCGGCATCGCCCCCGGCCAGCTGATCCAGCTTGAGCCGGCAGACGTAACGCCCGCGTCCCTTGGCGAGGGCAAAGGCAAAGCCCTGCGGCAGCACCGCGGCCAGCGCCGGCAAGTCCTTGGCCATCAGCTGTTCCTGCAGGGCCACGGTGGCGGTAGAGATCATGACCCGCTTGCCCTGGGCCAGCGCCAGCGGAATGACGGTGGCCGCGTAGGCGGCCGACTTGCCGACGCCGGTGCCCGCCTGCACCACGGCGATGGCCCGCTCGCCTGACGCGGGCGTTGGCACCGGTTCGCCCTTCTCGGGTTTGGGCGGCCAGTCGACCGTGCTCAGGGTTTCGGCGATGTGGGCCGCCATCTCGCGCTGACCCGAGCGGGACCGAAAGCCCGGCAGGCGCGCCACCACATGGTCGAAGGCGCCCAGGGCGAGTGCCTCACGCGCCAGCGGGCCGCTGGGGGCGGCCGTGGTGTCGGCGGGGTCGGCAAGGGATTCGGGCATGTTGGTGGGCAAACACGGGGGCAGCGGGTGATTGTCGCCGCTGTGGCTGAGGGCCCAGGGAACCCCGGCACGGCGGGAGACTCCCATGTCGTTGATGCTGCAATGCACAATAACACCATGACATCCGCACGCCGCCCCACCCACCCGTCACGCCGCGCCAGACGCCAGGAACACCAGCTGATCGACCTCGCCCTGCAGGGGGGTGGCTCGCACGGCGCGTTCACCTGGGGGGTGCTCGACCGCCTGCTGCAAGAGGAAAGTCTGGAGATTGCCGGCGTCAGCGGGACCAGCGCCGGTGCCATGAACGCGGTGGCCCTGGCGGCCGGCCTGATGGAAGGGGGGCGGGAGGGCGCGCGCGAAAGCCTGGGCCGCTTCTGGCGCCGGGTGGCCAAGACCTCGCCCTTTCACGCACTGGAAATGGGCCCGCTGGCCAGCCTCTGGGGCCCGGACAACCCCTGGCTGACCGCTTGGACCGCGCCCTGGCGCCAGGCCGCCAGCCTGCTGGGCAGCCAGCTCTCGCCCTACCAGCTCAACCCGCTGAACCTGAACCCGCTGCGCGACGTGCTGAACGAGACCATCGACTTCGATCAGGTCTGCGGCTGCCACAAGACGCAGCTGTTCATCGCCGCCACCCAGGTGCGCACCGGGGCCTTGCGCACCTTCCGCCAGCACGAGCTGAGCGTCGACGTGGTGCTGGCCTCGGCCTGCCTGCCGCTGCTGTTCCAGGCGGTCGAGATCGACGGCGAAGCCTATTGGGACGGCGGCTACGCCGGCAACCCCACCCTGCTGCCGCTGATCAAGGAAAGCCCGGCCAACGACCTGTTGCTGGTGCAGATCAACCCCAGCCTGCGCGAGGAACTGCCCACCCGGGCCGACGCCATCCTGGACCGCATCAACGAGGTCACCTTCAACGCCAGCCTGCTCAAGGAAATGCGCTCGATCGCCCTGCTGCAACAGCTGATCGCCGACGAGGGCCGGCCCGGTCACCACTACCGCAACCCGCTGTTCGCCCGCGTCGAGGCGCTCAAGGTGCACCGGGTCGACGGCGGCGAGGCGCTGGCGGCGCTGGGCGCCGCCACCAAGACGCAGACCCAGTGGCCTTTCCTGTCGATGCTGTTCGACCGCGGCGTCGAGGCGGCCGACCGCTGGTTGCACACCCACCGGGGCCACATCGGCCAGCGCAGCACGCTGGACCTGGCCAAAACCTTCGGCGCATGAGGAGCACCCCGTGACCGGCATTCTGGGCATTCTGCTGGCGCTGGGCCTGCTCATGGCGCTGGCCTACCGCGGCATCAGCGTGCTCATCCTCGCGCCTCTGATGGCCTTGCTGGCGGCCCTGCTGAGCCCCGGCACGCCGCTGCTGGCCAGCTACACCCAGGTCTTCATGCCGGCACTGGGCGGCTTCATCGTGGCCTTCTTCCCGCTGTTCCTGCTGGGCGCGGTGTTCGGCAAGCTGATGGAAGACTCGGGCGCCGCCCGGGCCATCGCCCACGGCATCGTGGCGCGGCTGGGCGCGCAGCGCGCCATCCTGGCCATCGTGCTGGCCTGTGCCGTGCTGACCTACGGCGGTGTGTCGCTGTTCGTGGTGGCCTTCGCGGTCTACCCGATCGCGGCCGCGCTGTTCCGCCAGGCCGACATTCCCAAGCGCCTGATTCCGGGCACGATCGCGCTCGGCGCCTTCACCTTCACCATGACCGCACTGCCGGGCACCCCCGCGATCCAGAACGCCATTCCCATGCCCTATTTCGGCACCACGCCGTTTGCCGCGCCCGGCTTGGGCCTGATCGGCGGCGCCGTGATGGCGGTGGTCGGCCTGCTGTGGCTGCAACGTCGCGCCCGCCTGGCCCGCGCGGCGGGCGAAGGCTACGGCACACACGACGAACCCGGGCAGGTCACCGCACCGGAGCCGGCCGGCTCAGGCGCAAGCGGTGGCCTGTGGCGCGCCCTGGCCCCGGTGGCCCTGGTGATTGCGCTGAACTACCTGCTGGCCACCTGGTGGCTGCCGGCACTGGACACCGGCTACCTGGCCGAGGCCCGGTACGGCGCGACCGACATCGACCGCGTGCGGGGCATCTGGGCCGTGATCCTCGCCCTGTCCGCCGCCATCGTGCTGCTGCTGGTGCTGCAACGGCAACGGCTCGCGCACATCGGCCGAACACTGGAGCAAGGTGCCAGTGGCTCGGTCATGCCGCTGCTCAACACCGCCTCCCAGGTCGGTTTCGGTGCGGTCATTGCCTCGCTGGCCGGGTTCACGCTGCTGCGCGACGCGGTGCTGGGCATCGCCCCGGACAACCCGCTCATCTCGATGTCGATCGCGGTCAACATCCTGGCCGGCATCACCGGCTCGGCCTCGGGCGGCATGAGCATCGCCCTGCAGACCCTGGGCGAGACCTGGCTGGCCATGGGGCAGGCCGCCGGCATCGCGCCCGACCTGCTGCACCGGGTGACGGCGATTGCCACCGGTGGGCTGGACGCCCTGCCGCACAACGGCGCGGTCATCACGCTGCTGGGCATCTGCGGACTCAGCCACCGGCAGTCCTACACCGACATCCTGGTGGTGGCGGTCCTCATACCGCTGCTGGCCCTTGCGGCGGTGGTGCTGCTGGGCTCCGCACTCGGGTCGTTCTGAAGCGTGCGCGTCCCGAAGATCCCAGTTCCTCAGACGTCCGACTGCGGGAGGCTGAAACGGAACTTGGCCCCCTGGCCCGGCACACCTTCGGCCCCCACCGACCCGCCGTGTCGCTCGACGATGCGCTTGACCGTGGCCAGGCCAACGCCGGATCCCTCGAACTCGTCGTGGGCATGGAGGCGCCGGAACGGCTGGAACAGCTGCTGCACAAAGGCCATGTCGAAGCCGGCACCGTTGTCTTGCACCACAAAAGTGTGCAGGCCCGAGGCTGTGGACTCCCGGCGCAGCGAAATGCGTGCCTGAGGGTTCTGCCCGGTGTACTTCCAGGCATTGCCCAGCAGGTTCTGCAACACGGCGCGCACCAGCACCGGGTCGGCCTCCGCGCGCAAGCCTTCTTCAATCTGCCACTCCACCCGGCGCCGGGGATCGTTGCGGTCCAGTTCGGAGGCGATGTCCGTGGCCATCGCGCTGAGGTCGACCGGAGACACCTTCAGGGTGGCGCGGCCGAGCTGGGTCATCGACAGCAGGTCGGTGATCAGTTGCCCCATGCGCTTGGCCCCCGCCTGGATGCGGCGCAGGTGCGACCGGCCGGTATCGTCCAGGCGCTCGGCCTGGTCCTCCTCCAGCAGGCTGGCAAAGCCATGGATGCTGCGCAAAGGCGTGCGCAGATCGTGGGCCACGCTGTAGGCAAAACTCTCCAGCTCGGCATTGAGCATGGCCAGGTCACGGGTGCGCGCCTGGACCCGCTGTTCCAGTTCACCGGTCAGCGTTTCCAGCAGCGCCTGGCTGCGGCCCACCCGGCCCAGCAGAAGCATGATCAGGCCACCTCCGGCCACAAACAGGCCCGAAAGCAGCAGCTTGAACACCCAGTCGCGCTGCATGAGGGCCTGCAGGGGCGCCAACACACCCTCGTCCGACAGACCAACCACGGTCACCAGCCCGCTGTCGGGCAGCCGGCGCCAACCGGCAGTGCGCCAGCGGGCATCGAGCGGACTTTCGAAACGGAAAGTGCCGGCCTCGGCCCGCCCGTCGAGCAGAAACGGACGATCCGCGGGCACCTTGCGCGACATGGCGCCCGTGTTGTTCGCGCTGTGCGCCAGCAGGTCGCCGTTGGGGTGCACGAGGGAGACGATGTCTGTCGGCCTGAGCGACAACGCAGCCAGGCGACGGGCCACATGCTCGGTGGACACCAGCAGGTGCACCGTGCCGTCGAACACCCCCTCGCGAAGCACAGCCCGGCTGACGATGAACACCCAGCGACCGGACAGCCGGGACTGCACTGGCGTGCCCACCAGCATCTGCTGCGGCGCGGCGCGCTGGGCCCGGAAGTGCGGTCGGTCACCGACAAAAACACCCGACTCCGCACCCAGGCTGTTGTAGACCACGTGCCCGCTGGCGTCCACCACCGACACATAATCCACAAAGCCTTCCGGCAGGGTTCGGAGTGTTTCCTGCGCCAGCAGGGCGAAATCGGACACATCGGTGACCTGGAGCCAGTCGCGCCGCAGGCGCAGCAGGGCGGTGTCGAGGGAGCTGAGCAGGCCGTCGATCTGTCCGGCCATCGCATCGGCCAGTTGAAGGCTGCGTTGCTCGGCCTCGTCAAAGGCCTGTTGCTGCAGCAGTGTTCGTGCCCGGTCGGCCTGCCACCAGAGCCCCGCCAGCGCGAGCCCGGTGAGCACCGCCACCAGCAGCATCAATGCACGCATGCGATTCATGCTTGGAAACGTCCCCAACGACGGTCGGCGCGCCCGCGGGCCCGCTTTTGGTTGACAAACTTTCTGAGCATACGGGAAAGAGCTCCCCCGGATCCAGCCGGACGGACGTCTCCGTGTGCACCGTCACGACGGCGCGCCCCAACTGTGCCATGCACACCACACCGAGGATGCCAGCCAGCGGGCATGTCGATGGCTGCGCGGCCGCGCCCTTTGCCCGGGTCGGCTACCATCGCGCCATGCTTGCCCTTGATGCCGACCAGACCCGCGACGCCCTGCCCTTCGAGCCCCTGATCACCGCCCTGCGCGAACGCTTTCGCAGCAGCACCTGCGAGGTACCGGCACGCCATGTGCACGAGATCGGCTCACCCGGCGGTCCCCGCTTCACCTCGCTTCTGATGCCGGCCTGGCAACCCGGGCAGCACTACGGCGTGAAAATCATCAACATCGCGCCCGGCAACACCGCCCTCGGTCTGCCCGGCCTGCACGGCAGCTACCTGCTGTTCGACGGCGCCACCGGTGTGCCGCTGGCCGCGCTGGACGGTACCGTCCTCACCGCGCGCCGCACCGTGGCAGCCTCGGCCCTGGCAGCGTCCTTCCTGGCCCGCCAGGACGCACGCCATCTGGTGGTGGTCGGCGCCGGTGCCGTGGCCGCCCTGCTGCCGCATGCCTACCGCTGTGTGCGCGACATCGACCGCGTGTCCGTGTGGGCGCGTCGGCCCGAGCAGGCCCAGGCCCTGGCCGCGCAATGGCAGACCGAAGGTCTGCCCGCCCAGGCCATCACCGATCTGCCCGCCGCCTGCGCCGAAGCCGACATCGTCAGCTGCGCCACCCTGGCCACCGAACCGGTGGTCCAGGGCGCCTGGCTTCCGGCAGGATCGCACCTGGACCTGATCGGCAGCTTCACCCCCGCCATGCGCGAGGCGGACGACGCTTGCTGGGTGGATGCGCGGGTGTTTGTCGACACCGAGGAGGCGCTGGTCAAGAGTGGCGATCTGCTCGGCCCGTTGCGCCGCGGCATCCTGCGCGAGGACGAGGTGCGCGGCACCCTGGGCACCCTGTGCAAGGGGGTGGCCATCGGCCGCAAGGCCGACAGCGAGCGCACGGTGTTCAAGTCGGTCGGCACGGCGCTGGAAGACCTGGCGGCCGCCGTCATGGCGCTCCAGGAGCGACGGACCCGACAATAACCCGGCGGCAGGGCGTTCGCCGTCTTGCGAGGCCCCGGTCCGGATCCCATAATGCGCCGATGCCTCCCGCCACTGCCGGCCCAGCCGGGGCCCCCAATCACCGGTTCGAGGAATTTGCCCGCCTGGTGCCGGGTGCTCTCCTGAGCTGCCGCACGGACAGCCAGGGGCGGGAACGCCTGGAACACCTCAACACGGACGGCCACCGGCTGTGGGGGCTCGATCCGGCAGTCCCGCCGCCGGACATGGCGACGCTCTGGAGCATGGTCGATGCGGGGGAGCTGCCGACACTGCGGCAAGCTCTGGGCGACAGCATCGCACGGTGCACCGACGGCCAACACCGCTGGCACATCACCACCCGAAGCGGCCTGCGTCGATGGGTGCAGGGCCATTGGCGAGCCCTGCGGGAGCCGGACGGCTCCACGGTGTTGCACATGCTCATGTTCGAGCTCGCCCTCCCGCCGGAGAAAGAACCTGGCCGGCAGCAGAGCGAAGAGCGCTTCCGGCGACTGATCGACGCCATTCCCGACGTGGCCGTCCAGGGTTACGACCGCCACCTGGTCTGCCGCTTCTGGAACAGCGCCTCCGAGCGCCTGTACGGATTCAGCGAGGCCGAGGCGCTGGGGCGCAGTCTACTGGACCTGATCATCCCCGTGGAGATGCGCGAAGAGGTCATCACAGCCACCCGGCGAATGCTGGAGTCCGGCGAAGCCATCCCGTCGGCAGAGTTGTGCCTGCGGCACAAGGACGGCAGCGCCGTGAACGTCCACTCCGGGCACGTGTTGCTGCACCACGAGGCCGGCCATCCCGAGTTCTTCTGCATCGACTTCGATCTGTCGGAGCGCCAGCGGGCCGAAGATGCCCGCCAGTTGCTGCAATCCCAATTGCGGGAGGCACAGAAGATGGAGGCGCTGGGCACACTGGCCGGTGGCATCGCGCACGACTTCAACAACATCCTGGCGGCCATTCTCGGCAACGCGGCGCTGGCCCTGGAAGAATGCGCCGAAGGCAGCCCCGCATCCACCAGCCTGAGGGAGATCCAGAAGGCGGCCAGACGCGCCCGCGCCGTGGTGCAGCAGATCCTCACCTTTGCCCGCCGACAGGAGGCCCGGCATCAGGCGCTGGACCTGCCCCCGCTGGTGGAAGAGGTCCACTCCCTGCTGCGCACCACGGCACCGGCGGGCGTGTCGATCGCCGTGGACATCGAACCCGGCCTGCCTCGCATCGTGGCCGACGCGAACCAGTTCGGACAGGTCATCCTCAACCTGGGCACGAATGCGGTGCAGGCGGTGCGGGGCCACCATCAGGCGCGGGTCCTGATCGCGCTCAGCCATTGTCGCCAGCCACCGCCAGCCGGGGCCGATGGGTGGCAGGTGCTTCAATCGGGTGCGCCCCAGGAGCAAGGCGGGGTACTGCTGCGCGTGAGCGACAACGGCATGGGCATGGCGCCGGAGAACATGCGACGGATCTTCGAGCCCTTCTTCACCACCAAGGCTCGCGGCGAAGGCACCGGCCTGGGTCTGGCGGTGGTGCACGGCATCCTGAAGGAGCACGATGCCGGCCTGACCGTCAGCAGCCGGCCGGACGAGGGAACCGCCTTCGAGATCTGGCTGCCGGCACAGCAAGCCTTGGCGGGCCCATCACCGCCCCCGGAGCAGCCCCCGGCTGCCCCCAGGGCGTCGCAGCGCCCGTGCCGGGTGCTGTACGTCGATGACGATGCACTGCTGACCGACCTGGTCAATCGCCAGCTCGGACGGGCCGGTCATCGGGTCACGGCCCTGTCCTCGCCACAGGCAGCCCTGGACCGCCTGGGCTCCGGCGAAGCCGCCTTCGATGTGCTGGTGGTCGATCACAACATGCCCGAGATGTCCGGGCTGGCGCTGGCAGCGGCCGCCCGAAGGCTGCTGCCGGACCTGCCGGTGATCCTGACCTCGGCCGTGGTTGCCGAGGACCTGCACGAGAGCGCCCGGCGGCTGGGCATCCACCGGGTGATCGAGAAATCGGAATCGGTGCACCAGCTGTTCGAGCTGCTCGACCGCCTGGGGCCGGGGCCTTGACAGCCGGCCCCCTTATTGCCCCTGACCGAGCGAAAACCCCTTGACCCCGTCGAAGTCGTACAGGTTCTCGGTCTTGATCACGTCAAGCCCGGCATCGGTCAGCGCTCCCAGCAACTCGATCACCTGGCGCTGCCGGATTGGGCTGTCCGCCTGCCCGGGCAGGTAGCGGCAGCGCCAGTGATCGGTGCAGCTGGTCTCTGCCAGACCCTGTGGCCAGACCTTGACCCCGCGGTTCGTGATCATCTGCAGCTGCAGCGTGCCGGACTGCACCGCCAGCAGCCGCCGGGCCAGGTCGTCGGGCGAACGCTCCGGTTCGTGCAGGAAGACATCGACCCCGAGCAGGCGCTTGGTCACGGGTACCCCGGACCGGTCCTCCGGTTCGACGGGGTCAGGCGCGGTGTCCGCAGACGCCTCCGGGTAGTCCACCGCGGGCAAGGTATGGGGCCGCCGGCCCAGGCGTTCGATGACCGCATCGGCGAAGTCCATGCTGCCAAACGGCCTGCCCACGCGGCCCGCTTGTCCCCGTCCGGCCAGGTCGGCGGTGAACACGCCGTCCTCCAGGGTGCTGAGCCAGGCGTTGTGGATGCGGGCAGCCACGTCGGGCTGACCGATATGCACCAGCATCATGACGGCGGCCAGCAAAAGACCGCTGGGGTTGGCCACTCCGCGGCCCGCAATGTCGGGCGCGCTGCCGTGAATGGCCTCGAACATCGCCGCATGCCGGCCGATGTTCGCGCTCCCCGCCAGTCCCACGCTGCCGGTCATCTCGGCCACGATGTCGCTGAGGATGTCACCATAAAGGTTGGAGGTGACGATCACGTCGAACTGTTCGGGGCGCGTGGCCACACGGGCCGCGCCGATGTCGATGATCATGTGTTCGGCGACCAGCTCGGGGTACTCGCGGGCAACCTCATCGAACACCTCGTGAAACAGACCATCGGTCATCTTCATGATGTTGTCCTTGGTCATGCAGGTGAGCTTGCGGCGGCCGTGGGCCCGGGCGTACTCGAACGCATACCGCACGATGCGCTCGCAGCCGGGCCGGCTGATCAGCTTGAGGCACTGCACCACCTCGCCGGTCTGCCGGTGCTCGATCCCGGCGTACAGGTCTTCCTCGTTCTCGCGCACCACCACGATATCCAGGGCCGGGTGACGGGTCGGCACGAAGGGGCTGTAGCTGATGCAAGGCCTGACGTTGGCGAACAGGCCCAATGTCTTGCGTATGGTCACGTTCAGGCTCTTGTAGCCGCGGCCGCTGGGTGTGGTGATCGGGCCCTTGAGCAGGACCCGGGTCCGGCGCAGGCTGTCCCAGGCGTCGGGCGCGATCCCGCTGCTGTGCCCTCCGAGGTAGACCTTCTCCCCGACCTCGATCACCTCGGGCGCGATGCTCGCGCCGGCGGCCTGGAGGACCTTGAGGGTGGCCTCCATGATTTCCGGGCCGATGCCATCGCCGTGGGCGACGGTGATGGGAACCGCCAGCCGGCCGGATCCGGGTTCGGCCGTGGACAGGAGGTGCTGGGGCGCGTCGTTTTTCATGATGATCCTTGTGTTCGGTTGAAGACAGGCCTCACTCTAGGTTCCTTGATTCATTCAGTAAAATTCTTTGTTTTCATGTTTTTCATAGACTGAAAGCTATTCAATTTCACCCTTGACGGACCAGCCATGCCCACACCCCTGCGGCGCCTGCTGCGCATCTCCCAGCAGCAACTGCGCGCCTTCGAAGCCACGGCGCGCCTGCAATCGGTCACCCGGGCAGCGCGGGAGCTGCATGTCAGCCAACCCACCGTCAGCGTGCAGTTGCGGCAACTGTCGGAACTGGTGGGCGAACCGCTTTTTGAAGCCCAGGGACGGGGCATCCGGCTGACGCACGCAGGGGAGGCCCTGCTGGAAACCGTGAGCGACATCGGTGCCTGCTGGCAGCGCTTCGAAAGCCAGCTGGCGGACCTGCGTGGTCTGCTGCGGGGCACGCTGCGCATCGCCGCCGTCACCACCGCCGAGTACTTCGTCCCGGACCTTCTGGGTCCGTTCGGGGTGCAACACCCCGGCATCGAGATCGAACTGGCGGTGGAGAACCGGGACCGGGTCATCGAACGCCTGCACCGGCAGGCCGATGACCTGGCGGTCATGATGCTGCCGCCGCAAGACCTCGCCCTGCACAGCATGCCGTTCCGGGACAACCCGCTGGTGGTCATCGCCCCCCGGGATCACCGACTGGCCAGGACCGGCGGGCCCATCGGTCTGGAGGAGCTCGGGCACGAGCGCTGGCTGATGCGCGAGCCCGGCAGCGGCACCCGCTGGGTGGCAGAGGCGCATTTCGCTTCGCGCCGGTTCGCACCGCGGGTGGCCATGAGCCTGGGCAGCAACGAAGCCATCAAACATGCGGTGGGCGCCGGGTTGGGCGTCGCCGTGATTTCGGCGCTGGCCATTGGCGGCGACGGCATCCCCGGCAGCACGACACCGGTGCCGGCCGGCAGCCCTTGGGTATGCCTCCCGGTGGAGGGCTTTCCGATTCCGCGGCAGTGGTCCCTGGTCTGGCGCTCGGACGCGACCTTGTCCGCCCCGGCGCGGCAATTCGTCGCCTATCTGCGCGAGGGCGTCACCAAAAGCACGGCGTCGGTCTGAGCGCAGCCCGGCCTGTGCCTGCAGCTGCCTCAGGACTGGCGCCGGATCCGCCAACCACCTGCTGGCCAGCGAAACAGGTTCAGTGCGTTCCCGGCCAGGATCAGACCCACACCCAGTACGGTGAAGAGGTCCAGCCCTTCCGAGTACGCCAGCCAGCCGACGAGTGCGGTCAGCGGCACGCGCAGAAAATCCATGGGCACCACCACCGTGGCATCGGCATGCTGCATGGCTCTGGCAAAGCAGTAGTGCGAGTAGGTGCCGCAGAACGCCACCACCACCACCCAGCCCCAGACCTGCGCCGAAGGCCATTGCCAGACCATGAGCGCCGGCACGAGCCCGATCGCGCTCTGGATCGCCAGCATCCAGAAACTGATGGTCACGGCCGTGTCGGTGCGGGTCAGGGACTTGACCAGCACCACCGAGACCGCAAAGCCCAGTGCGGACGCCAGTGCAATGAGCTGTCCGGCATCCAGTTCACCCGCGCCGGGTCGCACGATCACCGCCACGCCCACCAGCCCCAGCAGCACGGCGAACCACTTGCGCCCGCTCATGCGTTCGCCCAGGAACAACACCGCCAGGGCCGCCGACCAGATCGGCATGGTGAACTCGATCGACACCACCTGTGCCAGCGGAATCAGCGTCAGGGCCACAAACCATCCGTACTGGGCGGCATAGTGGACGGTGTTGCGCAGGGCGTGCTGGGGCAGGCGGTCGGTTCTGACCGCGGCCAGACCGCCCGCCGCGTGCACCAGGGGCCAGAGCATGGCCATGCCCAGCACGGAGCGCAGCAGCATGATCTGGAACACCGACAACTCGCGCGCGGCCTCGCGCCCGGCCACGGCGATAACCACCATCAGAGTCAGCCACCCGGCCATCCAGCCGGCAGCGCGAAGGGTCGAGGCGTCGGATCGGGTTGCCATCGACAGGAGCATAGCGGGTCGGCGACGCACTGCCTCGGCGAGCATGGCCGGACCGCGTTCAGTCCATGAGGCGCATGCAAGGGTAGATGTTGGCGCGGCTGGCGGGGATCGAACCCACGACCCTTGGCTTCGGAGGCCAATACTCTATCCACTGAGCTACAGCCGCAATCCGACGGATTCTATCAGGCGCCTTGCGCCGTCGCTGGGTGGGCGGGGGGGACCGCTATAATTGCAGGCTGTCCGTGCCTGCACGGCCCGTTTTGAATCGCCCTGACGGCATCGACACGCCACCCCCGAGGACAACATGAGCGACCACGCGCACGATTCCCACACCGGCCCCATCAAGACCCCAGCCCAGTTGCTGTGGACCTCGTTCTTCGCATTTGTGGTGCCGGTGTTTGTCATCATCGGCCTGGTGTATTTCGTCACTTCGGGCGACAAGCCGGCAGCCGGCGCCGTCAACCAGGAACTGGCGACAGCCGTGCGCATCCAGCCCGTCGGCCGGGTGGAACTGCGAGATGCCAACCGGCCGCTGCAGGCCGGCGATGCCGTCTACAAGGCACAGTGCGCGGCCTGCCACGATGCCGGTCTGGCCGGTGCCCCGAAGATTGGCGACAACGCCGGCTGGGCGGCGCGCATCGCCACCGGCTACGACGCGCTCCTGACCTCGGTGCTCAAGGGCAAGGGCGCCATGGGTGCGCAGGCCGGCGGCGCCTTCGGTGAGGTCGAACTGGCCCGCGCCATGGTGCATCTGGTCAACGCTTCCGGTGGCCGACTGGCCGAACCGGCCGTCGAAGGGGCAGCTGCCGCCCCCGCGGCGGAGGCAGCCCCGGCTGCCGCCGCCCCTGCTCCCGCCATGCCCGCCTCCGGCGAGCAGGAAGTCGTGGTGGCTGCGGCCCCGGCTGCTGCGGCACCGGCGGCTTCGGTCAACGGCGAGGCGCTTTACAAGCAGGCCTGCGCCGTGTGTCACGTCGCGGGTGTGGCAGGCGCACCCAAGCTGGGTGACAAGGCGGGCTGGGGTGCTGCCCGGCTCGGCCTGGGTCTGGATGGCCTGACCGCCAGCGTGATCAAGGGCAAGGGTGCCATGCCTCCCAAGGGGGGCGCAGGCAATGCCAGCGAAGCCGAGATCCGCGCTGCGGTCCAGTACATGCTGGACACCCTCAAGTAAAAAGCTGGCCCTTCCGGCCGATCGAAGGCCCGCTTCCGGCGGGCCTTCCTTGTTGTCGGGGACCGGAGGGCGCTCAGCCGAGCGCCTGCCGGCGACGCTGCGGGCTCGGTTCGTAGCCGAATTGCCCCGCCATCGCGGCCCGTTGGACCGGTTCGGGGGTCCAGCGGCCCTGCTCCACCGCCTCGGCGGCCAGCCCCATGTCCGCACTGTGGACCCGCCCGACCCCCAAGTCGGTCACCAGGTACAGATGCCCCTCCTCGTCCAGCAGGCAGTCGGCGACCCTTGCCGGCCGGCCGGTGTGGCTGAGCACCGAGCCGTCGGGCTGCAGCCGCCACACCCAGGGGCAGACCTCCAGCTCGACATAGACACGCTGCGGCCCGTTCTGGAAGAACCACTGCCCCGCCTCATCGGGCGCGTAGTTGCGCCCGATGAAGTCGATCAGTTTGTCGTGCCGCAGCCAGGAGCCCTTGCTGGTCGGCCCGGTCTCTCCCGGGAGCAGGGCAAATGGTCCGGCCGCCTGCGTGCGGTCGTCGCGCATGAACCACTGCCCACGGGCATCGAGGCCCAGCCAGCCATGGCAATGGGGAACGTTGGGCCATTTGGCCATGGCCGCTTTGACGATCTCATCCATCCGAGCTCTCTTGCACCGGGTCAGACGTGGGCCAGCAGCCAGCGACCGACCGCCTCGGGCATCTGTCTCACATGACCCGGGAGGCCAGGCCAACCGTCGCTGGCGGGAAAGCCGACATGCCCGCCATGGGCAGGCTGCCAGAGTTGAACATGGTTTCCCACTTCGTGCGCCAGCGGCAGGGAACGGGCCGGCACGAAGGGGTCGTTGAGGGCATTCAGCGCCAGTGCCGGCACGCGGATGTCGGACAGCAGCGGTTTGGCCGAGGCCCGCCGCCAGTAGTCGTCGGTGTCTCGGAAGCCGTGCAAGGGCGCGGTGAACAGGTTGTCGAAGGTGTACAGGTCGCGCGCCGCCCGTAGCGCATCGCCGTCGAACAGGCCCGGGTGCTGCTCCAGCTTCTGCAATGCCTTCGGGACCATGCTGGAGAGGAACATGCGGGTGTAGACCAGCCGGCTGAAACCCTGGCCGATGGCATGCCCCCCGGCCGCCAGGTCGAGCGGGGAGCAGACTGCGGCCACGGCAGACACCACCGCCGCGGCCTGGTGCCCCATTTCTCCGGCCCAGCGCAGCAGCGCGTTGCCACCCAGGGAAACACCGACCGCCACCATCGGGCGGCCCGGGGTCTGTCCGGCAAAGCGATGCAGGATCCAGTCGATTTCTTCGAAGTCGCCCGAATGGTAGGCACGGGGCGCCAGGTTCAGCTCGCCGGAGCAGCCCCTGAAGTGGGGCACAGCGAGATCGACTCGCTGCGAGATCGCGAAGTCGGCAAAGGCAACGGCATACTGGCTCGCCGATGAGCCCTCCAGCCCATGGAACAGCACGATCAACGGGGCACCGGACGGGGCCTGCTGCACCACACGGTCGACATCGATGAAGTCGCCGTCGGGAGTTGTCCAGCGCTCGCGCCGCCAGAGCGGTGCAGGGCCATGGTGCCGGCGGGCCACCAGTGCGCCCCAGAGGGTCTGGAGATGGCCGCCAGGCAGCCAGCGGGGTGGCCGATAGTCCAGCGAAGCGCCCAGTTCTGTGGGGGATCGGCGTGCAGGCATGGGAACAGGTCCGATCCTCAGTGCAGCAACGGGCCCGCAGCAGCCACCTCCACGGGCTCGGTGCGCCCGCCGGGGCTGGCGTGGTGGGCAAGCATTCGCCAGCCCTGGGCCGTCTTGACGTAGACGTTGGTGGCCGCAACCCAGGCCACCTGAAGACCGTCATCGCCCAGCACAGACACCCGCTCGACCACGCTGTGGACGCTGCAATGCGCGGTCTCGATGCGCCGCACCCGCTCGGGCTGGGCCAGGACACCGCCATGGGCGAACATGGCCTCAAAGGCACTGCGCACCGCGGCATGACCGACCAGGCGAGGCCCGCCGGGGTGTACGCAGACGATGTCGTCCTCGTCAGCCCAGCAGGCCATCAGCCGTTCAATGTCGGCCTGTTGCAGGGCTTCGTAGAACGCGTGTTCGGTGTCGTCCGGGGTGCCCGGTGGCATCTTGGATTTGGCCATGTCGGTATTTTGCCGCGCCCGGGCGCGCCATTCGTTGCGCGCCCGCCTCGTGGTCCGGGCGGGCTGAGGGTATAGTACTTTGTAATCATCACTTCCCGGAGCGGTCATGTCCTGGTTGCACACCCTGTTTCGCCTGCGCCTCTCGGTTCTGCTGGGCAGCCTGTTTCTGAGCCTCGGGCTCAGCGGCTGCGGCTACAACGAGTTCCAGCGCCTGGACGAGGCCAGCAAGGCCGCGTGGTCGGAGGTGCTCAACCAGTACCAGCGCAGAGCCGACCTGATTCCCAACCTGGTGGCCGCCATCCGCGGCGCCATCGATGCCGAGCAGGAGACCCTGGCCCAGGTGGTCGAAGCCCGCAGCAAGGCCACCGCCATCCAGGTGAGCCCGGAGATGATCAATGACCCCCAGGCCATGCAACGGTTCCAGGCCGCCCAGGCCCAGGTGGGCAGCTCCCTCAGCCGCTTGCTGGCGGTGGTCGAGCAGTACCCCCAACTCAAGGCCATCGAACAGGTGCGCGACCTGACCACGGCGCTTGAAGGCACCGAGAACCGCATCGCGGTGGCGCGCAACCGCTACATCCAGGCGGTGCAGGACTACAACGTGCTCACCCGCAGCTTTCCGTCGAACCTGACTGCCATGGTGTTCGGTTACAGCCCCAAGACCGGATTCCAGGTCGAGAACGAGGCCGCCCTGGCCCAGCCGCCGGCGGTCAACCTCGGCCGACCGTGAGCACGGTCTGGGCACGACGTTCGACTCGACCGCGGCCCGCGCCCGGCGCCTGGGCTTCGCTGCTGCTGGCGCTGCTGCTCGGCGTCTGGTCATGCATCGCCGTGGCATCGCAGCCGGTGCCGGAATTGCGCGCCCGCGTCATGGACCAGACCGGGACGCTCGATGGCGCCCAGCTCGCGCGCCTGGAAGAGCGGCTGGCGCGCTTCGAGCAGGAGCGTGGCACCCAGGTGGTGGTGCTGATGCTGGACAGCACCGCGCCGGAGGAGATCGCCCAATACACCCAGCGTCTGGGTGATGCCTGGAAGATCGGCCGGCGCGACGTCGGGGACGGTCTGCTGTTCGTCATTGCCAAGAACGATCGCCGCATGCGCATCGCGCCCGCCAAGGCGCTGGAGGGCGCCATTCCTGACATTCTGGCCCGGCGCATCCTGGACGAGGTGGTCGCGCCCGCTTTTCGGGCCAATGACTACGCCGGCGGCATCGAGGGAGCCCTTGACCAGTTGCTGGCCCGCATCGAGGGCGAGGCCTTGCCCCTGCCCGGCGACGCTCGGGTTGAAGACGGTTCGGTACCCTGGCCCGACCTGCTCATCTTTCTCGTGTTTGCAGTGCCCCTGTTTGCGGCCGTGCTGCGGGAAATCTTCGGCAAGAAGCTGGGCACGCTGCTCACCGGCGCCGCTGCCGGCGCGCTGGCCTGGCATCTGACCTTCGTGCTCTGGATCGCGGTGGGGGCCGGCCTGCTGGGCATGCTGGCGGCCCTGTTCCTGCAGCAGTTGCCCCAGGCCCCCGCCGGTGGCGGTCGGGGTGATGGCCGCAACGGGCACTGGGGGGGACACGGCGGCGCCTGGGGCTCGGGCGGCGGCTCGGGCGGCTTCGGTTCCGGGGGTGGTGGCAATTTCGGAGGCGGCGGCGCCTCCGGTGGCTGGTGAGGCTTAGCCCATGGACTGGTGGCTGCGACTGTTCAGACATGCCTGGGGGGATGCCCGGGACAGCTTGCGGGCCGTGCCGGACGGCATGGCCGATCGCCTGGCGGGCTACATCACCGCCAGCGAAAGGCGTCACAGCGGCGAGATCCGGATCTGCGTCGAAGCGGCCCTGCCGCTGAGCTATCTCTGGCGCGCCCGGGGCCGAACTCCTGTCGCCGCCGTGGTTCGCCAGCGCGCGATGGCCTGGTTCGGTCGCCTGCGCATCTGGGACACCGAACAGAACAATGGCGTTCTGATCTATCTCCTGCTATCGGAACACGCCATCGAGCTGGTCGCGGATCGGGCCATCTGCCGCGTGGTGGATCCGGGCGAGTGGGAGGCCATCGTGGAGCGGCTGGGTCGCCAGCTTGGTGCGGGCGATTTCGAGGCGGGGTTGACGGCCGCTCTGGAAGAAGTGTCGGCCTTGCTCGTGCGGCACTTTCCCGCCGACCGCACCGCCTTGTCCGACAACGAACTGCCGGATACTGTGGTGCGGGTGTGAGGCACGGCCGGGGGCGTCAGGGCTTCCTAGCCTTCTGATACAGACCGGGCGCGCCGGTGCGGTTGTTCATCACCACCTCCAGCTCCTGCTGCATGGCCTTGTTCATCTGGGCAAAGGTCTTGAGCTTGCGGGTGGTTTCCCGCAGGCGGTCGGCCAGCCGCTTGGATATCGCGAGCAAAAGCTTCGAACCGACACGCGGATGGTCCTTGAGCAGGCGCATCAGCCCGGTGCGCGAGAGCACGGCGGCGGCGATGTCGGTGCTGGCGGTGCAGGTGGCCGAACGCGGGGCACCATCCAGCAGCCCCATTTCCCCGATCAGGTGCCCAGGCCCGATGATGTTCACGACCATGCTGTCGTTGACCCCTGGCAGATCGCTTTCAACCGCGATGTCGCCTTCAAGGATCAGCAACATGTAGTCGTTGCGGCGGGTTTCCCCCTCCTGGATGAAGACCGTTCCGGCCGCGATGCGCTGGGGCCGCATGTAGGCGACCACCTTCATGGCATCGGCCAGTGTCAGATCGTCCAGCGCGGTGGGAGTGACCAGCAGGCGCGCCGCCAGTTCCTCTGGCTCGAGTTCCGGGTTCTCAAAGATCGAGGGCATGCGCAGCGGGAATGGGTGTTTCCGGATTGTGCTACGGATGGCCAGGTTCAAACAAAAATGGACCGGCATCAATCCGGTCCATTTCTCGCGGGAGTGGCGATGCCACCGGTCCCATCAGCGTTTCTGTCGGTACTTGCGCAGGGCCGCGATCTGGGCCGCCATGACGGCCAGCTCGGACGTGGCCTTGGCCAGGTCGAGATCGCTCTTGGCGTTCTTCAGGGCTTCTTCGGCCTGCTTGCGGGCATCGTTGGCTTTCGCCTCGTCCAGATCCTTGCCGCGGATGGCGGTGTCGGACAGCACGGTGATGCGGTTGGGCTGCACTTCCAGAATGCCACCGGCCACGAAGACGAACTCCTCGCCGCCGTCGGCTTTCTCGATGCGCACGGCACCGGGCTTGATGCGGGTGATCAGCGGAATGTGTCCCGGCAGGATGCCGAGCTCGCCCGCCTCACCCGGCAGGGCCACGAACTTGGCCTGGCCGGTGAAGATCGACTCTTCGGCGCTGACCACATCGACGTGGATGGTGCTCATAGTTGCTCCTGTGAAAAGGGGAAAGTGGTTTCAGTGAAGGCCCCGAAGGGCCCGGCACTCAAGCGACTTTCTTCGCCTTCTCGAAGGCCTCGTCGATGGTGCCGACCATGTAGAAGGCCTGCTCGGGCAGGTGGTCGCATTCGCCGGCGGTGATCATCTTGAAGCCGCGGATGGTTTCCGACAGCGGCACGTACTTGCCCGGCGAGCCGGTGAACACTTCGGCGACGTGGAAGGGCTGCGACAGGAATCGCTGGATCTTGCGGGCACGGGCCACCGCCAGCTTGTCCTCCGGCGCCAGTTCGTCCATGCCCAGAATGGCGATGATGTCGCGCAGTTCCTTGTAGCGCTGCAGCGTGCCCTGCACGGCGCGGGCCACTTCGTAGTGCTCCTGACCCACCACCAGCGGGTCGAGCTGGCGGCTGGTGGAGTCCAGCGGGTCCACGGCGGGGTAGATACCCAGCGCAGCGATGTCACGCGAGAGCACCACGGTGGAGTCCAGGTGGGCGAAGGTGGTGGCCGGCGACGGGTCGGTCAGGTCGTCCGCGGGCACGTACACGGCCTGGATCGAGGTGATCGAGCCGACCTTGGTGGAGGTGATGCGTTCCTGCAGGCGGCCCATCTCTTCGGCCAGCGTCGGCTGGTAGCCCACGGCAGAAGGCATACGGCCCAGCAGGGCGGACACTTCGGTACCGGCCAGGGTGTAACGGTAGATGTTGTCCACGAAGAACAGCACGTCACGGCCTTCGTCGCGGAAGGACTCGGCGATGGTCAGACCGGTCAGCGCCACGCGCAGACGGTTGCCCGGGGGCTCGTTCATCTGGCCGTAGACCATGGCCACTTTCGATTCGGCCAGGTTGTCCAGCTTCACGACGCCGGAATCGGCCATCTCGTGGTAGAAGTCGTTGCCCTCGCGGGTGCGCTCACCCACGCCGGCGAACACGGACAGACCCGAGTGCGCCTTGGCGATGTTGTTGATGAGCTCCATCATGTTCACGGTCTTGCCCACACCCGCACCACCGAACAGACCCACCTTGCCGCCCTTGGCGAACGGGCAGACCAGGTCGATCACCTTGATGCCGGTTTCCAGCAGCTCGGTCGAGGGCGACAGCTCGTCGTAGGCCGGAGCCTTGCGGTGGATGGAAGCGGTCAGTTCCTGGCTCACTTCGCCGCGCTCGTCGATGGGCTGACCCAGCACGTCCATGATGCGGCCCAGGGTGGCCTTGCCCACCGGGACGGTGATGGGGGCGTTGGTGTTGGACACCACCATGCCGCGGCGCAGGCCGTCGGACGAACCCAGCGCAATCGTGCGGACCACACCGTCACCCAGCTGCTGCTGGACTTCCAGGGTCAGCGCGGAACCTTCCATTTTCAGGGCGTCGTAGACGCGCGGCATCTGGTCACGCGGAAATTCCACGTCCACGACGGCGCCGATGCACTGAACAATCTTGCCTTGTGCTTGAGACATGATGTGTACCTTTAATTTCTCTAGATTTCTGTTGGACGCCGGGATCAGACCGCTGCGGCGCCGGCCACGATTTCGGACAGCTCTTTCGTGATGCCGGCCTGGCGGGTCTTGTTGTAGACCAGCTTGAGTTCGCTGATGACGTTGCCGGCGTTGTCGGTGGCCGCCTTCATGGCCACCATGCGCGCCGACTGCTCCGACGCCATGTTCTCGGCCACCGCCTGATAGACCAAGGCCTCCAGGTAGCGCACCAGCAGATCGTCGATCACCGACGGTGCATCGGGTTCGTAGAGATAGTCCCAGTCGCGGCCGCCGGCGCCGGACTCCAGGTCGCTGGCGGAGAGGGGCAGCAGCTGCTCGACGACCGCTTCCTGCTTCATCGTGTTGATGAACTTGGTGTAGGCGACGTAGACGGCGCTGACGCGCCCCTCGGTGTAGGCGTCGATCAGGGTCTTGACCGGACCGATGAGTTTCTCCAAGTGCGGGGTGTCCCCCAGCGCGGTCACGCTGGAAACCACCTTCGCACCGATGCGGTTGAGAAAGCCCAGACCCTTGTTGCCCACCGCCACCGTCTCGATCCCCATGCCCTGGGCCTGCAGGTCCTTGAGCTGGTTGGTCACCGCGCGCAGCACGTTGGTGTTCATGCCGCCGCACAGCCCCTTGTCGGTCGTGACGACGACAAAACCCACGGCCTTGGCGTCGTTCGTCTGCATGAACGGGTGGGTGTACTCGGGGTTGGCCCGGCTGAGGTTGCCGGTGATCTGGCGCACTTTCTCGGCGTAAGGCCGGGCCGCACGCATGCGGTCCTGCGCCTTGCGCATCTTGGAGGCGGCCACCATCTCCATGGCTTTGGTGATCTTCTTGGTGTTTTCCACCGATTTGATCTTGCCGCGGATTTCCTTGCCTGCTGCCATTGCTTCTCCTTTATCGGGTCAATGGGCGGATCAGTACGTACCGGTCTTCTTGAAGTCGGCGATCGCAGCGGTCAGCTGGGCTTCGGCGTCCTTGTCCATGGCCTTGTCGTTGTCCAGCTTGGCCACCAGGGCAGCGTGCTTGTCCTTGAGGAAGGCGTGCAGGCCGCCTTCGAAGGCCAACACCTTTTTGACATCGATGTCGTCCATGAAGCCCTTGTTGACCGCGAACAGCGAGGCGGCCATCAGGCTGATGGACAGCGGGCTGTACTGGGCCTGCTTGAGCAGTTCGGTCACGCGGGCACCGCGGTCCAGCTGCTTGCGGGTGGCTTCGTCGAGGTCGGAGGCGAACTGCGCGAAAGCCGCCAGTTCCCGGTACTGGGCCAGGTCGGTACGGATACCGCCGGACAGCGACTTGATCAGCTTGGTCTGGGCCGCACCACCGACACGCGACACCGAGATACCGGCGTTGATGGCGGGGCGGATACCGGCGTTGAACAGGTTGGTTTCCAGGAAGATCTGGCCGTCGGTGATCGAGATCACGTTGGTCGGCACGAAGGCGGACACGTCGCCGGCCTGGGTCTCGATGATCGGCAGTGCGGTCAGCGAGCCGGTCTTGCCCTTGACTTCGCCCTTGGTGAAGGCTTCGACGTAGTCGGCGTTGACGCGGGCGGCGCGCTCGAGCAGGCGGCTGTGCAGGTAGAACACGTCGCCGGGGTAGGCTTCACGGCCCGGGGGACGGCGCAGCAGCAGCGACACCTGGCGGTAGGCCACGGCCTGCTTGGACAGGTCGTCGTACACGATCAGGGCGTCCTGGCCGCGGTCGCGGAAGTACTCGCCCATGGTGCAGCCGGAGTAGGCCGACAGATACTGCATGGCGGCGGACTCGGAGGCCGAGGCGGCGACCACGATGGTGTATTCCATGGCGCCGGCCTGTTCCAGGGCGCGCACCACGTTCTTGATGGACGACGCCTTCTGGCCGATGGCGACGTACACGCAGGTCATGTTCTGACCTTTCTGGTTGATGATGGCATCGATGGCCACGGCGGTCTTGCCGGTCTGGCGGTCGCCGATGATCAGCTCGCGCTGGCCACGGCCGACGGGCACCATCGAGTCGATCGACTTCAGACCGGTCTGCACCGGCTGGTCCACCGATTTGCGTGCGATCACGCCCGGGGCCACCTTCTCGATCACGTCCGTCATCTTGGCGTTGATCGGGCCCTTGCCGTCGATCGGCTGGCCCAGAGCGTTGACCACGCGACCCACCAGTTCGGGACCCACCGGCACTTCCAGGATGCGGCCCGTGCACTTGACGGTGTCGCCTTCGGAGATGTGCTCGTACTCACCCAGAATCACGGCGCCGACGGAGTCGCGCTCAAGGTTCAGGGCCAGACCGAAGGAAGGCACGCCGTCCTTGTTGGCCGGGAATTCCAGCATCTCGCCCTGCATCACGTCGGACAGGCCGTGAACGCGGACGATACCGTCGGTCACGGACACCACCGTGCCCTGGTTGCGCACGTCGGCGGAGGCGGCCAGGCCCTCGATGCGGGACTTGATCAGTTCGGAGATTTCAGCGGGATTGAGTTGCATGACTCTTTCCTTCTTTCATTGATGGGATGCAGGCTGGCTGGGGCGAGACCACAGGGGCTCAGGCCGTCAGGGCCACTTTCATTTGTTCCAGACGGGCTTTGACCGAAGTGTCGAGCACCTCGTCGCCCACGACCACACGCACGCCGCCGATCAGCTCGGGATCCAGCCTCACCTTGAGGGTGAGCTTGCGCCCGAACCGCTTTTCCAGTACCCCCTGCAGATCGGCCAGGGCGGCCTGATCCATGTCGAAGGCGCTGTGGACCACAGCATCAAAGCTGCCCAGCTGGGCGTTCTTGAGCGCCCGAAACTGGTCGGCGATTTCCGGCAGGGCCGCCAGGCGACCGTTTTCGATCACTGTGCGCAGAAAGTTCTGACCCATGGTCGGCAACGCGGTCTTGAGGACGCCGGTGACGACGCCATACACCTGCTCGGCGGTGGACTTGGGGTTGTCGGCGAACTGGCGCAGCTGATCGTTGGATGCAACGACGGCCAGCTCGTCCAGCCAGGCACTGGTGGCGACGGCTTCGGAGCCGGCGGCCTTGAACAGCGCCTCAGCGTAGGGACGGGCAATGGTGGCGATTTCGGCCATGGTCTACCTGATGGGTGGAACGGTTTCAGAGCTCGGTCTTGAGCCGGCCCAGCAGCTCGGCATGCACGCTGGCGTTGACCTCGCGCTTGAGGATCTGCTCGGCGCCCTTGACGGCCAGTGCGGCAACTTCTTCCCGCAACGCCTCACGGGCCTTGAGCGCTTCGGCTTCGGCTTCCTGCCGGGCGGCAGCCACGATCTTGGCAGCCTCCTCGCCGGCACGCGCCTTGGCTTCTTCGATCAGGGTCTGCGCACGTCGCTCGGCATCGGCCAGACGGGTAGCCGATTCGTTGCGCGACTGCGAGAGCTCTGCTTCGACCCGCTTGTTGGCCACGGCCAGCTCGGTCTTGGCCTTTTCGGCCGCAGCCAAGCCTTCGGAGATTTTCAGCGCACGCTCGTCAAGCGCCTTGGCGATGGGCGGCCACACGAACTTCATCGTGAACCACACCAGGATCGCGAAGACGATCATCTGCGCGAAGATGGTTGCGTTGAGGTTCATCGCAACGCCTTTCTGTCTGTTGACTTCAGAATTGACCCAAGAGCTGTGGCGCGGTCGCCCCATTCGGGGCAGCACCGCGCGCGGCAGCCCACCCGATTACAGCGTGAAGGGGTTGGCGAAGGCGAACAGCAGGGCGATGGCGACACCGATCAGGAAGGCAGCGTCGATCAGGCCGGCCAGAATGAACATCTTGGTCTGCAGGTCGTTCATCAGCTCGGGCTGACGGGCCGACGATTCGAGGAATTTGCCGCCCATCAGCGCAATGCCGATGGAAGCGCCGATGGCGCCCAGACCGACGATGAGACCGCAAGCCAGTGCGACAAGACCCAGAACGTTTTCCATGTTGACTCCTATGAGATGGAAGTGAGTTGAAAAAAGAAGGAACTAACGAGAGTGAACCCCGAGCGCTTCGCGTCAGCGAGCGTCAGTGCGCATCATGGGCCTGCCCCAGATAAATCAGGGCCAGGGTCATGAAGATGAACGCCTGCAGGGTGATGACCAGGATGTGGAACAACGCCCAGATGGTGCCGGCGATCAGGTGCCCGACGAAGAACAGGGCTCCGCTGAAGGAGAGGGC
>CALMYH010000045.1 GCA_937873395.1 uncultured Burkholderiales bacterium
AGGCCAGCCACCAGGTCTGCGACATCCGGCAGGAGGCAGCGGTGCAGGCCATGGTGGCCCAGGTGGTGCAGGCGCGCGGCCGCATCGACGGGCTGGTCAACAACGCGGGCGGGCAGTACATCACCCCGCTGGAGAAGATCAGCGCCAAGGGCTGGCAGGCGGTGATCGACACCAACCTCACCGGGGGCTTCCTGGTGGCGCGCGAATGCCATCTGCAGTCCATGCAGGCGCACGGCGGCAGCATCGTCAACATCGTGGCCGACATGTGGGGCTCGATGCCCGGCATGGGCCACAGCGGCGCGGCCCGCATGGGCATGGTCGGCCTGACCGAAACCGCCGCCCTGGAGTGGGCACGCTGCGGTGTGCGCGTGAACGCGGTCGCGCCGGGCTACATCGCCTCCAGCGGCATGGACCACTACCCGCCCGAGGCCGGCCCCATGCTGCGCGAGATGCGCGAGACCGTGCCCGCCGGGCGCTTCGGCAACGAGGCCGAAACCTCGGCCGCCATCGTGTTTCTGCTTTCGCCGGCGGCCAGCTTCATCAGCGGCAGCGTGCTGCGCGTCGATGGTGCGCGTCCGCAGGTGCGCATGGGCTGGGGCCAGGTGGCTGCGCCCGAAGACGTCCAGCAGCGCCAGGCCGTCCGGCCTTTCGACGGTTTTCACCGTTACGTCGTTCCCAAGGTGTTCCAGTGATGCGTTTCGAATCGCGCTTCGACCCCCACAGCACCCAGGCCCTGCAGCGGCGCGAGGCCATGCTGGCCCGCATCGCCGAGTTGCGGGCGCTGGAGGACCGCGCGGCCCAGGCCTCGGCCCGCTCCAAACCGGTGTTCGACAAACGCGGGCAACTGCTGCCGCGCGAGCGCGTGGGTCTGCTGCTGGACCCGGGCGCGCCCTATCTGCCGCTGTGCACGCTGGCCGGCTACCGCCAGGACCACAAGGACCCGGCGAAGTCGGTGCCGGGCGGAGGCATGCTGGCCGGTATCGGTTTTGTGGGCGGCGTGCGCTGCATGGTGGTGGCCAGTGATTCGGGTATCGACGCCGGCGCCATTCAGGCGCGCGGACTGGAGAAGATCCTGCGGGTGCAGGAGCTGGCGCTGGAGAACCGCCTGCCCTTCGTGCACATGGTCGAGAGCGCGGGCGCCAACCTCATGAAGTACCAGGTCGAGGGCTTTGTGCTGGGCGGCGGCCTGTTCCGCAACCTGGCGCGGCTGTCGGCCGCCGGCCTGCCGGTGATCACCGTACAGCACGGGTCGGGCACCGCGGGTGGCGCCTACATGCCGGGCCTGTCGGACATCGTGGTCATGGTGCGGGGGCGCTCGGGCGCCTTCCTGGCCGGACCGCCCCTGCTCAAGGCCGCCACGGGCGAGATCGCCACCGAAGAGGAACTGGGCGGCGCCGAGATGCACACCGCGGTCTCGGGCCTGGGCGAGCACCTGGCCGAAGACGACCGCCAGGCCCTGGGCCTGGCGCGCGACATCGTGGCGCGCACCGGCTGGCAGGCGCCCGCCAGGCCGGCGGCACCGGTGCCCCGCCATGCGGCCGACGACCTGCTGGCCCTGATGCCCGAGCACCACCGCGAGCCGGTGGACATGCGCGAGATCGTGCTGCGCATCGCCGACGACTCGGCGCTGCTGGAGTTCAAGCCGCTGTACGGCCCGGCGACGGTGTGTGTGCAGGCGCACATCGGCGGTCATGCGCTAGGCATCATCAGCAACAACGGCCCGATCGATGTGGCCGGCGCCAACAAGGCCACTCACTTCATCCAGTGGATGTGCCAGCTGGGCCACCCCATCGTCTACCTGCAGAACACCACCGGCTACATGGTCGGCAAGGACAGCGAGCAGGGCGGCATGATCAAACACGGCAGCAAGATGATCCAGGCGGTCACCAACGCCACCGTGCCGCAGATCACCATCCAGTGCGGGGCGTCTTTCGGCGCTGGCAACTACGGCATGTGCGGACGCGGTTACGCGCCGCGTTTCCTGTTCAGCTGGCCCAACGCGCGCACCGCGGTGATGGGGGGCGAGCAGGCCGCCACCACCATGCGCACCGTGGCCGAGGCCGGTCTGGCCCGCAAGGGCATCACGCCCGACCCGGCGCAGATGCAGGCGCAGTACGACGCCATCGTGCAGCTGTTCGAAAACCAGGCCGATGCCTTCTACACCAGCGGCCTGGTGCTGGACGACGGCGTCATCGACCCGCGTGACACCCGGGCCGTGCTGGCCTTCTGCCTGGATACCGTGGCCGAAGCCGCGCAGCGCGAACCGCGCCACATGCAGTTCGGTGTGGCGCGCATGTGAGGTTTGTCTGTGTCCACCACCTTGCAGTACCTCATCCCGGCCGACGCGCCGCGACTGCTGGGCGAGCAGCTGGCGCGCGCAGGCGCCGGTGTCAAGCCCCAGGTTTTCGCCCGGTCGGCCGGACCGGACTTTGACGGACTCGGGTTGATGGACCGCGGCCAGCGCCTGGCCGACGCACTGGCGCGGCACCTGCCGGCGCACTTTCCCGATGCGGCGGCGCTGCTGGTGGCGTCCATGGGCCAGCCGCTGGGGCTGGACGCCAAGGGAGAACCGCTGGCCAGTGGGGACGTGCCCAGCAGCTTCTTCTACCTGCCCCACAGCCTGTTCGTGGCCACGCAGGGCCTGGGCCACCTGGACGCGGCCATGGCCGCGCAGCACGCCCTGACCCAGCGTTTCACGGCCGAGTTCAGCCTGCGCCCCTACCTGCAGCACCACACCCAAGCCACCCTGGTCCACCTGGCGGCCTGGAGCACGGACGCCAGCGCACACGTGCGCCGCGCGGTCAGCGAGTCGACCCGTCCGCGACTGCCCTGGGCGCCGCGGCTGCGGGTGTTCGACGACAACCCCGAACCGGTGCTGGCTCTGCTGACACGTTTGCGCGACGACCCCTCGTCCTATGTGCGCCGCTCGGTGGCCAACCACCTCAATGACCGGGTGAAAAGCCACCCCGACCGGCTGCTGTCGCTGGCCCGTGAGTGGCTGGACGGCCCGGCGGTTCCGAGCACACGGGAGGCCCTGGTGCGCCATGCCCTGCGCACGGCCCTCAAACGCGGTGACCCGCAGGCGCTGGCGCTGTTCGGCCACGGCAAGCCGTCGGTGATCCTGGTGGCGAAGCCCCACGTGCAACCCGCGCAGGTGCTCATCGGCGAGCGGGTCGAGCTCTGCTGCGAACTGCACAACCCGACCGACCGGGTCGCATCGGTGCTGGCCGACTGGCGCGTGCACTACGTCAAGGCCGACGGCAGTCGAAGCCCCAAGGTGTTCAAGGGCCAGGAACTGACGCTGGCGCCCGGCGCCCGCGTCGACCTGCAAAAGACCTTGTCGCTGCGCCAGATGACGACCCGCACCCACCACCCCGGCCGGCATCGGGTCGAGATCGCCCTCAATGGTCAGCCCCATGCCGTCGGACATTTCGACCTTCGCTGAAACCGACAAAAACCCACAGGAGACCAGCCATGCAATTCACGCACGAACACCGCGAGATCCAGAAGACGCTCAAGCGTTTCATCGACGAGCAGATCAACCCCCATGTGGACGAATGGGAGGCGGCCGAGATGTTTCCGGCGCACGAGGTCTTCAAGGGTCTCGGCAAGCTGGGCCTGCTGGGTCTGACCAAGCCCGAGGCCTATGGCGGCATGGGGCTGGACTATTCCTACAGCGTGGCCATGGCCGAGACGCTGGGGCACATCCACTGCGGCGGTGTGCCCATGGCCATCGGGGTGCAGACCGACATGGCCACGCCGGCCCTGGCCCGTTTTGGCAGCGATGAACTGCGCGCCCAGTTCCTGGCACCGGCCATCGCCGGCGACATGGTCGGCTGCATCGGTGTCAGCGAGCCGGGGGCCGGCAGCGACGTGGCCGGCATCAAGACCTACGCCAGAAAGGACGGTGACGACTACGTCATCAGTGGCCAGAAGATGTGGATCACCAACAGCCTGCAGGCCGACTGGATGTGCATGCTGGTCAACACCAGCGACGGCCCGGCGCACAAGAACAAGAGCCTGGTCATGGTGCCGCTGCGCGAGAACGGCAAGACCATCAAGGGTTTCGAGGTGGGCCAGAAGATCAAGAAAATCGGTATGAACAGCAGCGACACCGGCCTGCTGTTCTTCGATGAGGTGCGTGTGCCGCAACGCTACCGCATCGGGCAGGAGGGCGCGGGTTTCATCTACCAGATGCAGCAGTTCCAGGAAGAGCGCCTGTGGGCCGCGGCCAGCTGCATCCAGAGTCTGAGCAACTGCATCCAGTGGACCGTGGAGTACGCCCAGGAGCGCAAGCTGTTCGGCGCCTCGCTGGCGGACCAGCAGTGGGTGCAGTTCAAGCTGGCCGAACTCAAGACCGAGGTCGAAAGCCTGCGCGCGCTGACCTACCAGTCCTGCGAGCACTATGTGGCCGGCGAAGACGTGACCGAATGGGCCACCATGGCCAAGCTCAAGGCCGGTCGCCTGAACCGGCAGGTGCCCGACACCTGCCTGCAGTTCTGGGGTGGCATGGGCTTCACCTGGGACAACAAGGTCTCGCGCATGTACCGCGATGGTCGTCTGGCATCCATCGGTGGCGGTGCCGACGAAGTGATGCTCGGCATCCTCACCAAACTGATGGGTATCGCCAAAAAGCCGGTGAATTGAAAGGAGGCTGACATGAGCAATTTTCTGGTGGTGCGGCAGGGCGATGTGGAGCGCTGGACGCTCAACGACCCGGCCACGCGCAACGCCTTGTCCGACAGCATGGTGGTTGACCTGTTTGAAGCCTGCCTGCGCGCCAAGGCCGACCCTTCACTGCGCATCGTGGTGCTGACCGGCGCTGCCGGGGCCTTCTGCGCCGGCGGCAGCCTGGGGCATTTTGCGAGCGCCATCGGCAGGCCCCTGGCCCCGGGTGAGGACGACCCGCTGGTCGCGGTCAACCGGTCCTTCGGTGACGTGCTGCACGCGTTGTGCGAACTGCCGCAGTTGCTGGTCTGTGCCGTGGACGGTGCTGCCATGGGCGGTGGCTTTGGCCTGGTCTGCTGTGCCGACCACGTGATCGCCACCCGCCGCTCGGTGTTCGCCACCCCGGAGGTCACGCTGGGTCTGCCGCCGGCGCAGATCGCACCCTTTGTCTGGGCCCGTCTGGGTGACGCGGTGGCACGCCAGTGCCTGCTGCAGGGGCGCAGCTTTCATGCCGAGGCCGCCCATCAGGTGGGGTTGGTGGACGACCTGGTGATCGATGGTGAACTCGAGGACGCCTTGACCGACAGCCTGCAACGGCTGCGCCGCGCCGCCCCGGGCGCCGTGATGGCGACCAAACACCTGCTGGGCCGCCTGCGCTCGAAAATGCCCGACCTGCGCGACGAGGCGGCACTGGCCTTTTCCTGTGCCCTGCGTGGCCAGGAGGCGGCCGAGGGGCTGGCCGCCTTCGCCGGCCGACGGCCTGCGCGCTGGGCCGACGGGGAGAAGCGATGAAGCGCCTGCTGATCGCCAACCGCGGCGAGATCGCCAGGCGGGTGATCCGCACGGCGCGGCGCATGGGCATCGAGACGGTGGCGGTCTGCTCCGACGCCGACCGCCAGGCGCTGCATGGGCGCGAGGCCGATGCAGTGGTTCCCCTGGGTGGCAACAGCTCGGCCGAGAGCTACCTGCGCATCGACAAGCTGATCGATGCGGCCCGAGCCAGTGGTGCCGATGCGGTGCATCCGGGCTACGGCTTTCTGAGCGAGAACGCCGACTTCGCCCACGCGGTGATCGACGCCGGACTGATCTGGGTCGGGCCACCGCCCGCGGCCATTCGCGCGCTGGGCAGCAAGTCGGCGGCCAAGGCGCTGGCCCTGCGGCAGGGGGTGCCGGTGTTGCCCGGTTACTTCGGGGACGACCAGCGCGACGCGACCTTTCTGGCCGAGGCCGCGCGCGTCGGTTACCCGGTCATGGTCAAGGCGGTGGCCGGTGGCGGCGGGCGCGGCATGCGCCTGGTGCACAACGCCGACCAGTTGCCGGCCGCGCTGCACAGTGCGCGGTCGGAAGCGCTGGCCAGTTTCGGCAGCGC
>CALMYH010000046.1 GCA_937873395.1 uncultured Burkholderiales bacterium
AGAAGTGGGGAATTTTCAAATGTCAGTTCTGGGGCATTTTACTCTGCCATCAACAGCGCATCCTGAACGTTCTTCTCAACCTGGCCTTTCTCCCAACCGGAAGCCGGATTACAGAACTCAGGCTCGAACAAGTAATGTCTGGCCATCGCCGCAAAGCGCGCGTTGACCTGCCGCGCCTTGCCGGTGCCGATCCGGTCAACCGCAGTCTTCATGTTATCGAAGATCCCGCGCTGCGGCACGCCGCCCAGAACCCTGAACGCCTGGGTCAGGGCGTCGAACAGCATCTCGTGAGTCTGAGGCAGATAGGCCCGCACGGTGAAGGCCCGACTGTGCGACAGCTTGGTGTGCGCCACCTGCAGCTTGGTCTGCTTGCCGCCCAGCAAGGCCCAGTCCTCGCTCCAGTCGAACTGGAAGGCCTCGCCCGGCGCAAAGACCAAAGGCACGAAGGTGCCACGGCCAGCAGACTGGGCATCGCTTTGGCGCTCGGACTTCCACGCGCGCACGAAGGCCGCCACGCGACCGTAGGAACCGTCATAGCCCAGAACCACAAGATCGGCGTGCATCTGCTTGGCTGTGCGCCGTTGCTTGCGGGACTTGCCGACCTCGATCCGCAGCCAACCCGTCAGCTTCTCGGCAAACGGGTCCAGCTTGCTCGGCCGATCAGCAACCTTGAACCTCGGCTCTACCGTCCCGCTGCGCAGATACTTGCGGATCGTGTTGCGCGACAGCCCAGTGCGCCGCTCTATCTCCCGGATCGGCATCCCCTCACGGAAATGCCAGCGCCGGATTACGCTCAATAACGCCATGTCGATCACTCCTGTATCCCCCAACCCAACAGCCAGGGGAAAGCTCAGAACATGGGTCACTTCTCAGTGAAAATTTATGCCTCTCCCGGGTCAACTCTCAGTGCAAATCAACAGACGTAGCTTTCCAGCACTTCGCCTTCGTGATCCACTGCGCGCCAGAGGTAGTGCATCTCACCGTTGATCTTTACGTACACCTCGTCAAGGTGCCACCGCCAGTGCCGGAAGCCCTTCATCCGGCTGACCCGCTGGCGCCTGATGTCTGCCGCGAACATCGGCCCAAACCTGTTCCACCAGAGGCGAACGGTTTCATGGCAGATGTCGATGCCGCGCTCGAACAGCAGGTCCTCGACGTTCCGCAGCGACAGCGGGAAACGGACATACATCATTACCACGAGGCGGATCACCTCGGGTGATGAGTGGAAATACCGGAACGGATTGGCGGGGTTGCGGGGGCGGGGGGCGCGGGAGTCGACGTCCGCGTGGACGGGGGGCGCTTCGGG
>CALMYH010000047.1 GCA_937873395.1 uncultured Burkholderiales bacterium
GCTTTGCCATCCGCGAAGGCGGCCGCACCGTCGGCGCCGGCGTCGTGGCCAAGATTCTCGAGTAATTCCCTGGCAACAGGGTGAACCGCCAGTAGGGGTATAGCTCAATTGGCAGAGCGTCGGTCTCCAAAACCGAAGGTTGGGGGTTCGATTCCCTCTGCCCCTGCCACCTGATCCAGAGCCGGCTCCGGCCGGCCCGAATCAAGTGGTCAACAAGCCCACCGAAGTCCTGGGGACCTCTGGTGGGCTTGCGTGTCTCAAGCTTCGGCCTGTCAGACCCGCTTTTTTGCTTCAAAGATCCGTATGGCCACACCTGATGTAGAAACCGTCCAGTCGGGCGCCGACAAGGCCAAGATGGCCGCCGCGGCAGTCCTGGCGCTCGGTGGCTTTGTCGCCTACTTTTTGCTGACGCCCCACGGCGGGCTGGTGCAGTGGGCTGCCCTGTTGCTTGCCCTGGGTGTGGCCGCCGCCGTGTTCCTGACCTGCGAGACCGGTCGCCAGTTGCTGGCTTTCTGGCGCGACTCCTGGCGCGAGGTCAAGAAGGTGGTCTGGCCGGCCCGCAAGGAGGCCATCCAGATGACCCTCTATGTCTTCGTCTTCGTCTTTGTCATGGGCTTGTTCCTGTGGCTGACCGACAAGACCCTGGAGTGGGTGTTCTTTGATCTGATCCTCGGGTGGAGATAAAAAGATGACCGAACAGAGCGCCACCGAAGGCAAGGACATCGGCACGCCGACCGAAGGCATGCGCTGGTACGTCGTGCATGCCTATTCCGGCATGGAAAAGGCGGCCGAGCGCAACATCATCGAGCGCATCAACCGTGCCGGCATGCAGCACAAGTTCGGTCGCATCCTGGTGCCGACCGAAGAGGTGGTCGAGGTCAAGAACGGCCAGAAACGGACCACCGAGCGCAAGTTTTTCCCGGGCTACGTGCTGGTCGAGATGGTCATGGACGACGAGACCTGGCACCTGGTCAAGCACACCAACAAGGTCACGGGCTTTGTCGGTGGTGCCCGCAACCGTCCCGCCCCCATCTCCGAGGACGATGTTCGCAAGATCGTCAACCAGATGCAGGAGGGCACCGACAAGCCCCGCCACAAGGTGGAGTTCATGACCGGCGAATACGTCCGTGTCAAGGAAGGCCCCTTCACCGACTTCAACGGCACCGTCGAAGAAGTCAACTACGAAAAGAACAAGCTGCGTGTGTCCGTGACCATCTTCGGTCGCGCCACGCCGGTGGAACTGGAGTTCAGCCAGGTCGAAAAGACCTGACGCTTCGGGCGATCCGAGTGTTTCGGGTCGCAGGCGGTTCAACCCGGCGCCTGCGATCTTCATCCTTCCGGGTTTCAAGCGCGAGGAGGCTGCCCCGGTGGCTGCCGTCTGCACTCGCAGGAGCTAACACATGGCGAAGAAAATCGTCGGCTTCATCAAGCTGCAGGTGCCAGCTGGTAAGGCCAACCCCTCTCCCCCGATCGGTCCGGCGCTGGGTCAGCGCGGCCTGAACATCATGGAGTTCTGCAAGGCGTTCAACGCCCAGACCCAGGGCGTCGAGCCCGGTCTGCCGCTGCCAGTGGTGATCACCGCTTTCGCGGACAAGAGCTTCACCTTCATCATCAAGACCCCCCCGGCGACGACCCTCATCAAGAAGGCGATCAAGCTGGACAAGGGATCTCCGGTGCCCAACAAGCAGAAGGTCGGCAAGATCACCCGCGCCCAGCTGGAAGAGATCGCCAAGACCAAAATGAAGGACATGACCGCTGCCGACATCGACGCCGCGGTCAAGACCATCGCCGGCTCCGCCCGTTCGATGGGCGTGATTGTGGAGGGCGTGTGACATGGCCAAACTGACCAAAAAACAGAAAGCCTTCGAAGGCAAGGTGGACAGCAACAAGCTGTACCCGCTGACAGACGCGCTGGCGATTGTCAAGGAATGCGCCAACGCCAAGTTCGACGAGTCCATTGACGTCGCCATCCAGCTCGGCATCGACGCCCGCAAGTCGGACCAGGTGGTGCGTGGCGCGGTCGTGATGCCCAACGGCACCGGCAAGACCAAGCGCGTCGCCGTGTTCGCCCAGGGTGCCAAGGCCGAAGAAGCCAAGGCCGCCGGCGCCGACGTGGTCGGCATGGACGATCTGGCTGCCGACGTGAAGGCCGGCAAGATGGATTTCGATGTGGTCATCGCTTCTCCCGATGCCATGCGCGTCGTGGGTACCCTGGGTCAGATCCTGGGCCCGCGCGGCCTGATGCCCAACCCCAAGGTGGGCACCGTGACCCCGGACGTCGCCACCGCGGTGAAGAACGCCAAGGCCGGTCAGGTGCAGTTCCGCGTCGACAAGGCCGGTATCGTTCACGGCACGATCGGCCGCCGCTCGTTCGAGGCCGACAAGCTCCAGGGCAACCTGGTGGCCCTGATCGATGCGCTGAACAAGGCCAAGCCGGCCACCAGCAAGGGTGTCTACCTGCGCAAGGTGGCGGTGTCGTCGACCATGGGTGTGGGCGTCCGTGTGGACACCCAGTCCATCTCGGCGTAATCGCAAGAGAAATTCGGACCGACCCGCGGGTCGGTCCGGGTGTGGTGGGTCCGCCCGCCGGCCGTCCGGCTGGCAGGTGGGGCCATCCAAGACCGCTGGTGTCAAGGACCCGCAAGAGCCCGAGACTTAATCGAAGAAAGCCAGCGCAGATGGCGATCCCGCTGCAGATGGAATCCGTTCCTGAACAGTTGGTCGCTGCAAGAAGGTGTGCCGACGGTCCCATGACCCGAGGCACTTTTAAGGAGTAGACCTTGAGTCTGAATCGCAGTGAGAAAGAAGCGGTCATTTCCGAAGTGACCAGCCTCGCCGCCAAAGCTCAGACGCTCGTGATGGCGGAATACCGCGGCATCACGGTCGCCGCCATGGATCAGCTGCGCGTCAGCGCCCGCAACAACGGCGTGAGCCTGAGTGTTCTGAAGAACACCCTGGCCCGCCGTGCGGTCGCCGGCAGCAGCTTTGAAGTGGCAGCCGACCAGATGACCGGTCCGCTGATCTATGGCTTCTCTGAGGATGCCGTGGCCGCCGCCAAAGTGGTGGCCGATTTCGCGAAGACCAACGACAAGCTGGTCATTCGTGGCGGTGTCTTCAGCGGCAAAGCCCTGGATGTCGACGGCGTCAAGCAGCTGGCCAGCATTCCCTCCAAGGAAGTGCTGCTGGCCCAGTTGTGTGGCTTGCTCATGTCGCCGATCTCCCGCACCGCCGTGGTGCTGGGTGCCCTGGCGGCCAAAAAAGGCGAAGGCGCTGCCGAACCGGCAGCGGAGGCCGCCGCAGCCTGATCGGCGCGGTGAGTTCGTTTAACCCATTGTTTAGGAAATCAAAATGGCATTCGATAAAGACGCATTTCTGACGGCGCTGGACAGCATGACCGTCATGGAACTCAACGACCTGGTCAAGGCCATCGAAGAGAAGTTCGGCGTGTCCGCCGCCGCCATGGCCGCTCCGGCCGCCGGTGGTGGCGGTGCAGCGGCTGCTGCCGCTGAAGAGAAGACCGAGTTCAACGTGGTCCTGACCGACGCCGGCGCCAACAAGGTGTCCGTCATCAAGGCCGTGCGCGAAATCACCGGCCTGGGCCTCAAGGAAGCCAAGGACCTGGTCGACGGCGCTCCGAAGAACGTCAAGGAAGGCATTGCCAAGGCCGACGCCGAAGCTGCCGTCAAGAAGCTGGTGGAAGCCGGCGCCAAGGCCGAGCTCAAGTAATTCGGTCCAGGTCAAGGGCTGGAGTGCTCGCAAGGGCCTCCAGCCTTTGGTGCTTTCAGAGCGCACCCGAAAACCGGCTGGAAACCCACCCGCTTTTCGAGTGTCTTCTGATCCCGACTGCAGAAGACCACTTGGTTCGGGCCCGTGTGCAATGCACGGGCCGTCCGCCATCGGCAGGTAGTGGCCTGCCGCCAAGTCTGCCGCGCGCGCGGCACGACAGTCGCCGAAGACCTCAAGCCCGGAGATCTCATGGCATCCGCATCGAACTATTCCTACACTGAACGCAAGCGCATCCGCAAGAGCTTTGGCACGCGCGAAAATGTGCTGACGATCCCTTACCTGCTGCAGATGCAGAAGGACGCATACACCGCCTTCCTGCAGGCCGACCTGCCACCCAGGAAACGCACCGATGAAGGTCTGCAGGCCGCCTTCAACTCCGCCTTCCCCATCGTCTCGCACAACGGTTTTGTCGAGATGAAGTTCGTCGAGTACAACCTGGCCAAGCCGGCCTTCGACGTGCGCGAGTGCCAGACCCGCGGGCTGACCTTTGCCTCGGCCGTGCGCGCCCGCGTGCAGCTGATCATCTACGACCGCGAATCCTCCACGCCGCAGTCCAAGGTGGTCAAGGAGGTCAAGGAGCAGGAGGTCTACATGGGCGAAGTGCCCCTGATGACCGAAAAAGGTTCCTTCATCATCAACGGCACCGAACGGGTCATCGTGTCGCAGCTGCACCGCTCGCCGGGTGTCTTCTTCGAGCACGACAAGGGCAAGACGCACAGCTCGGGCAAGCTGCTGTTCTCGGCCCGCATCATCCCCTACCGCGGTTCCTGGCTGGACTTCGAGTTCGACCCCAAGGACGTGCTGTTCTTCCGCGTCGACCGCCGCCGCAAGATGCCGGTCACCATCCTGCTCAAGGCCATCGGTCTGACGCCGGAAACCATCCTGGCCAACTTCTTCGTCAACGACCACCTGCGCCTGATGGACAGCGGCGCGCAGATGGCCTTCGTGCCCGAGCGCCTGCGTGGCGAGGTGGCCCGTTTCGACATCACCGACAAGTCGGGCAAGGTGGTGGTGGCCAAGGACAAGCGCATCACGGCGCGGCACACGCGTGAACTGGAGCAGTCGGGCACCAGCCACATCAGCGTGCCGGAAGACTTCCTGCTCGGCCGTGTGGTGGCCAAGAACATCGTTGACCCGGACACCGGCGAAATCATCGCGAAGGCCAACGACGAACTCACCGAGACCCTGCTCAAGAAGCTGCGTTCGGCCGGTATCCAGGAGCTGCCCTGCATCTACACCAACGAACTCGACCAGGGCGCCTACATCAGCCAGACCCTGCGCATCGACGAAACCGCCGACGAGTTCGCTGCTCGTGTGGCCATCTACCGCATGATGCGCCCCGGCGAGCCGCCGACCGAGGACGCGGTGCAGGCCCTGTTCCATCGGCTGTTCTACAACCCGGACACCTACGACCTCTCGCGCGTGGGCCGCATGAAGTTCAACGCCCGCGTGGGCCGCGACGAGGCCACCGGCCCCATGGTGCTGTCCAACGACGACATCCTGGCCGTGGTCAAGATCCTGGTCGACCTGCGCAACGGCCGCGGCGAAGTCGACGACATCGACCACCTGGGCAACCGCCGCGTGCGCTGCGTCGGCGAACTGGCCGAGAACCAGTACCGCACCGGTCTGGCCCGCATCGAGAAGGCCGTCAAGGAGCGCCTGGGCCAGGCCGAGCAAGAGCCGCTGATGCCACACGACCTGATCAACTCCAAGCCGATTTCCGCGGCGCTCAAGGAGTTCTTCGGTGCGTCGCAGCTGTCGCAGTTCATGGACCAGACCAACCCGCTGGCCGAGATCACCCACAAGCGCCGCGTGTCGGCCCTGGGCCCGGGCGGTCTGACCCGCGAACGCGCCGGCTTCGAAGTGCGCGACGTGCACGTGACCCATTACGGCCGCGTCTGCCCGATCGAGACGCCGGAAGGTCCGAACATCGGCCTGATCAACTCGCTGGCCCTGTACGCCCGCCTGAACGAGTACGGGTTCATCGAAACCCCGTACCGCCGCGTGGTGGACGGCAAGGTGACGAATCAGATCGACTACCTGTCGGCCATCGAGGAAGGCAAGTACATCATCGCCCAGGCCAACGCCGCGCTGGACGCCGAAGGGCGCCTGACCGGTGAGCTGGTGTCGGCCCGCGAGAAGGGTGAATCCATCCTGACCTCGCCCGAGACCATCCAGTACATGGATGTGTCGCCGGCGCAGATCGTCTCGGTGGCCGCTTCGCTGGTGCCCTTCCTGGAGCACGATGACGCCAACCGCGCGCTGATGGGTGCCAACATGTCGCGCCAGGCCGTGCCGGTGCTGCGTCCCGAGAAGCCCCTGGTGGGCACCGGCATCGAGCGCGTGGCCGCGATCGACTCCGGCACCGTGGTGACGGCTCGCCGCGGCGGCGTGGTCGACTATGTCGACGCCACCCGCATCGTGATCCGCGTCAACGACGCCGAGGCGGTCGCCGGTGAAGTGGGTGTGGACATCTACAACCTGATCAAGTACCAGCGCTCCAACCAGAACACCAACATCCACCAACGCCCCATCGTGAAGAAGGGCGACGTGCTGGCCAAGGGTGACGTGATCGCCGACGGCGCTTCCACGGATCTGGGCGAAATCTCGATCGGCCAGAACATGCTGATCGCCTTCATGCCCTGGAACGGCTACAACTTCGAGGATTCGATCCTGATTTCCGAGAAGGTGGTGGCCGACGACCGCTACACCAGCATCCATATCGAGGAGCTGGTGGTCATGGCGCGCGACACCAAGCTGGGCGCCGAAGAAATCACCCGTGACATCCCGAACCTGGCCGAGCAGCAGCTCAACCGCCTCGACGACTCGGGCATCATCTACGTGGGCGCCGAAGTCCTGCCCGGTGACGTGCTGGTCGGCAAGGTCACGCCCAAGGGCGAAACCACCCTGACGCCGGAAGAAAAGCTGTTGCGTGCCATCTTCGGCGAAAAGGCGTCCGACGTGAAGGACACCTCGCTGCGCGTGGAGCAGGGCTCGCAGGGCACCGTGATCGACGTGCAGGTCTTCACCCGCGAAGGCATCCAGCGCGACAAGCGTGCCCAGCAGATCATCGACGACGAACTCAAGCGCTTCCGCCTGGACCTCAACGACCAGCTGCGCATCGTCGAGGCCGACGCCTTCGACCGCATCGAGAAGCTGCTGACCGGCAAGGTCGCCAACGGTGGCCCGAAGAAGCTGGCCAAGGGCACCAAGATCGACAAGGCCTACCTGGACGAGGTCGAGAAGTACCACTGGTTCGACATCCGCCCGGCGGACGACGATGTGGCTGCCCAGCTGGAGTCGATCAAGAACTCCATGGAGCAGACCCGCCACAGCTTCGACCTGGCCTTTGAAGAGAAACGCAAGAAGCTCACGCAGGGCGACGAGCTGCCGGCCGGCGTGCTCAAGATGGTCAAGGTCTACCTGGCCGTCAAGCGCCGCCTGCAGCCCGGCGACAAGATGGCTGGCCGCCACGGCAACAAGGGGGTGGTGTCCAAGATCGTTCCGGTCGAGGACATGCCCTACATGGCCGACGGCACGCCTGCCGACATCGTGCTCAACCCGCTGGGCGTGCCCTCGCGCATGAACGTGGGCCAGGTGCTGGAAGTCCACCTGGGCTGGGCCGCCAAGGGCCTGGGCCAGCGCATCGGCGACATGCTGCAGGCCGAGGCCCGCGCCGCCGAGCTTCGCCAGTTCATGGAGACGGTCTACAACGGCGCCGGCAAGAAGGAAGACCTGGCGAAGCTGTCCGACGAGCAGGTGCTGGAGATGGCCCGCAACCTGCAGACGGGTGTGCCGTTTGCCACCCCGGTGTTCGACGGTGCCTCGGAAGACGAGATCCGCGCCATGCTCAAGCTGGCCTACCCGGACGACATCGCTACCACCAAGGGCCTGACCGCCACCCGCACCCAGGCCCAGCTGTACGACGGCCGCACCGGCGATCCGTTCGAGCGCAAGACCACCGTGGGCTACATGCACTTCCTGAAGCTGCACCACCTGGTCGACGACAAGATGCACGCCCGCTCGACCGGCCCGTACTCGCTCGTCACCCAGCAGCCGCTGGGCGGCAAGGCGCAGTTCGGTGGCCAGCGCTTCGGCGAGATGGAGGTCTGGGCGCTGGAAGCCTATGGCGCCTCCTACATCCTGCAGGAGATGCTCACCGTCAAGTCAGACGACGTGCAGGGTCGTACCAAGGTGTACGAGAGCATCGTCAAGGGCGAACACGCGATCGACGCCGGCATGCCCGAGTCCTTCAACGTGCTGGTCAAGGAAATCCGTTCGCTCGGTATCGACATCGAGCTCGAGCGCTCGTGATTCACTGAAGAAAAGGAAACTGAAACATGAAATCCTTGCTCGACCTGTTCAAGCAGTTCACGCCCGACGAGCATTTCGATGCCATCCGCATCGGCCTGGCCTCGCCGGAAAAAATCCGTTCCTGGTCCTTCGGTGAAGTCAAGAAGCCCGAGACCATCAACTACCGCACCTTCAAGCCCGAGCGTGACGGCCTGTTCTGCGCCAAGATCTTCGGCCCCATCAAGGACTACGAGTGCCTGTGCGGCAAGTACAAGCGCCTCAAGCACCGCGGCGTGATCTGCGAGAAGTGCGGTGTTGAAGTCACGCAGACCAAGGTGCGCCGCGAGCGCATGGGTCACATCGACCTGGCCGCGCCCTGCGCCCACATCTGGTTCCTCAAGTCGCTGCCTTCGCGCCTGGGCCTGATCCTGGACATGACGTTGCGCGACATCGAGCGCGTGCTGTACTTCGAAGCCTATGTGGTGGTCGACCCTGGCATGACCCCGCTGAAGAAGTTCAGCATCATGTCGGAAGAGGACTACGACGCCAAGCGCAAGGAATACGGCGACGAGTTCATCGCCAAGATGGGCGCCGAAGGCATCAAGGAGCTGCTGCAGGCGATCGACCTCGACATCGAGATCGAGAAGCTGCGCAACGACCTGACCGGCTCCGAGCTGAAGATCAAGAAGAACGCCAAGCGCCTGAAGGTGCTGGAGGCCTTCAAGAAGTCCGGCATCAAGCCCGAGTGGATGGTGCTGGAGGTGCTGCCCGTGCTGCCGCCAGACCTGCGTCCGCTGGTGCCGCTGGACGGTGGCCGCTTTGCGACCTCCGACCTGAACGACCTGTACCGCCGCGTCATCAACCGCAACAGCCGTCTGCGTCGTCTGCTCGAACTCAAGGCCCCTGAAATCATCGCGCGCAACGAGAAGCGCATGCTGCAGGAAGCCGTGGACTCGCTGCTGGACAACGGCCGCCGTGGCAAGGCCATGACGGGCGCCAACAAGCGCGCCCTGAAGTCGCTGGCCGACATGATCAAGGGCAAGAGCGGCCGCTTCCGCCAGAACCTGCTGGGCAAGCGCGTGGACTACTCGGGCCGCTCGGTCATCGTGGTGGGCCCGACCCTCAAGCTGCACCAGTGCGGCCTGCCCAAGCTGATGGCGCTGGAGCTGTTCAAGCCCTTCATCTTCTCGCGCCTGGAAGCCATGGGCATCGCCACCACCATCAAGGCGGCGAAGAAGGAAGTGGAAGCCGGCACGCCGGTGGTGTGGGACATCCTGGAAGAGGTCATCAAGGAGCACCCGGTGCTGCTGAACCGCGCGCCCACGCTGCACCGCCTGGGCATCCAGGCCTTCGAGCCCATCCTGATCGAAGGCAAGGCGATCCAGCTGCACCCGCTGGTCTGCGCGGCCTTCAACGCCGACTTCGACGGTGACCAGATGGCCGTTCACGTGCCGCTGTCTGTGGAAGCCCAGCTGGAAGCTCGCACCCTGATGCTGGCTTCCAACAACGTGCTGTTCCCGGCCAACGGCGAGCCCTCCATCGTGCCTTCGCAGGACGTGGTGCTGGGTCTGTACTACGCCACCCGCGAGCGCATCAACGGCAAGGGCGAAGGCATGGTCTTCGCCGACCTGGCCGAGCTGCAGCGTGCGCTGGACAACGGCGTGGTCGAGATCACCGCCAAGGTGGGCGTGCGCCTGACGGAATGGAACAAGGACAAGACGACGGGTGAGTTCATCCCGACCCTGCGGCTGGTGGACACCACGGTCGGTCGTGCCCTGCTGTCCGAAATCCTGCCCAGGGGCCTGTCCTTCGACCTGATCAACAAGGCACTGAAGAAGAAGGAAATCTCCAAGCTGATCAACGCCTCGTTCCGCAAGTGCGGTCTGAAGGAAACGGTCGTTTTCGCCGACAAGCTGCTGCAGAACGGCTTCCGCCTGGCGACGCGCGCCGGCATCTCGATCGCGGTCGACGACATGCTGGTGCCGGTCGAGAAGCAGCAGGTGATCGAGCGGGCCGAGGCCGAGGTGAAGGAAATCGCCCAGCAGTACGCCTCCGGTCTGGTGACCGCCGGCGAGCGCTACAACAAGGTGGTGGACATCTGGGGCAAGGCCGGTGACGAGATCTCCAAGGTCATGATGGCTCAGCTGGCCAAACAGAAGACCACCGACGCCTCGGGCAAGGAAGTGGACCAGGAGTCGTTCAACTCCATCTACATGATGGCCGACTCCGGTGCCCGCGGTTCTGCGGCCCAGATCCGCCAGCTGGCCGGCATGCGCGGCCTGATGGCCAAGCCGGACGGCTCCATCATCGAGACGCCCATCACGGCGAACTTCCGTGAGGGTCTGAACGTGTTGCAGTACTTCATCTCCACGCACGGCGCCCGCAAGGGTCTGGCGGACACGGCGCTGAAGACGGCCAACTCGGGTTACCTGACGCGCCGACTGGTCGACGTGACCCAGGACCTGGTGGTCAACGAGCACGACTGCGGCACCAGCAACGGCACCCTGATGCGCGCCATCGTCGAAGGGGGTGAGGTCATCGAGTCGCTGCGTGACCGTGTGCTGGGTCGGGTGACGGCCGAAGAGGTCATCCACCCCGAGACGCGTTCCGTCATCGTGTCGGCCGGCGAGATGCTGGACGAGGATCTGCTGGACGAAATCGAGGCGGCCGGTGTCGACGAGGTGAAGGTGCGCACGGCCCTGACCTGCGAGACGCGCTTCGGCATCTGCGCCAAGTGCTATGGCCGCGACCTGGGCCGTGGCGGTCTGGTCAATATCGGCGAAGCGGTGGGTGTGATCGCCGCCCAGTCGATCGGTGAACCTGGCACCCAGCTGACCATGCGCACCTTCCACATCGGTGGCGCGGCATCGCGTGCTGCGGTGGCCTCCAGCGTCGAGGCCAAGTCGGCCGGTGCGGTGGGCTTCAACGCCACCATGCGCTATGTGTCCAACAGCAAGGGCGAGCTGGTCGTCATCGCGCGCTCGGGCGAGATCGTCATTTCCGACGAGCATGGCCGCGAGCGTGAGCGCCACAAGGTGCCTTACGGTGCCATCCTGGCGGTCAAACCCGACCAGTCCATCAAGGCCGGCACCATTCTGGCCAACTGGGATCCGCTGACCCGCCCGATCATCACCGAGTACGCCGGTACCGTGAAGTTCGAGAACGTGGAGGAAGGCCTGACGGTGGCCAAGCAGGTCAACGACGTCACCGGTCTGTCCTCGCTGGTGGTGATCGACCCCAAGCACCGCGGTTCGACCAAGGTGGTCCGTCCGGTGGTCAAACTGCTGGACCCGCAGGGCAACGAGGTGAAGATTCCCGGTACCGACCACTCGGTGACGGTGGGTTTCCAGATCGGCGCTCTGCTGGAGGTGCGCGACGGACAGGACGTGGGCCCCGGCCACGTGCTGGCGCGCATTCCGGTCGAAGGCCAGAAGACGCGCGACATCACCGGCGGTCTGCCGCGGGTGGCCGAGCTCTTCGAAGCCCGTTCGCCCAAGGACAAGGGCATGCTGGCCGAGATGACCGGCACCGTGTCGTTCGGCAAGGAGACCAAGGGCAAGGTGCGCCTGCAGATCACCGACCCGGACGGCAAGGTCTGGGAAGAGCTGGTGCCCAAGGAAAAAAACATCCTGGTGCACGAGGGCCAGGTGGTCAACAAGGGCGAAAGCATCGTCGACGGCCCGGCCGATCCGCAGGACATCCTGCGCCTGCTGGGCATCGAGGAGCTCTCGCGCTACATCGTCGACGAGGTGCAGGACGTCTACCGCCTGCAGGGTGTGAAGATCAACGACAAGCACATCGAGGTGATCGTTCGCCAGATGCTGCGCCGTGTGGTGGTCGAAAACCCGGGCGATTCCTCCTACATCGCCGGCGAGCAGGTCGAGCGTTCCGAGATCTTCAACACCAACGACGCCCTGCGCGCCGATGGCAAGATCCCGGCCACCTACAGCAACGTGCTGCTGGGCATCACCAAAGCCTCGCTGTCGACCGACTCGTTCATCTCGGCGGCTTCCTTCCAGGAAACCACCCGGGTGCTGACCGAAGCAGCCATCATGGGCAAGCGCGACGAGTTGCGGGGTCTCAAGGAGAACGTCATCGTCGGTCGACTGATCCCGGCTGGCACCGGCATGGCTTACCACGAGGCGCGCAAGGTCAAGGAAAAGATGGACGACGAGGAACGCCGGGCCATCGCCGAGGCCGATGCCCTGTCGCTGGCGGCCGACCAGGCCGAGAGTGCCGCCGAAGACGCCTCCAGGGCGGACTGATCTTGCGCTGACTCCGCGCACGCTGGCCCGTTCAGCGTCCCAAGGCCCCCGGTTGTCCGACCGGGGGCTTTTTTGTGTCCGGGTGCGTCGTGCATCACGCCGGGTTTCGGGGGGCTGGGGTATATTGCGGGCGCCCACCGGGTGGGTGAGGCGGCGAACCGGGTCGTGGTCCCGGCTGGCAAGGAGGGTGAGCAATGTCCGTGACAACCTGGGTCTGGCTGGCAGTGGCCGCAGTGGTGCTGTTCTGGGCGGTGGGCGTCTACAACCGGCTGGTTCGGCTGAAGAACGCGATCGCCAATGCCTTCGGGCAAATCGACGTTCAGTTGCGTCGCCGCTACGACCTCATTCCCAACCTGGTGGAGGCCGCGCGCAAGTATCTGGCGCACGAATCCCAGACGCTCGAAGCGGTGATCGCGGCGCGCAACCAGGCCCGCGCGGCCGAGCAGACCGCCGCCGGCAGTCCGCTCAATGCCGGCGCCCTGGGGGCGCTCATGGGGGCCGAGCAGGTGCTTGGCGGGGCCCTGGGGCGTCTGTTTGCGGTGGCCGAGGCCTATCCGGAACTCAAGGCTGACCAGACCATCCGCGAGCTCAGCGAAGAGCTGTCCAGCACCGAAAACCGGGTCGGCTTCGCCCGACAGGCCTACAACGACCACGTGCTTGAATTCAACGACGCCGCGGCCCAGTTCCCGGCCGTGATCGTGGCCCGCCTGTTCGGCTTTCTCCCGCAGGCCATGCTGGCTTCGACCACCAGCGAAGAGCAGCGCGAGACCTTGCGCATCCAGCTCTGAACCGCCCCTGAGCCGGACCCGGTCGAGCCGTGCGCTTCTTCGAGTTCCAGCGTGACGCCCGGGGTCGTACCCGGCGGCTGCTGGTGGCGTTCACCTTGACCGTGCTGCTGCTGGTGCTGGCGGTCAACCTGGCGCTTGCGCTGGCCTGGGGCCTGACCTGGGGTTTCTGGATGCCCGGCGGCTTCAGCTTGCCGCGCCATTTCGTGCTCGTCAACACTGGCGTCACCCTGCTCTTCGTCCTGGGCGGCTGGTGGGTGGAGACCACCCGCCTGTCCGATGGCGGTGGCGTGCGGCTGGCCGAGCAGATGGGCGCCCGTCCGGCCCAGCCCTCGGGCGGCCTGGACGAGCAACGCTTCGTCAACATCGTGCACGAGATGGCCATTGCCTCCGGTCTCAAGCGGCCTAGCCCCATGGTGGTGGCCCGGGATGCGGGCATCAATGCTTTTGCGACCGGCTGGAACGAGGACGATGCGGTGGTGGCGGTGACCCAGGGCGCCCTGGACCACCTGACGCGACAGGAACTGCAGGGACTGGTGGCGCACGAGTTCAGCCACATCGGTGAGGGGGACACGCGGCTGAACATGCGCCTGGCCGGCATGGTGTTCGGACTGGAAATGATCTACCGCATGGGCCAGCAGCTGTTCGAGCCCGATGCACGCGGTCGCCGCACGCTGGCGGCGCTGATCGGCCTGGCCATCATGGTGGCGGGCTGGCTCGGCTGGGTGGCGGGACACGCGCTGCAGGCCGCCGTCTCCCGCCAGCGCGAATACCTGGCCGATGCGCGGGCCGTGCAATGGACGCGCAGCCGCGATGGCCTGGGCGGCGTGCTGCGCAAGGTCCTGGCCCAGCAGCGCGCAGGCGTGGTGTCACGCCCGATCGGTTCGACCATGCAGCACATGCTGCTGGTGGGCAACGAGCCGGGCGCGGTGGCGCACTGGCTCGATTCGCACCCCACGCTGGAGCAACGCATCCGGCGCATTTACGGCCGCACGCTCGGTCCCCTGCCGCTGCAGCGGCAGGAGGAAGGCGCGCCCGGGCCGGCGGCGTCCGCCCGGCAGGGTGACAATACGGGCAGTCCCCCGGACGCGCCGGGGTGGACCCTGAGCTGAACCCGCCGTGTCTGATCGTTCGCCTGTTCCCGTTCCTGCGGCTCCGCCATCGCCCCGATCGCCTGCTCTGGCCGAGCAACTGCAAAAAGTGGCCGCCTGTGTGGAGGCGGTGGAGCGGGGCCATTCGCTGACCGACAGTCTGGCGGCGCTGACGCCTGAATGGCGCCCAGGGGTGCAAGCCCTGAGCTTCGAGGTGTTGCGGCAACTCGGATTGGCGCGTGGCCTGCTGGGCCTGCTGGCGCCGCGTCGCCCGGAACCGGCGGTGCGCGCCCTGCTGTGCACCGCGCTGGCCCTGCTGCAGCGGGACAACGCGACCGGCGAGGCATCGCCGAAGGACGCTTGGCGCCCATCCTACAGCGATCACACCCTGGTGAACCAGGCGGTGGAGGCCGCCAAGCGGACTCCGGGCGCCCGCCGCCAGTCCGGCTTCATCAACGCCTGCCTGCGGCGCTACCTGCGAGAGGCCGACGCCTTGCTGGCCCAGGCGAGGCAGTTGCCCGAGGCGCGCTGGAACCACCCGGCCTGGTGGGTCGAGCGCCTGCGGCATGACCACCCGGCAGACTGGCAGCAGATTCTGCAGGCGAGCAACCGGGCAGCGCCCATGGCGCTGCGGGTGAACCGCCGGCGGATCGGTCGCGACCGTTACGCGGCCGAACTGCTGGCCATCGGCCTGCACAGCCAGCCTTTCGGCGACGACGGGCTGGTGCTGGAGCGCCCGCAGCCGGTCGGGCGCCTGCCGGGTTTTGAACAGGGCTGGTGCTCGGTGCAGGACGCGGCCGCCCAGCTCGCCGCTCCGCTGCTGCTGCAGGGGCTGGGCGCCTCGGTCGGCCTGCGGGTGCTGGACGCCTGTGCCGCCCCGGGCGGCAAGACCGCCCATCTGCTCGAGTGCGCCGATCTGGACCTGCTGGCGCTGGATGTCGACGCCGGACGTTGCGAGCGCATCCGCGACAACCTGCTGCGCCTGGGTCTGCTGGCCCAGATCCGCTGCGCGGACGCGGGCCAGCCCTCGACCTGGTGGGATGGACGCCCTTTCGACGCCATCCTGCTCGATGCTCCGTGTACCGCTTCGGGCATCGTGCGCCGCCACCCCGACGTGCGCTGGCTGCGTCGGCCGGGCGATGTCGAGCAGCTGGCCCGGGCTCAGCGCGTCCTGCTGGAGGCCCTGTGGTCGCTGCTGCGTCCTGGCGGACGGATGCTCTATGCCACCTGTTCGGTGTTCCGGGCCGAGGGCCAGGCACAGGTGCAGGCGTTTCTTGAACGCCACACCGATGCGGTTCCGGGGCCTGCTGTGGGGCATTTGCTGCCCGGTTGCGCCGTGGCCGGTGGCCAGTTCAACGACAATGTGCCGGGTGGGCACGACGGTTTTTTCTACGCACGTATCGACAAGGCCGGCGTCTGAGCCCGCGGTCGGCCGGCTTGTGGCCAGCGCCCGTCGCTGGCTGTGGGCATGCGGCTGGTGTCTGTCGGTGCTGTTGCTGGGGCCCACAGGCGGGGCGCGGGCCGAGCAGCCTCAGGTCCTGCAGCAACAGCTCCAGCGCAACACCGAAGGCCTGTACCTGACGGTTCGGCTGGACCTGTCGGCCTCGCGTGCGGTCGAGGACGTGCTGTTGCGCGGGGTACCCCTTTATTTTGTCTGGCAGGCCGATGTCTACCGGCAACGCTGGTACTGGACCGACAAGCGCATCTCGGGCGCTCAGCGCACGCTGCGCCTGGCCTACCAGCCGCTGACCCGCCGCTGGCGGCTGAGTCTGGCCAACGGCGTGGCGGGCGGCAGCGGCGCGAGCCTGCAATATGCCCTGCACCAGAACTACGACAGCCTGGACGACGCCCTGGCCGTCATTGGCCGGGTCACGCGCTGGCGGATCGCGGACAGCGGTGAGCTGGACCCGGATACCCGGCACCGGGTGGAATGGCGCATGCAACTCGATCTTTCGCTGTTGCCCCGGCCGTTCCAGATCGGCGTGGCCAACCAGTCTGCCTGGGAGGTGAGCGTGACCCGGCGCTTGCGGGTCCCCGATGCTGCGGACGGTGCGCCGGCCAGCGAAGGAGGCACCAGCGCTGCGACCGGCGACCGGAGCACCGACGAAAACGCTGCGCCTGGCCAGCAGGAGTGAACATGCCTGAGGCCGCGAGGAACGGACCCGACAGCACCACCGACCGGCTCGAGCCTCCCAGGCGCGGCCGGCAGGCCACCCGATGGGCGGTTGTGGCGGGCTTGGTCTTCATGGCCGGTGTGGCCATGGTGCTGTTGTTCCTGCTCACCGTGGCCACCGGCAACAGCGAGTTGTATGAGGCCAACTTCGGCTGGCTGGTGACGGTCAACGTGGCGGTCGCCACGCTGCTGGGGCTGGGCTTGCTGTGGCTGGTGTTCAAGCTGGCGCTGCGCTTTCGCAAGGGCAAGTTCGGCAGCCGTCTGCTGGTCAAACTGGCAGCGATCATCGGCCTGGTCGGCGTGTTGCCCGGCCTGCTGATCTACACCGTCTCCTACCAGTTCGTTTCGCGTTCGATCGAGTCCTGGTTCGACGTACGTGTCGAGTCGGCGCTCACCGCCGGCCTGAACCTCGGCCGCACCGCCCTCGACACCCTGGCCGCCGACGTCTCGGGCAAGACCCGGGTGGCGGCCGAAGGCCTCGCCCGTGTGTCGGACGCGCAGGCCGTGCTGGCTCTCGAGCGCATTCGCGAGCAGCTGGGCGCTTCCGATCTGGTGCTCTGGAGCGGGTCCGGACAGGCGCTGGGCAGCTCCGGCCTGTCGCGTTTCCAGCTCAGCCCCCAGCGACCGTCCCAGGCCCAGTTGCGTCAGGTGCGGCAGTCTCGGGTGATGGCCCAGATCGAAGGACTCGAGGAGGGCAACGACGGCGAGATGCAGGCCATGATCGCGACCGGCCAGTCTCGGGTCACGGTCATGGCCCTGGTCAGTGCGCCGGGACTGGGCTTGAGCGCCGAACCCCGTTTTCTGCAGGTTTCCGTGCCCCTGCCTGCGGCCCTGGTCGAGGATGCCCTCGCGGTGCAGGTGGCCAACCGCGAGTACCAGGAACGTGCGCTGGCCCGGGAGGGCTTGCGCCGCATGTACATCGGCACCCTGACGCTGGCCCTGTTTCTGGCCGTGTTCGGCGCCGTGCTGCTGGCAGTGGTGCTGGGCAACCAGCTCGTGCGGCCTCTGCTGGTCCTGGCCGAGGGCATGCGCGAGGTGGCCGCAGGCAACCTCGCACCCAAGCCGGCCCTGACCTCACGCGATGAGCTGGCCGCGCTCACGCGCACCTTTGCCCGCATGACGCAGGACCTGGCGGATGCGCGCCTGGCCGTGCAGCGCAGCATGACCGAAGTGGACGCGGCGCGCGACAACCTGCAGACCATCCTGGACAACCTGACGGCGGGCGTGGTGGTGCTCGATGAGGACGGCCGCATGGTCAGCGTCAACCCGGGGAGCACGCGCATTCTGCGCCGGCCGCTGGCCGGGTATCTGGGGCAGCCTTTGAGTGCGGTGCCGGGCCTGGAAGCCTTCGGACAGGGGATTCAGGAACAGTTCGAACGCTTTCTGGCCGACCAGGGCCCCCAGGAAGGAGGCTACTGGCAGCAATCCTTCGAACTGGACGGCAACGCGGGCTCGGGGCCCTTCGATCAGGGGATCACCCTGATCGCGCGGGGTGCCCTGCTGCCCAAGCGGGAGCGGCTGCTGGTGTTCGACGACGTGTCGGACATGGTGTCGGCCCAGCGTGCCCAGGCCTGGGGCGAGGTGGCGCGGCGCCTCGCCCACGAGATCAAGAACCCGCTGACTCCCATCCAGCTCTCGGCCGAGCGCCTGGCCATGAAGCTGGCGGGCAAGGTGTCCGGTCCGGAGCAGGCCGTGCTGGACAAGTCGGTGCGCACCATCGTCGACCAGGTCGAGGCCATGAAGCGCCTGGTCAACGAGTTCCGCGACTACGCCCGGCTGCCTGCTGCCCAGCTGGCGCCGCTGGATCTCAACGCCTTGCTGCGGGACATCCTCGGCTTGTACGAGAACGCGAGTACGCCGGTGCGTTGCGAATTGTCGGACCAGTGTCCGCCGGTGCTTGCCGATGCCCAGCAGGTTCGGCAGATCCTGCACAACCTGATCCAGAACGCCCAGGATGCCATGGCCGGCGTTCCGGGCGCCGAGGTGCTGTTGCTGACCCGGCCAAGCGAAAACGGCCGACGGGTGCGCCTGAGCGTGATCGACCAGGGTCCGGGGTTTTCGGATGCCATTCTCAAGCGGGCCTTCGAACCCTATGTGACCAGCAAGCCCAAGGGCACCGGTCTGGGGCTGGCGGTGGTCAAAAAAATCATGGACGAACACGGTGGGCGTGTCGACATCACCAACCGCTTGATGGACGGCAGAGTGACCGGGGCCCAAGTGTCGTTATCATTCACAGTTGCGAATTGACAACACAGACCCGAGGGAACAGGCAAGGCCATGGCAAGCATTCTGGTGGTAGACGACGAACTGGGCATCCGCGACCTGCTGTTCGAGATCCTCAACGACGAGGGCCACACGGTGGAACTGGCCGAAAACGCCGCCCAGGCGCGGTCGGCGCGCTCGCAGTTCCAGCCCGACCTGGTGCTGCTGGACATCTGGATGCCTGACACCGACGGCGTCAGCCTGCTCAAGGAGTGGTCCACCACCGGCTTGCTGACCATGCCGGTCATCATGATGAGCGGGCACGCCACCATCGACACCGCGGTCGAGGCGACCCGCATCGGCGCCACGGCCTTCCTGGAAAAGCCGATCACGCTTCAGAAACTGCTCAAGGCGGTGGACCATGGCCTCCACAAGACCCTGCCCAAGGCGGGCGCCCTGCTCACGCCCACACGCGTGCCTGTGAGCCCGGATCTCACCGTCGAGGCGGCCATGACAGGCGGCACCTTGCCCGAGCCGGTGCTGGACATCGGTCCCCAGTCGGAACAAAGCTTCAACCTGGACGGTCCGCTGCGCGAGACGCGCGACGAGTTCGAGAAGGCCTACTTCGAGTACCACCTGGCCAAGGAATCGGGTTCCATGACCCGGGTGGCGGAGAAGACCGGTCTGGAACGCACCCACCTCTACCGCAAGCTCAAGCAGCTGGGCGTGGACCTGGCGCGCAGCAAGCGCAATGGTCACAGCCTGTGACGGTGTCGGGGAGCGGCTCTGGATGCTGCTATAATTTCGCTTTCACGGCCCGGTAGCTCAGTTGGTAGAGCAGCGGATTGAAAATCCGCGTGTCGGTGGTTCGATTCCGCCCCAGGCCACCAAAATTCAGCGCCCAACTGTTCTCAGTTGGGCGTTTTCATTTGTGTTTCCCGCATGACACGCGGGGTTCCCGCACATTCTGCGTGTGCCAGGGGGTGGTCAGACACGGTGCCTATGGCGGCCAGTTCGACCCTTTTCTGCCCTC
>CALMYH010000048.1 GCA_937873395.1 uncultured Burkholderiales bacterium
GCAACCCGATCGAACAAGGCAACCGAGACAAGCATGACCTCCTCCATCACCTCCTTCAGCTACCACAACCCCACGGCGATCGAATTCGGCTGGGGTGCGCTGGCGCGCCTGCCCGAGCTCGTGAAGAGCGTCGGCGGCCGGCGGGTCCTGGTGGTCGGCGATCCCGGCGTCGCCAAGGCCGGCCTGGTCGAACGGGTGCTCGCCGCCCTCGGCGGCTCCGTGCCCGTGACCACCTTCACCGACGTGGAAAGCGACCATGTGTGGGATCAGGAGCCGCCCCCGCTGGATCATCCGCTCTTGTCTATGGATAACGTTTACGCCACCTTTCATGTGGCCGGCGTGACTCATGAAGCGCGCCGAAATATGGGCGCTATCTCTGCGCAACAGATCGTGGATGTTCTTGCCGGGGAACGCCCCCCACGCTTGATCAACCCAGAAGTCTGGCCGGCATTCGAGAAGCGCCGTGCCCGCATCTTAAGCTGAGCCCCTACTTTTTATACCCAAAAGGAGACATTGCCCATGAACCGTATTCCAACAATGCTTCGCCGATCGCTGGCGGCCATGACCCTCTGCGCCACCGCCATCGTTCCTGGTCTGGCGCATGCCGCTTATCCCGAACAACCTATCAAGATGGTGGTCGCTTATGCCTCTGGCGGCGGCACGGACATCATTGCCCGCTTGCTGGCCCAGTACATGCAAAAACACATGGGCAACAACGCTTCCATTGTGGTGATGAACCGTCCTGGAGCAGGTGGCGCCATCGGCTTCAGGGAACTCGTCAATGCAAAGCCCGACGGATACACCATTGGGTTTATCAACACGCCCAATGTGTTGACCATCCCGATTGAGCGCAAGGTGAGCTTCCACTGGAGCAATTACGACTTGCTGGGCAACGTCGTGGACGATCCAGGTAACTTCTCGGTGCACGCTGACACGCCCATCAAGAGTCTTGGCGAACTGGCGGCTTACGCCAAAGCCAACCCCGGCGCAGTGACGTATGGCACCACCGGCATTGGTTCGGATGACCACCTGGCTGCCTTGATGTTCGAACGCGCTGCAGGTGTGAAGCTGACCCATGTGCCTTTCAAAGGTGGCGCAGAGGTCCACAACGCCATTGCTTCCAAACAGATTTTCATGGCTGCCATGAACATTGGTGAGGCGTTGCAATATCAAAAAGGCGGAACGCCCCTGAGACATCTTGGTCAGATGAGTGACAAGCGCTCTAATTTTGCAGCCAATGTGCCGACCTTCAAGGAGCAGGGCTTCAACGTGATCATGGCCTCGCTGCGTGGCATTGCCGCGCCTAAGGGCCTGCCACCGGCAGTTCGTGAACAACTGGTCAATGCGGTGCAAAAAGCCGTGTCTGATCCGGAATTCCAGGCCGAGGCCAGCAATTACTTCGCACCCTTGCGTTACCTCGCACCAGCCGCTTATGCAGCGGAATTGAAAGAAGATGAGGCTGAATTCCAGCAACTGTGGCAGGTCATGCCCTGGACAGACAAGTAATCTGAAGTGTGTGACGACAAACTGAACTTGCCCGCCCGTCTGGGCCACATCTTGTGCCTGGACGATTTCGAGGCAGCGGCGCGTCGGCACTTGCCAGCGCCGGTTTTCGCCTATGTCTCAGGAGGGGTGGAGCGCAATCAGACGCTTTCGGCCAATGCATCGGCGTTTGACCGTTACGAGTTCGTGACACGCGTGCTGGTGGATACCTCTAAAAGGTCCACCACTACCGAATTGTTCGGCCAGTCCTGGTCAGCGCCCTTTGGCATTGCCCCCATGGGAATTTGCGCGCTCTCGGCTTACCGGGGTGACATGGTTTTGGCGCAAGCGGCTGTACGCGAAAAAGTGCCAATGATCATGAGTGGCTCTTCTCTCATTCGCATGGAGGATGTGGTGCAGGCCAACCCGGGAGCCTGGTTTCAGGCCTACTTGCCCGGGGCGCGGACTGAGATCGTGGCTTTGATCGAACGCGTGAAATCTGCGGGCTACCAGACCTTGGTGGTGACACTGGATGCATCCATTGCCTCTAACCGTGAAAACAACATCCGTGCTGGCTTCTCCACGCCGTTGAGGCCCAGTGTGAGCCTAGCTTGGCAAGGTATCACACATCCTCGTTGGTTGTTGGGTACATTTGTTCGTACACTTGTGCGTCACGGCATGCCCCATTTTGAAAACAACTTTGCCAAACGTGGTGCGCCGATTCTTTCGGCCAATGTCTTGCGTGATTTCTCTGACCGTGGACACCTTGGGTGGGAAGAAATTCGCATGATCCGGCGCATGTGGCCGGGTCGTTTGGTGCTCAAAGGTATCCTGGATGTGCGCGATGCACGGCAAGCTGTGGATTGCGGGGCCGATGGCCTGATTGTGTCAAACCATGGCGGGCGTCAGCTCGATGGAACGGTGTCCCCGCTTCGGGTGCTGCCCGAGATTGTGCAAGCCTGCCCGCAAGTGCCCGTGATGGTGGACAGCGGCTTTCGCCGAGGTACAGATGTAATCAAAGCGCTAGCCTTGGGGGCCAAATTTGTTTTTGTTGGGCGCCCTTTTAACTATGCTGCATCAGTAGGTGGTGAGGGTGGTGTACGAAAAGGAATCAGACTATTGCGCGAAGAAGTGTCACGAAATTTGGCCATGTTAGGAGTCACATCTGTTGCTGAAATCAGTGATGAAGTTCTTGTGAACTCCAACGGCAAATCTTAAAGCATCAATAGCGGCGTGTCATAGTCAACCATCTCCAAGGCAACCTCTCTTAGTCCTGCAAGTAGAGGGCGAGTGTCGTCAGAGCGCCAATAGAACTTGTACTGCAATTTTGTCAGCGGTGTGTTGCTATGAAGGATTTTTAATGTGCCGTTACGTAAAAGTGGTTGAAGCCAGCCGTGTGGCAGGTAACCTATTGCAACCCCAGCTGATATCAAACCAGCCAGCGTAACCATACTATTTGATTCAATTATGTCGGGGATGATTACCTGTGATGTGTTACGCCATGAATCCAGGATGCGTGTTGAACCAGCTTGACGCGACATAGTAACGACGGGTAAATGTTTTACCAAGTCTTCCACCTTACAGGCCCCATCGATTTTATCTGAGCGAGCTACCCAAATGTACTCAACTTCGGCAAGTAAAACTGATCCCAGGTCAGGATGCGTGGAAGGATAGGCGATCATCGCGGCATCAAGTTTTCCGCTAACGAGTTTTGTCTCAAGTTCTAAACCTAGGTCCACATAGGGCTCGAGTTTCAATTGAGGGTGCCGCTCACCCAACCGAGAAACTAGTTTGGGCAACCAAGAAGATGCGGCGATTTCGCCTACGCCGAGTCGGCAACGGCCGCCTATGAGCGTGTCTGCTCCTATTGACGCTACAAGTTCATCCACTTGATTCAGTAATGTGCGAGCCCGCGAGTGCAGGGCTCTACCCTCTGCTGTGAGGGTGGAGCGCCTGCCCGAACGGTCAAATAATGCGCGGCCCAGGCTGCTCTCCATCTCTACGATTCGCTTTGATAGTGACGATTGAGAGATGTGTAGCTTGTCTGCAGCTGTAGCAAAACTATCGCAGGTAGCAGCCCAGTAGAAGGCTTCTAGCTGCTTGAGGGAAAGACGTCTCATCGAAAAAAGCGAATAAAAAACATGAAATAAATTCGCTTTTATTATAGTCTGAATGATCTCATACTGCAAAGAACAAAACTAAGGAGACTTCTGATGAATTTTCAAAAACGTTATGTTTTTGCGCTGGGATTGACAGCGCTTCTCTCGGCTGCGATGCCTGTTGGTGCGCAACAACCAAAGGCGGTCCAAACAGCAAACGTTACGTTGGATTGATTATTTTCAAAGAAAGACTTATACAAATGATCGGCTTGCAAATTCAAGAGCGCACACATTGCGTTACCTCTAGTGTTGTGGAAAAGTTTCGTACTCTTCCAGTAGCAAACATCAGCGACTGCATGTCACGTATGTCTGCTGGGGGGGCAAATCTCAGACCATTTCATGGTGCAGGAGCAAATTTGGCTGGACCTGCTTTGACAGTCAAGTGTAGGCCTGGCGACAACCTCATGATCCACAAAGCACTGATGATGGCGAAGCCTGGCGATGTAATAGTCGTTGACGGAGGTGGTGACGTCACAAACGCATTGATCGGCGAGCTAATGGTTGCTACTGCAATAAAGCGAGGTATTGCCGGATTTGTGATCAATGGTGCGATTCGTGATGTTGATGCTATTCGTTCTGGAGCATTCCCGGTCTATGCAGCAGGTGTCACTCACCGAGGACCGTACAAAGATGGCCCGGGTGAAATTAATGTGTCTATTGGAATCAATGGAATGATTGTTGAGCCAGGTGACCTTGTTGTCGGTGATGCCGATGGCGTTTTGTGCATTCCATATAGTGAAGTGGAACAAGTATACGAAGCTACTTGCAAAAAATCCGAAGCTGAGCAGGTGACGATGCGTGAAATCGCGGAGGGATGCCTCGACACCACTTGGATTGATGCAACTCTAAAGAGACTTGGTTGCAAGGTGCCTTCATGAAAATCGTTTTTCTAGACCGCAATACTCTTTCACCGCAAACAGTTTTAAGACCGCCAAAATTTACGCATCAGCTTGAAACATATGAGCAATCTTCACCTCAAGAGGTCAAGGAGCGCATTGCTGATGCAGACATAGTTGTTGTAAACAAGGTAAAACTGACACGCGATGCAATCGCAAGCGCTAAAAAATTAAAGTTAGTAGCGGTAGCAGCAACAGGTTTTGATAACGTAGATGTTGGTGCATGTCATGAGCATGGAGTTTCGGTGAGCAACATTCGAAACTATGCTGTTAATACGGTTCCTGAGCATACGTTTGCACTGATCTTCTCTCTAAGAAGGAGCATCTGCGCATATCAAGAAGCGGTTCGCTCTGGTCGCTGGCAGGACTCAGGTCAATTTTGTTTCTTTGATTTTCCAATTAAAGACCTGGCAGGTTCTACTCTTGGCGTGATCGGTGATGGAGTTCTTGGTCAGGCTGTAGCTCAAATGGGTCGCGCTCTAGGTATGCGAGTCATCTTCGCTGGGTACAAAGGATCGTCGAATCAGGGCGTCCTTTACACCCCCTTTGAAGAAACGCTTCGCAGCGCTGATATCTTGACGCTGCATTGTCCATTAACAAAAGAAACACACAACATGATCGGATCAACAGAGTTTGCGATGATGAAGCGCAAGCCGTTGTTGATCAATACAGCAAGAGGTGGATTGGTTGATGAGTCTGCCGTTGGCCCAGCATTAGATGCAGGTCATATCGGAGGTGCGGCATTTGATGTCGTCTCGGTTGAGCCGCCACCAAAAAATCATCCCTTTATGAGTCTTGTAAACAGACCAAATTTCATCTTGACACCACATGTGGCGTGGGCAAGTGATGAGGCTATTCAAGGTCTGGCAGATCAGCTGATAGAGAACATTGAATCATTTGTTCGTGGAGAACCTCGAAACCTAGTCGGCGTCTGAGACATGTAATTTCAAAAATTCGGAGACAAAAAGTGAGTATTAAATATCCATCGACGTCCCCCCGGATTTGAGTAGCAACTGACTCTGGAGTCCAATCCCATGTAACAGGAGATTGGACGTGAAGAAGAGATTTACGGAAGAACAGATCATTGGCTTTCTGCGCGAAGCCGAGTCGGGCTTGCCGGTGGCCGATCTATGCCGCCGCCACGGCTTCTCGGAGGCCAGCTACTACCTCTGGCGCAACAAGTTCGGCGGCATGAGCGTCTCGGATGCCAAGAGGCTCAAGGAGCTTGAACTGGAGAACGCTCGCCTCAAACGGCTACTGGCCGAGTCGATGCTTGAGAACGAGGTGACGAAAGAAGCCTTGAGAAAAAAGTGGTGAGCGCACCCGCACGGCGTGAGCTGGTGCGCCACATGGTGGTCTGTGGACTGAGCGAACGCCGTTCACTGCGCATCATCGGCATGAGCGCCAGCGCCTACCGTTACCAGCCTGCCACGGACCGCAACAAGGCCTTGAAGGACAAGATCATCGCCCTGGCCCAGCGCTATCGCCGCTATGGCGCTGGCATGATTTATCTGAAGTTGCGCCAGGCCGGTGAGATCGTCAACCACAAGCGCGTTGACCGTCTGTATGCCCAGGCAGGGCTGCAGGTCAGAAAGCGCAAGCGCAAGAAGATCCCGCTGGCCGAACGTCACCCTCTGGAGCGTCCTATGGCGGCCAACCAGGTGTGGTCGATGGACTTTGTCTTCGACCGCACGGCCGAAGGACGCAGCATCAAGAACCTGACGGTGGTCGATGACGCGACCCACGAAGCGGTGGCCATCGTGCCCGAGCGTGCAATGGGCGGCAACCAGCTGGTGCGCATCCTGGACCAACTGGCCACCACCCGGGGCCTGCCCAAGGCAATCAGGACCGACAACGGCAAGGAGTTCTGCGGTCGGGCCATGCTCAACTGGGCTCACGCCAAGGGGGTGCAGCTGTTCCTGATCGAACCAGGCAAACCCAACCAGAACGCCTACATCGAATCATTCAATGGACGCTTCAGGGACGAATGTCTGAATGAGCACTGGTTCACCAGCATGGCGCATGCCCGGGTAATCGTCGAAGCCTGGCGCCGGGAATACAACGAGGAGCGACCCAAGAAATCCTTGGGTGGACTGACACCGGTGGCTTATGCCCAAAGGCTCATGCAAAACCAGTTAAATTAACCCCCGGACTCCAAAGCCCAGTGCTACTGAATCCGGGGGGACGTCGAGGCAATTGGCGATGGTGCCGCGACCGGCAAGTGCCGAGCGCAGCGTTTCATGCCAATGCCGGCGAGCCACTTGTGCACGACGTTGGCGTTGAGGCCATGGGCCAGTGCAACGGCGGCAATCGATGCGCCGGGTTGGCGACAAGCTGCCAATACGCTGGCCTTGAATTCTGGAGAGTGGGTACGACGGATGGGAGGTTTGGGATGCATAGGTGTCCACCAACATTAGGTGGACACCATCGTCTGATCAAACTCCGGGGGCATCAAGATGGGATGACTGGGCGCTCACAAAACAATTTGCGCCGCGGCAAACCCGCGATCGAGATGCCATCAGAGCAAATTCGCCTTAAAGCACCAATATGGCTCTGAAATCGTTGACATTAGTGTGTGTCGGACCTGTGACCAATAGATCTCCTAATGCGCTAAAGTAACCGTAGGCGTCGTTGCGTTCGAGAAATTCTTCCAACTTAAGGCCTAAGGCTTGACCCCGCACTAGCGTATCGGGGGTGACGAAAGCACCGGCGTTCTCTTCAACGCCGTCGATACCATCGGTGTCTGCAGCCAAGGCCCACACGCGGGGGTTTCCCATCAGCGCTCCGGCCAGGCCCAGACAAAACTCACCTGCGCGACCACCACGACCTCTTGGTACGGCCGACGACAACTTGCGGACGGTAACAGTAGTTTCACCACCGGAGAGGATCACACATGGCAGTGAAAATGGCTGGCCACGTTTGGCAACGGCGCGTGCCAAGGCGCCGTGTACCTTTCCGACCTCACGCGATTCACCCTCAATCTCGTCTGAGAGGATATGCGCCTCGACACCTGCGGCGCGCGCCGCCTCGGCCGCCGCCTCCAGCGACTGCTGCGGCGTGGCGATCAGGTGCGTGGCATGGTCGACGAAGACGGCATCGCCCGGCTTGGGCGTTTCCAGTTCGCCGCTTTCGAGCCGCGCGCGCACCGCGGCGGGCACCTCGATGCCGTAGCGGTCGAGGATGGCCAGCGCGTCGGCACAGGTGGTGGCGTCTGGCACCGTCGGCCCGCTGGCGATGACGGCCGGGTCGTCGCCCGGCACGTCGCTGATGGTGAGCGTGACCACCTGCGCCGGCCCGCAGGCTGCCGCCAGCCGGCCGCCCTTGATGCGCGAGAGGTGCTTGCGCACGCAGTTCATCTCGCCGATGTGGGCGCCGGATTCGAGCAGTTGTCGGTTTATGCGCTGCTTGTCGGCCAGCGTCAAGCCCTCGGCCGGCAGGGTGAGCAGCGAGGAGCCGCCGCCCGAGATGAGGCACAGCACCAGGTCGTCGGGCGTGAGGCCGGCGGTCAGCGCCAGCATGCGCTCAGCCGCCTTCAGGCCGGCCTCGTCGGGCACGGGGTGGGCCGCCTCGACGATCTCGATGCGCTGCGCAAGACCCTCGGGCCGCGGCGGGATGTGGTGGTAACGGGTGACGACCAGGCCGGAGAGTGGCGCATCCTTCGGCCACAGCGCCTCCAGCGCATGCGCCATTGAGCCGGCGGCCTTGCCGGCGCCTAATACCAGCGTGCGGCCACTGGGCGGCGGTGGCAGAAAGGCGCCCATGCGTGCCGTCGGCAGGGCATGACGCACCGCCGTGCGGTACAGGTGCTCCAGGAAGCCGCGGGGCTCGAGATCACAGGAAGTTCGACTGTTCATGATGGCCTCGTCAACCGGTATTGCGCAGGCCGGCCGCTACGCCGTTGATGGAGATGTGGATCCCGCGCTGCACCTGATCCCCCTGATCGCTGTTCCTGAATCGCCTGAGGAGCTCCACTTGGAGCAAGTTCAGCGGATCGATGTAGGGGAACCGGTACTGCATGGACAACTGGAGCTCCGGGTTGTCCTGGATCCTTCGATGCGCGCCCGTGATCTGCGTGAGCGTGTCGGAGGTCAGGCGCCACTCCGCTTCGATCATTGAGAACACTGTTTCCCGCAGGGCCGGTTTGCCAACCAATCCGGCATAGCGTCGCGCCAACTGCAGGTCGCTCTTGGCCAGCACCATGTCCATGTTCGACAGCAGCGTGCGGAAGAAGGGCCACTGCGCGTACATGCGCTGCAGCAGCGCCTCGCGCTCCGCCCGGCCCTTGGCATCGGGCGCACCCTCGATGAAGCCCGCCACCGCGCTGCCAAAGCCGTACCAGCCGTTGATGGCCAGCCGGCACTGGCCCCAGCTGAAGCTCCAGGGCACGGCGCGCAGGTCCTCGATGTTGTGCTTGGGGTTGCGCGAGGCCGGGCGCGAGCCGATGTTCAGCTCAGCGATCTCGCGGATGGGTGTGGCGCCGAAGAAGTAGTCGACGAAGCCCGGCGTCTCGTACACCAGCGCGCGGTACGCGGCCATGCTGGCGCGCGAGATCGTCTCGGCCGCATCCATGAAAGCGGCCGGCGCCGCCTTGTTCGGCGTCAGGAAGGTGGCCTCCAACGTGGCGGCCACCAGCGTTTCCAGGTTGCGTCGGCCGATCTCGCGGTTGGCGTACTTCGAGCCGATCACCTCGCCCTGTTCCGTCAGGCGCAACTGCCCGCGCACCGTGCCCGGCGGCTGCGCCAGGATGGCCTGGTAGCTGGGGCCGCCGCCGCGGCCCACGGTGCCGCCGCGTCCGTGGAACATGCGCAGGCGGATCGGCTGCGCTTCGCCCTCGTTGAGCTCGTCGAACAGCTTCACCAGCGCGTTGCCGGCGCGGTACAACTCCCAGTTGCTGGTGAAGATGCCGCCGTCCTTGTTGCTGTCGCTGTAGCCGAGCATCACGTCTTGCTCGGCGCCGGAGCGCGTCACCATCGCGTGCACGCCCGGCAGGCCGTAGAAGTCGCGCACGATGGGCGCGGCGTTGCGCAGGTCCTCGATGGTCTCGAACAGGGGCACGACGATCAGGTCGCACACGGCGTCCTCGTTCAGCGTTCCGCGCATCAGCCCCACTTCCTTCTGCAGCAGCAGCGCCTCCAGCAGGTCGCTCACCGTCTCGGTGTGGCTGATGATGTAGTGGCGGATGGCGGCGCAGCCGTAGCGCGCACGCACCGTGCGGGCCTGCGCGAAGATGGCCAGCTCGCTCACGGTGAGCGGCGCGTAGGCCGCGTCGGGCACGCGCAGCGGGCGGGCGTCGTCCAGCAGGCGCAGCAGCAGGGCCTGCTTGGCGTCTTCGGCCAGCGCGGCGTAGTTGGGCTCGATGCGCGCCACCTTCAGCAGGTCGGCCACCACCGCCTCATGCTTGTCAGAGCTTTGCCGCAGGTCCACCGTGGCGAGGTGGAAGCCGAATACCTCCACCGCGCGGATCAGTGGCTTCAGGCGCGGCTCGGCCAGGGCAGCTCCATGCTTCTCGCGCAACGATTCCTCGACGGTGCGCAAATCCGTTAGGAGGCTTTCCGCATCGGAATACGGATGCTGGGGGGCCACGGCGGCACGCACAGCCGTGGCGCCGGTCAACGCGTGAAGCGTGGCCGCCAGACGGGCGTAGACGCCGATCAGCGCGCGCCGATAAGGTTCGTCGCGGCGGTGCTCGCTCGGGTCCGGCGAGGCCTCGGCCAGCGCCTGCATTTCGGGCGTCACCTCCACCAGCGCGGCCGACAACGACAGCTCGCCGCCCAGGTCGTGGATCTCGGAGAGGTAGTGGCGCAGCGCCAACTCGCACTGGCGGCGCAGGGCATGATCCAGCGTCTCGGCGGTCACGTTGGGGTTGCCGTCGCGGTCGCCGCCGATCCACTGCCCCATGCGGAAGAAGGGCGCGATGTCCTCGCGACCCAGCGCCGTCTCCAGCTCGGCGTACACGTGCGGGATCATGCGCAGGAAGGTCGCCTCGTAGTAGGACAGCGCGTTTTCGATCTCGTCGGCCACCGTCAGCCTGGTGAAGCGCACCAGCCGTGTCTGCCACAGCTGCGTGATCCTCACGCGGATCTGCGCCTCGTTCTCGGCCAGCTCGCGCGGCGTGAGAGCATCCATGGCTTCGGCGCATGGCTGCTGGCGCTGGCGGATGTCGTCGCGTGCTGCCAGCAACTGCGCGATACCGCGCTCGGCGTCGAGGATGCTCTTGCGCTGTACCTCGGTCGGATGCGCGGTGAGCACCGGCGACAGGTAGCTGTGTGCCAGCGTCTGCACCACCTGCACGTCGCTGATGCCGGCCTGGCGGATGCGCGCCAGCGCCATCTTCAGGCCGCCCTCGATGGCCTCGCCCGCGCGCTCGGCCGCGGTGCGGCGGCGGATCTGGTGGCGGTCCTCGGCCAGGTTGACCAGGTGGCTGAAGTAGGTGAAGGCGCGGATCACGCGCACCGTCTCGGCGGCCGTGAGGTCCTCGAGCAGTTGCTTGAGCGCGCGGTCTGCCGATGGGTTCTCGTCGCGGCGGAAGGCGACCGAGAGGGTGCGGATCTTCTCCACCAGTTCGAAGGTTGCAGTGCCTTCCTGCTCGCGGATCACATCGCCGAGGATGCGGCCGAGGAGACGGATGTCCTCGATCAGTGGCTGGTGGTTGTGGCTCAATCCCCGCTCCTGCGCGTCACGCTGGCACGTCCACCGTGTCGTACCCGGCGCCGCTGGAGGACACGCAGAACAGGCGCGGGCAGCGCGCGATCAGCTCGCCGGTGGCGAACCATTCCTGCGGCAGTTCGTCCTTCGCCGCCGACACGTGGTACACGTGCGCGCCGGCGAGCATGTCCCACGCGGCCGCGGGGTTGCCGCGCACTGGGAACACGCCGAGCGAGATGTCCTGTTCCTGCGCCAGCCGCGCATCGAACACCGGGTTGAGCCAGAGGTCCGAACGGACCACGCGTTTCGCTTGGGTCATCGGCATCAACGCGGTGTCGGGTCGCAGCCGATCGCCTTCAGGCGGGCGTCGACCCAGGAGGTGTCGTGCTTGCCGGCGCGGATGTCGGTAATGGTCTTCTGCTCCAGCGCGACCTTCTCGCGGCAGGCGGCCAGCACCTGTTCGACGTCGTCGTGCGGCACGCACAGCAGGCCGTCGGCGTCGCCGATGACGAGGTCACCGGGCTGGATCACCATGCCGTCGAGCGCGATCGGCACGTTGATCTCGCCCGGGCCGTCCTTGTACGGGCCGCGGTGCGTGACGCCCGCCGCGTAGATCGGGAAGCTGCCCGCGGCGATGATGTCGGCGTCGCGCACCGCGCCGTTCAGGACCACGCCACCGAGCTTGCGCTGCATCGCGTACGACATCATCAGTTCGCCGAACAGCGAGTTGGTGAGGTCGCCGCCGGCATCCACCACGATGATGTCGCCCGGCTCCGCCATGTCCAGCGCCTTGTGGATCATCAGGTTGTCGCCGGGCCGGCACTTCACGGTGAGGGCCGGGCCGCCGAGGCGGCCGCCCTTGTGCATGGGGCGCAGGCGGGGCCCGCCCGCGGTCATGCGGGTCATGCAGTCGCTGACGTTCGCCACCGGGATGTCGGCGAAGGCCTGGACGTAGCGCTCGGCGACCTTGCGGCGGCGCTGGAGGATCTGGAGTCCGACCATGTCGTGGGTTCCTTTGGTTCTGGAGGGAATGTACTGTCCCGGGGGACGGGTTCAGGAGACGGGGTGCGCTGGCAGCAGGTAGCTCGCGTCCAGTTCGGACAGGCCGTTCACGCCCAGCATCGCCATGTTGCGCGAGACCTCCTCGCGCAGCAGGCCGATCGCCTTGCGCACGCCGTCCTCGCCGGCCACGCTCGCCGCGTAGTTGAACGGGCGGCCGACGAACACGAACTTCGCGCCGAGCGCCACTGCCTTGAGCACGTCGGTGCCGCGGCGGAAGCCGCTGTCGATCATGACCGGCACCTCGGGGCAGGCCTGCACGATGCCGGGCAGCACGCGCAGCGGCGGCACCGTGCCATCGAGCTGCCGGCCGCCGTGGTTCGACACGATGATGCCGTCGGCGCCGCTGTCCACCGCGAGGCGGGCATCGCGTACGTCCAGGATGCCCTTGATCACCAGGTGGCCGGGCCACAGGCGTCGGATCATCCGGAAGTGGTTCCAGTTCATGTGGCCGCGGTCGGAGAAATCACGCAGCACGTTCTGCGACAGGATGGGGGCGCCACGCCGCGCGTAGTTGTTCTCGAAGTGCGGCAGGCCGTGCCGGGCGATCGTCTTCAGGAAGGTGCCGAACAGCCAGCGCGGGTGGGTGATGCCTTCCCAGGCCAGCGAGAGGCTGGGGCGCAGCGGCGTGGAGAAGCCGGCGCGGATGTTGTTCTCGCGGTTGGAGGCGATGTTGGCATCCACCGTCACCACCAGCGTGCGGTAGCCCGCAGCCTTCACGCGCTCCACCAGCGCGATCATGCTCGGCTCGTCGCCGGGCAGGTAGGCCTGGAACCAGGCGTCCGGGTTGGCCTGCACGACCTCCTCCAGCCGGATCAGCGAGGAGCCGCTCATGATCATCGGAACGTTCTCGCGCGCCGCCGCCTGTGTCAGCACCAGGTCGCCGCGGTAGGCCGACAGGGCGCAGATGCCCATGGGGGCCATCCCGAAGGGCGCCGACCAGCGCTTGCCGAACAGCGTGGTCGCCGTGCTGCGCGCGGAGGTGCCCACCAGCATGCGCGGCACGAATTCGTAGCGGTCGAAGGCCGCCGCGTTGGCGCGCAGGCTGTAGTTGCGCTCCACCGCGCCCGAGATGTAGGCGAACACCGGCTTCGGCAGGTGGCGGCTGGCCGCCCGTTCGAAGTCGTCGAGACACAGGATGTGCCCCAGCCGCGCCGGCAACTCGCCGGCCTGCGGGGAAGGACGCTCGTCGGACATCGGTCTTGGCTGCGCGGTCGCGGCACCGTCGGATAAGGGATCGATCTGCATTTTCGTTCGTGTTCGTCTGGGGAGCCGGGCGCGGCGCCCCCTTGACCGGGCCTTCGCAGTGTCGCGGCGGCCCGGCCACTCGTCCAATACATAATGCGGGCCCGTTCGATGCCGCTGCGGTATCGTGGGCGTGAGGGGCACGGGCCGGCAGCGGCCGGCCGATGCCGGCGTCAGCGCATTGCCAGGTTCGGCAGGAACAGCACCAGTTCCGGCACGTAGGTGATGGTCAGCAGGATCGCCACCAGCGCCAGCAGGAACGGCCACAGCTCGCGGGTGAAGTCGGTGATCTTCACCTTCAGGATGTCGCACACCACGTACATGACCAGTCCGAACGGTGGGGTCACCATTCCGATCATCAGGTTCATGACCACCATCACCCCCATGTGGACGGGGTCGAGGCCGAGCGCGGCGAACACCGGCACCAGCACCGGCACCACGATGATCAGGGTCGCGGTGGCGTCCAGGAACATGCCGAGCACGAGCAGCACCACGTTCAGCACCAGCAGGAACAGGATCTTGTTGTCGCCGATGTGGGCGAGCAGCTGCACCACCGCCTGGCCCACCTGTTCGCGGGCCAGCAGCCAGCTGAACGGGGAGGCGGCAGCGATCACGAGCATGATCACGCCCGCCTGCACGCCGGTCTCCAGCAGGATCTTCGGGATGTCCGCGGCGCCCAGCGAGCGGTAGAACACCATCGTCAGCACCAGCGCGTAGACCACCGCCACGGCCCCGGACTCGGTGGGCGTGAACACGCCGGCCAGGATGCCGCCGAGGATGATCACCGGCAGCATCAGCGGCGGGCCGGAGACGCGCAGCGCGTGGACGATGCCGCGCAGGGTGGGGCGCTCGCCGCGGGGGAAGTTGCGCCGCCGCGCGATCACGTTGACCGCCACCATCAGGTAGACGCCCATCAGGATGCCGGGGATCGCACCGGCCAGGAACAGCTGCCCGATCGAGACGCCCGCGATGGAGCCGTAGATGATGAAGGGGATGCTGGGCGGGATGATCGGGGCGATCACCGCCGTGGCCCCGCTCAGTGCCGCGGCGAAGCGGGCGCTGTAGCCGGACTTCACCATCACCGGCACCAGGATCTTGCAGTCGGACACCGCGTCGGCGATGGCGGAGCCGGACATGCCCCCCATCACCATGCTGTTGACGACGTTCACTTGCGCCAGGCCGCCGCGGAAGTGGCCCACCATGGCGGTGGCGAACCGGCTCAGCTTGTCGGTGAGGCCGCCGCCGATCATCAGGTTGCCGGCCAGCAGGAACAGCGGGATCGCCATCAGCGGGAAGCTGTCGGCGCCCGTCACGATGCGCTGCGGCAGCACCATCAGCGGCACGTTGCCCAGCGACAGCAAGGCGGCCCCGGCGCTCACCACCATCGCGAACGCGACCGGCATGCCGATGGCGAACAGGAGCAGGGTGCTCCCGAGCAGCAGGTAGGTCATGCCACGCTCCCTTCGCCGGGCTTGCGGGCCAGCGCCAGCCTGCCTTGCGCGCGCAGCAGCGTGCGTTCGACCTGGTAGGCCAGCATGATCGCCGCGCTCACCGGGACCGAGGCGTACACCCACGACATCGGGATCTCCAGCATGGTCGACTCGACGTTGGAGTTCACTTCGACGATGTTCAGGCCCTGCACGAGCAGCACCACCAGGGCGAGGACCATCAGCGCGTCCACGAGCCAGGCGAGGATCGCCTGCAGCCTGCGCGGGAGCAGCACGACCACCGTCTCCACGACGATGTGCCCGCCATGGCGGTAGGCCACGGCCGCGCCGAGGAACGTGATCCACACGAATGCATAGCGCGCCAGCTCCTCACTCCAGGAGAGCGGGTCGCCCAGCACGAAGCGGAAGAACACCTGCAGCATGATGGTGCCGACCATGACGGCGGTCAGGAGGACGACGGCCGTTTCGGTTCCCCAGCGCCAGAGAAGGCGCACCGCTTTCAAAGGAGGGCCGCCGGTTGCGGCCTTGCCACCCAACGGCGGCTTGGAAGATTCCTCGACATGCATGATTTGGACCTCGTGACGAGATTGAGTTGACCGTGCGAGCACGCTGACGGGCGGCCGAGGGCGGAAGTGCACCGCCGGCCTCGCCGTCAACGGATGCGGGTAGGGATCAGCCGGCAGTCTTCAGGATCTCGTCCAGCAGGCCCGGCTTCCACCTGTCGGCGAACCTCGGCGGGACCTCCTTCAGCACCACGCTGGCGAAGGCCTTGAGGTCCGGCTCGATGACCGTCATGCCCTTGTCCTGCAGCGTCTTGCGCAGTTCGCCTTCCTGCTTGGCGATCTGCTCGTCGGCGTACTCCACCGAGTCGTTCACGGCCTGCTGCAACAACTTGCGGTCCGCTTCGGCAAGGGATTGCCAGAAGCGCTCGCTGGCGACCATCCAGCCGTTGCCGCGCACGTGCGAGGTCAGCACCAGGTACTTCTGCACGTCGTGGAAGCTGTTGCCGTTGATGGTGCCCAGCGGGTTCTCCTGGCCATCGATGGTGCCCTGCTGCAGCGCGGTGAACACCTCGGGAAAGGCCATGGGGGTGGGGCTGGCGCCCAGCGCGCGCCAGGCGGCGACGTACACCGGGATCTCCGGCACGCGCAGCTTGAGGCCGGCCAGGTCGGCGGGCGTGCGCACCGCGCGGTTCTTGGTGGTGAGCTGGCGGGCGCCGCGGTTCACGATGCCCAGCACGCGCACGCCCTTCTTGGCCAGGAAGTCCTGGTGCATCGCCTGGCCGATCGGGCCGGCCAGCACGTTGCGCAGGTGCTGCTGGCTGCGGAACACGTAGGGCAGCTCCAGCGCGCCGAACTGCGGCGCGGCCACGCTGATGATCAGCGAACCGCTGCGACCCATCTCGATGGAGCCGATCTGCATCGAGTCGTACATGTCCTTCTCCGCGCCGAGCTGGCCGGAGTGGAAGTTCTGCACGACCATGCGGCCGCTGGTGCGCTCGGCCAGCAGGGACTTCAGCTTCTCGGCGAAGTGGAAGGCCTCGCCGCCGATGCCGTCGGTGTGGTTGAAGCGGATGGTGATCGGCTTGGTCTGGGCCGAGGCCACCATCGGAGCGCCAGCGAGGCTGGCGGCGCCTAGGACGGTGAGCATCTGGCGGCGGTTGGGGCGCAGCTGGGAATTGGCGTTCATCTGTTTTGTCTCCATGTCGTAAGTGTTGGCTATCACGGGAGGAATGCACCTGGCAGCCCTTGCGGGTCCGGGACACCGGCTTTCCACCGACGTCCCCCAGCCGCTGCCCCGGCTGGCATTGCGCGGGCTCAGCCCTGGAAGTAGGCGGCCTTCACGTTGGTGAAGAACTCCAGGTTGCTGTGGCCGATTGAGTAGGCGCCCAGGCCGGACCCCTTCACGCCGCCGAAGGGCATGTGGGCGTCGCTGTTCGTCCCGTGGTTCACGTGCACCATGCCGCTCTCGCTCTCGCGCACGAAGCGCAGCGCCTCGTCGACGTCGCGGGTGAAGACGGAGGCGGCGAGGCCGTATTCGACCGAGTTCGCCACCTCGATGGCCTGGTTCGCGTCGCGTACGGCGATCAGCGACAGCACGGGTCCGAACACCTCCTGCTTCGCCAGCACGTTCTCTGGCGACACGTTCTCGATCAGCGCGGGTTCCAGGAAGTTACCGCGGGCCAGCTCGCCGTCTTCCAGCACGCGGCCGCCGAAGCGGATGCGCGCGCCCTGGTCGAGGCCCATGGCCAGATTGCGCAGCACCGAGGCGCGATGCTGGTCAGTGACCAGCGGGCCCATCTTGCTGGTGGGGTCCCACGCCGGCCCGACCTTGATCGCCGCGAGTTCACCGACGAGCGCCTCACTCAGTTCAGCCGCCAGGGATTGCAGCACGATCACGCGGCTGACTGCGGTGCAGCGCTGACCGGTGGTGGTGAAGGCGGCCTGAGCGATCTGCTTCGCGATGTTCGCCGCGTCGGTGTAGCTCAGGACGACCGCCGGGTTCTTGCCGCCCATCTCGAGCTGTGTGCGCACCATGCGCCGGCCGGCTTGCGCGTTGATGTCGCCGCCGGTCTTAGTGGAGCCGGTGAAGCTGATGGCGCGCACCAGCTGATGCTTGACCAGCGCCTCACCGACGCCGCGGCCGGAACCGAGCACCAGATTGATCACGCCCTTGGGCACGCCGGCTTCCTTGAACAGTTCCACCAGCTTCACCGAGCACCAGGGCGTGAAGTTGGAAGGCTTCATCACCGTGGTGCAACCGTAGGCGAGCGCCGGACCGATCTTGCGCACCGGCGTCAGGACCGGGAAGTTCCACGGCGCGATCGAGGCGATCACGCCGACCGGCTCGCGGAAGGTCATCGCCAGGCCGTTGCGCTTCTCGCTGGGCAGCGTCCAGCCTTCCATGCGGCTGGCCTCGCCGGCGGCAAAGCGCAGTTCCTTCACCGCCCGGCCGACCTCGCCGCGCGATTCGGCCAGGATCTTGCCTTGTTCGGCCGAAACTAGGAAGGCGAATTCCTCGGCCCGCTTTTCGATCAGTTCGGCCGCGCGGAATAGGATGGCGCCGCGCTCCGGGCCGGGCACCTCGCGCCACGCCTTCCAGGCGCGATGCGAGGAGCTGACGGCGCGATCCGCGTCTTCCGCGGTGCCTTCGGCGAAGTGGCCGAGGACCTGGTCGCGCCGCGCGGGGTTCGTGATGGCCACGGCGTCGGGGCCGGCCTGCTCCCACTCCCCGTCGATGTAGTTGCCGTAGCGGCCGCCGATGTTCTGGCCGAGCCAGGTCTGCATGTCCATGGGTCTGTCTCTCTTGGTGGTGTCGTGTTTACAGCTTGGCGCGCAGCAGCGCCTTCATGTCTTCGAGCGTCGGCTTGCGCGGATTCACCGCGACGTTGCCGGACAGCATGGCTTCGGCGGCCACGTCGTGCAGGTCGGCCTCCGTCATGTGGAAGTCGCCCAGCTTCGCGGTGATGCCGATGTCGGCCTGCAGCTGCTCGATCGCGATCACCGAACGCTCCGCCGCCTCGCGCAGGCTGAGGCCGTCGGTGCGCTCGCCGAAGATCTGCGCGATGCGTGCGAACTTCGCCAGGTTGCCCGGGAGGTTGAAGCGCATCACCGCCGGCAGCATGATCGCGTTCGCCAGGCCGTGCGGGATGTGGAAGCGCGAGCCGAGCGGCATGGCAAAGGCGTGCGCCAGGCCCAGGCGGGTGCTGTTGAACGCCATCGCCGCGATGGTGCTGGCCAGCAGCATGTCGGCGCGGGCTTCCTTGTTGCCCGGCTGGGCGACCGCCAGGCGCAGGCTGCGCGCGATCAGGGCCATGGACTGCTCGGACATCGCCTCGGAGATCGGCTGGGTGGCCGTGTTCACGTACGACTCCAGCGCGTGCGTCAGCGCGTCGATGCCGGTGGCGGCCGTGATGGCCGGCGGCAGGGACATGGTCAGCTCGGGATCGAGCAGGGCGATGCGGGCGCAGTTCAGGACGCTGCCGACGCCGAACTTGGTCTTCTTCTCCTTGTCCGACAGCACGGACCAGATCGTCAGCTCGCTGCCGGTGCCGGAGGTCGTGGGGATGGCGATCACGGGGGCGCCGGGCTGACCGATCTTGCCCATGCCGTTGTAGTCGCGGATGTTGCCGGGGTTGGTCAGCATCACGCCGATCACCTTCGCCACGTCCATCGCGCTGCCGCCGCCGATGCCGACGATGACGTCGCACTCCTTCGACCGGGCGAGCTGCACGCCGGCATCCACGGAGCGGGCGTCCGGGTCGCTCTCGACGTCGGTGAAGATGGTGACGGGGAACGCGCCACCGAGCGCGGAGACCACCCGTTCGACCAGGCCGGCCTTGGCGACGCCGGGATCGCCGACCACCAGGACCCGCCGGCCGCCGACGCTCTTCACGAGCTCGGGCAGGCGCGCCAGCGCACCCCAGCCGAATTCGATCGCCGTGGGGTTGTGGTAGCTGAAGGAGGTGATGGAGGAGGTGATGGAGGAGGTCATGCTTGTCTCGGTTGCCTTGTTCGATCGGGTTGC
>CALMYH010000049.1 GCA_937873395.1 uncultured Burkholderiales bacterium
CGAGAAATGACCATAGCATCAACGCATTACAGTGACAAGCTGAGAATCCGCTTGAGTTTCAAAGCTCGCCGTCTGTCGCGGTCCGGCCGGGTTTCTCGTTGTCAGCACGCAACGAGCGCATGGGGCTGGCCGGTGTGAAAAATGGCACGGTCCGCCTGGGCGGCCGTGCCGGTGGGGCGGGTTCTCAGGCGTCGAGCAGGATGCGCAGCATGCGCCGCAGCGGCTCGGCCGCGCCCCACAGCAGCTGGTCACCGATGGTGAAGGCACCCACGTACTCCGGGCCCATGGCCAGCTTGCGGATGCGGCCGACCGGAATGGTCATGGTGCCGGTCACGGCCACCGGGGTCAGGTCCTTGATGGTGGCTTCACGCGTGTTGGGCACGACCTTGGCCCAGGGGTTGTCGGCGGCGATCATGGCCTCGATGTCGGCCACCGGCACGTCCTTCTTCAGCTTGAAGGTCAGCGCCTGGCTGTGGCAGCGCATGGCACCGATGCGCACGCAGAAACCGTCCACCGGAATCGGGCTTGAGCCGAACTGCTCGCCCAGACCCAGGATCTTGTTGGTCTCGGCCATGCCTTTCCACTCTTCCTTGGACATGCCGTTGCCCAGGTCCTTGTCGATCCAGGGAATGAGGCTGCCGCCCAGCGGGACGCCGAAGTTGGCGGTCTCGGTGGCGCTGAGGCTGCGTTGCTTGGCGATCACCTTGCGGTCGATTTCCAGGATGGCGCTCTTCGGGTCGTCCAGCAGGGCCTTCACTTCGGCATTCAGCGTGCCGTACTGCGTCAGCAGCTCGCGCATGTGCTGGGCACCACCACCGGAGGCAGCCTGGTAGGTCTGGGTGCTCATCCACTCGACCAGACCGGCCTTGTAGAGCGCCCCCACGCCCATCAGCATGCAGCTGACGGTGCAGTTGCCGCCGATCCATTCCCGGCCGCCCCGGGCCAGGGCGTTCTTGATCACCGGCATGTTGACCGGGTCCAGGATGATGACCGCGTCCTTCTCCATGCGCAGCGCCGAGGCGGCGTCGATCCAGTGGCCGTTCCAGCCCGCGGCGCGCAGCTTGGGGTAGACCTCGTTGGTGTAATCGCCGCCCTGGGCGGTGATGATGATCTCGCAGCGGCGCAGCGCGTCAATGTTGTGCGCGTCCTGCAGTGTGGTTTCGTTCTTCGCCATGGCGGGCGCCCTGCCGCCCGCATTGGAGGTGGAGAAGAACAGCGGCTCGATGAGGTCGAAGTCTTTCTCTTCGACCATGCGATCCATCAACACCGAGCCGACCATGCCGCGCCAGCCGACCAGACCTACCAACTTGCTCATTTGAAAACGCCCTTTCAAGTTAAGAAACAGTACAGACCGGACTGTTTGCACCCGGCTCGTCTGGCCGGGGAGGGCGCACGACGAACCAGGCTGGATCAGCCCTTAATGGTCGTGGTTTTGGTGGAGATTGCGCGCACGGCCACACCCACCATGGCGGCGGGAGCGATGTTCAGGGCGAACGGGCGAGCGGCAAGCATCGTGCGATTTTAGCTGATGCAGCCTTTGTTCAGGCTTACAGGGTCGTTTGGCTGCGTGGCCCGTCTGCGGACTGGCTGGCGAGGTCGGTGCCGGCTCCCTTGTCGACCTGCATCGCTTCGCCGTGGCCTTTGAAGCAAGGCCATGTGCCTGCCAGAATGGCATCGAGGTGGCCTCCGGGGTTTTCCGGCGCTTCACAACCTGTCTCAAGTGGAGTCATGCATGCGTTACGTCTACATCGCGCTTGTGGTGCTCATCACCGCCGCAATCCTGACCTTCAAGGCCCAGAACATTTCGACCGTGACCGTGAGTTTCATGGCGGCCAGCGTGACGCTGCCCCTGTCGTTTCTCGTGGTGGGTGTCTACTTTCTGGGCATGTTCACCGGCGCCCTGGTGGTCAAGGGGCTTCGGCACCTCATCAGCGCGGCCCGCACCGGTGAGACGGAAGACCGGCCACAGGGTTGACGGACCGGCTGCGGCCCTGACGGACCGTCGATCAGCGCAGCGCCTCGAGCACGGCATCGCCCGTCTCGGCGTTGCCGACCCACGCACCGGCTCTGCTGCAACCTTTTCGGCCGGGCCCTCCACTGATTTCCTGTCGGGGATGAGTCGCTGTACGATGGATCCGCGCTGGGAGCGAGTCCGTGCAAACCACAGGAAAGCATCATGATCATGACCACCTCCCCCTCCATCGACGGCTGGAAGATCACTCGCTCTTGCGGCATGGTGGCAGGTGAGCCCATTCTGGGATCCAACCTGCTCAAGGACTTGTTGGGCGGTATCCGTGACTTGGTGTGTGGCCGTTCCGCCACCTACGAAAAGGAACTGCAGCGGGCGCGTGACATCGCGCTGGCAGAGAAGCAGGAAAAGCCGCGATTTCTCGGGGTCAATGCGGTGGTGGGTGTCGACCTGGACTCTGAGGTGCTGGGCCAGGGCAATGGCATGCTGATGGTGTCGGCGAGTGGCCCTGCGGTGGTGGCCGAGTGAGAAGAGCCGATCCCGACGCAGGCAGTGTTGGAGCGACAGGTGCCTGACGGCCTGGCTCTGGAGTCCATGGCAGTGACCTCCGAGCAGATGCTGGTGGTGGGCATTCTGGCGGCTTCCGTGGGCATGTTTCTCTGGGGTCGATGGCGGCATGACATGGTGGCTGTCGGTGCCCTGTTGGCGTGCGTGGTCGGTGGGGCGGTCTTGCCCGCCGAGGCATTCTCCGGCTTTGGCCACCCGGCGGTCATCACGGTCGCCTGCGTGCTGGTGCTCAGCCATGGCCTGCAGACCTCCGGCGCCGTGGACGGACTGGTTCGGCTGGTGCTGCCGGCGCGGGCGGGGCGGGTGACCAGTCTCCTGGCTCTCTTGGGTCTGGGTGCACTGCTCTCTGGCTTCATGAACAATGTCGGGGCCATGGCGCTGCTGATGCCAGTAGCGATCCAGCTGGCTCGCCGTTTGGAGCTGGCACCTGGGCAGGTGCTGATGCCACTGGCCTTCGGCACCATCCTCGGAGGCATGACCACGTTGATTGGCACGCCTCCGAACATGATCGTTTCCGGGTTCCGTGCCCAGGTCGGCGAAGCCAGCTTCGGCATGTTCGATTTCGCTCCAGTCGGGCTTGGGGTGGCAAGCGCCGGCGTGGTGTTCGTGGCCTGGGTCGGCTGGCGCCTGGTGCCAGCGCGCAGGCAGACAGGCATGGAAGGGTTCGACTCGGGGGCCTACCTGACCGAAGCGCGGCTGATCGACGGCAGCTCTTCGGACGGCAAGACATTGGGGGCGCTGGAGTGTGCCCTGGACGCGAGTGGCGCGCAGATCGTGGGGCTGGTCCGGAACGACACGCGCATCGTGGCGCCGAGCCCGTCGCGCCGTCTGCGAGCGGGTGATATTCTGGTCATTGAGGCCGAAGCCGAGGCGCTGGCCGGGGTGCTGTCAAGCCTGCAGCTGAAGCTGGAGGAGTCGGTCCGACCGGGTTCCTCAGCTGAATCCGCGATTCAGGTGGATGGCAACAGGTCTGATCCGGCATCGGCCCGGGTGGAAGACAGCTCCGGACAGGCTCTGGAGGACGCTCCGGCTGATCAGGATGACCCCACCCGGCCCGAACTCACTGAGGTGGTGCTGATGGAACTGGTCGTCCTGCCGGGCTCCTCGCTGTCCGGGCGCTCTGCCAGTGACATCCTGTTGCGGACGCGTTATGGCATCAACCTACTGGCTCTGTCCCGTCAGGGGCGCCGATCGACGACGCGTCTGCGGGATACGCGGCTGGCGTCCGGTGATCTGCTGCTGATGCAGGGGCCGGCAGATGCCATCGGACAGTTTGCATCCGACAACGCCTGCGTGCCCCTGGCCGAGCGTGAACTGCGCATCCCCAGCCTTCGCAAGGCCTGGACGGCCAGCATCATCATGGTGCTGGCGGTCGGCGGTGCGGCCTTTGGCCTGTTGCCGGCATCGATATCGTTTGCCATGGGTGTGCTCGCGTCCATGGTGTTGCGAACCGTGCCTGCGCGCGCTGTCTATGGGGCGATCGACTGGCCGGTGATTGTCTTGCTGGCCGCGCTGATCCCCGTGGCCGGCGCCATGGCTTCCACCGGCGCGGCCGATCTGATCGCACGGGTCATCCTCGACCACCTGGCGCAGGGGCATGCAGTGACGGCACTGGTGTTGATCTTGCTGGTGACGATGTTCCTGTCGGACCTGATGAACAACGCCGCCACGGCGGCCGTGATGTGCCCCATTGCCATTGGCACGGCATCCGGCCTGGGGGTCGGTCCGGATGCGTTCCTGATGGCCGTGGCCATTGGTGCATCCTGCGCGTTTCTGACCCCGATCGGCCACCAGAACAACACCCTGATCCTGGGGCCGGGGGGCTTCCGTTTCGGCGACTACTGGCGGCTGGGCCTGCCGTTGGAACTGCTCGTGGTGCTGGTTTCGGTGCCCATGCTGCTGCTGGTCTGGCCGCTCTAGGAGCGGAGACTCCTCTCGTGCGCTGCGTATCATGGCGGCATGGACAAGCTTGAACATCTGGTGCCACCGCCCCTGGTGGCCCTGGCGCTGGCCGCCCTGATGTGGTGGATGGCTACCTGGCCGCCGGCATGGCCCTGGAGTGGCCAGGGCCGGATGCCGGTGGTGGGGGCCCTGGTGGCGCTGGGCTTGGTGTTTGACCTTTCGGGTCTGACGGCGTTCTTCCGCCGGCGCACCACCATCAACCCGTTGCGCCCCGAACAAGCCTCAAGCCTGGTCACGGGCGGCATCTACAGGATCACTCGCAATCCGATGTATGTCGGCCTGGTCTGCCTGCTGCTGGCCTGGGCCCTGTTCCTGTGGTCTCCCTGGGCCCTGCCGGGCCCGGTGCTCTTCGTCGCCTGGATCACGCGCTTTCAGATCGTGCCCGAGGAGCGTGTGCTGGAGCACCTGTTCGGTGACACATACCGGGCCTACCGTGCTCGGGTCAGGCGGTGGCTTTGACGCCAGTTGACGGATGGCAGGGGCGGCCTGGACGACAGGCCGGTCCCAACACGATGCGCACGTTCAGCCCAGCGCCTTGACCACCGCGTCGCCCATCTCGGCGGTGCCCACCCGCGTGGTGCCTTCGCTGTGGATGTCGGGTGTGCGCAGGCCCTGGGCCAGCACCTGCTTGACCGCGGTCTCAATGCGCTGGGCTGCCTCTTCCTGATTCAGGCTGAAGCGCAGCATCATGGCGGCCGAGAGAATGGTGGCCAGCGGGTTGGCCACGCCCTTGCCGGCGATGTCGGGCGCGCTGCCATGGCTGGGTTCGTACAGACCCTGGTTGCGGCTGTTGAGCGAGGCCGAGGGCAGCATGCCGATCGAGCCGGTGAGCATGGAGGCCTCGTCGGACAGGATGTCGCCGAACATGTTGCCGGTGACCACCACGTCGAAGGCCTTCGGGGCCTTGACCAGCTGCATGGCCGCGTTGTCGACGTACATGTGCTCCAGCGCCACGTCCGGGTACTGGGCGTGCACTTCGATGACCGTGTCTTTCCAGAACTGGAAGGTCTCCAGCACATTGGCCTTGTCAACCGAGGTCACCTTCTTGTTGCGCTTGCGTGCGGCCTGGAAGGCGACGTGGGCGATGCGCTCGATCTCGGGCTTGGCGTAGCGCATGGTGTCGAAAGCCTCGGGCGCGCCCTTGAATTCGCCGTCCGGTGCCTCGCGTCGGCCGCGCGGTTGGCCGAAGTAGATGTCGCCGGTCAGCTCGCGGATGATCAGGATGTCCAGACCCGCCACCAGCTCGGGCTTGAGGCTGGAGGCGCCCACCAGTTGCTCGTAGCAGATGGCGGGGCGGAAGTTGGCGAACAGGCCCATGTTCTTGCGCAGGCCCAGGATGGCCTGTTCGGGGCGCAGCGGGCGGTCCAGCTTGTCGTACTTCCAGTCACCGACGGCGCCGAACAGCACCGCGTCACTGGCCATGGCCAGCTTGAGCGTGGACTCGGGCAGCGGGTGGCCGTGGGCGTCGTAAGCGGCGCCACCGACCAGGGCCGATTCCATCTCGAATTTCAGGTCAAGGGCTTTGAGCACCTTGACCGCTTCGGCGACGATTTCCGTGCCGATACCGTCACCGGGGAGAACTGCAATTTTCATGGGGTGTGTGGGAAGTTGGGGTGGATCACATCGTGTGGGCGAGCCACGGTTTGGTCGCCAGGCGCTGCTTTTCGAACGCCTCGATCTTGTCCTTGTGGCGCAAGGTCAGTCCGATGTCGTCCAGGCCATTGAGCAGGCAGTACTTGCGGAAGGCATTGACCTCGAACGGGATCTCTTCGCCCTGGGGCTTGACGAGGACCTGGCGCTCCAGGTCGATGCTCAGCTGGTAGCCGGGGAAGGCCGCCACGTCGTTGAACAGCTGGTCGACCTGCGACTCGCTCAGGACGATGGGCAGCAGGCCGTTCTTGAAGCAGTTGTTGAAGAAGATGTCGGCGAAGCTCGGGGCGATGACCGCGCGGAAGCCGTACTGGTCGATGGCCCAGGGCGCGTGCTCGCGGCTGGAGCCGCAACCGAAGTTCCTGCGCGCCAGCAGGATGGAGGCGCCCTGGTAGCGGGGCTGGTTCAGCACGAAGTCCGGGTTGGGCTTGCGCTGGCTCTCGGGCACGCCGGGCTGTCCTGGCTGGTCCAGGTAGCGCCACTCGTCGAACAGGTTGGGACCGAAACCGGTCTTGCGGATCGACTTGAGGAACTGCTTGGGGATGATGGCGTCGGTGTCGACGTTCTCGCGGTCCATGGGCGCCACGAGCCCGGTGTGGAGGGTGAATTTTTGCATGGTGCGGGTCTTATCGGGTTTTGTCCTGGATCGCCTCGCCGGCCTTCTCGATGACACGCCCGGTGCTCTGGGCCGCTTCCTTGGTGTCTTTCTTGACGCCTGTCCAGGTGTTGCCGCAGGCGGCCAGAACGGACAGGAAAACCACGATGGCAAAGGTGCGGGCGATGGATTTCATGAGAATCTCCAGGTGCGTTGCGGTTGGGGTCAGGCGATGGTTCGGATGTCGATGAAATGGCCGTGGATGGCCGCAGCCGCGGCCATGGCGGGGGAGACCAGGTGGGTGCGGCCACCGGCGCCCTGGCGTCCCTCGAAATTGCGGTTGCTGGTGCTGGCACAGCGCTCGCCCGGTTCCAGGCGGTCGGCGTTCATGGCCAGGCACATCGAGCAGCCCGGCTCGCGCCACTCGAAACCGGCGGCCTTGAAGATCTCGTGCAGGCCTTCGCGTTCGGCCTGTTCCTTGACCAGGCCCGAGCCAGGCACGACCATGGCCAGCTTCACGTTCTTTGCCACCTTCTGACCGAGCTTCTTCACCACGGCGGCGGCTTCGCGCATGTCTTCGATGCGGCTGTTGGTGCAGGATCCGATGAAGACCTTGTCGACGTGGATGTCGGCCAGCGGTTTGCCCGGTTGCAAGGCCATGTAGCTCAATGCCCGTTCGATGGCGTTGCGCTTGTTCGGGTCTTTTTCCTGGTCGGGATCCGGCACGGCGGCGGTCACGTCCAGCACCATCTCGGGCGAGGTGCCCCAGGTCACCTGGGGCAGAATCTGTGCGGCATCCAGTTCGACCACGGCGTCGAACGTCGCGCCCTCGTCGGAGTGCAGGGTCTTCCAGTGGGCCACGGCCTGATCCCACTCGACACCGGTAGGCGCCAGCGGGCGGCCCCGGACGTATTCGATGGTCTTGTCGTCCACCGCCACCAGGCCGGCCCGGGCGCCAGCCTCGATGGCCATGTTGCAGACGGTCATGCGGCCTTCCATGCTGAGGGCGCGGATGGCGCTGCCGGCGAATTCGATGGTGTAGCCGGTGCCGCCAGCGGTGCCGATACGGCCGATGATGGCCAGCACGATGTCCTTGGCGGTGCAGCCCTTGGGCAGCTGGCCCTCCACCTTCACCAGCATGTTCTTCGCTTTCTTGGCCAGCAGGGTCTGGGTCGCCAGCACGTGCTCGACCTCCGAGGTGCCGATGCCGTGCGCCAGGGCCCCGAAGGCGCCGTGGGTGGAGGTGTGCGAGTCGCCACAGACGACGGTCATGCCGGGCAGGGTGGCGCCGTTCTCGGGGCCGATCACGTGCACGATGCCCTGGCGTTTGGACATGAAGGGGAAGAAGGCGGCGGCCCCGAACTCCCGGATGTTGCTGTCCAGAGTGACGATCTGTTCCTTGCTGATCGGGTCGGTGATGCCGTCGTAGCCCAGCTCCCAACCGGTGGTGGGGGTGTTGTGGTCTGCGGTGGCCACCACCGAGCTGACGCGCCAGACCTTGCGGCCGGCCTGGCGCAGGCCTTCGTAGGCCTGCGGGCTCGTGACCTCATGCACCAGGTGCCGGTCGATGTAGAAGACGGCGGTGCCGTCTTCTTCGGTGTGGACGACGTGTTCGTCCCAGATCTTGTCGTAGAGGGTGCGTGGCATGGCTTGTGGTGCTCCTGTGGGAAGGGAAATTCTAGGCCGCCCGGCGGTCGGTGCTCGCCTGTGCGGACAGGTGGTCCACCAGCAGGCGGGCGCTGACCGGCAGGCTGGAGAAGTCGCGGGCCACCAGGTCGATCCGGCGCCGGGCCCAGGGGTCGGTCAGGTCGATGGCGCTCAGGTGGCCGACACCGTGCATCAGGTCGAAGGCCCGGCGCGGCATCAGGCCGACGCCCAGGCCGTTGTGGATCATGCGGCACATGGCGTCCAGTCCGGTGACCCGGATGCGCAGGCGGATGCCGCGTCCGGCCCGGGTCGCCGCCTCGTTCATGGCCAGGTAAATGGAGCTGTTGGCATGCAGGCCGACATGGTCATGATCCAGGCTGTCGGCAAAGGCGATGGACGCCTGCGCGGCCAGCGGGTGTCCCGTCGGGACGATCAGGACCAGCCGGTCCTGCCGGTAGGGCAGGGTCTGCAGCTCGGTGCCGGCGCCGGCCACACCCACGTGGCAGATGCCCAGGTCGGCCGCGCCTTCCTGCACCGCCCGCAGCACCTCGGTGGACAGGTGCTCTTCCAGGTCGATCTTGATGGCGTCGTGCACGCGGACAAAGGCGCCCAGGTCTTCGGGCAGGAATTGCACGATGGCCGAAATGTTGGCATGCACCCGCACATGGCCGCGCACCCCTTGGGCGTATTCGGACAGTTCGCCCTGCATCTTGTCCAGGCTGAACAGCACCGAGCGGGCGTGGTGCAGCAGGCTCTGGCCCGCCGGGGTGGGCGTCACACCGCGGGCGTGGCGCCGCAGCAGCGGTGCGCCAACCGTGGCTTCCAGGTCGGACAGTCGCTTGCTCACCGCCGATGGCGCCAGAAACTCCTGCTCGGCCGCCTTGCCGATGCTGCCACGCTCGCACACCGCCACGAACAGCTGCAGCGTGGTCAGGTCCAGACGACGGGTGAAGGCGCGATCGGGGGCGTTCATGGCATGGTCATCGTGTTTCGAGATGACACAGCGGATTTTGCCTCTTTTGTTTGATTCGAGATATCGTCAACGGCGATGCCTGACCCCACCAAAAGAAAAACCCGCCAGAGGCGGGTCTTTTCGGAGTCGTGCCGGATCAGCGTTTGAAGCTGCTGGGCACGTCGCGCCGGGGCGAGCCGGTGAACAGCTGGCGCGGGCGGCCGATCTTGTACTCGGGGTCGCTGATCATCTCGTTGAGCTGGGCGATCCAGCCCACGGTGCGGGCCAGTGCAAAGATGCCGGTGAACAGGTTCACCGGGATGCCGATGGCGCGCTGCACGATGCCGGAGTAGAAGTCGACGTTCGGGTAGAGCTTGCGCTGCACGAAGTAGTCGTCTTCCAGGGCGATCTTTTCCAGTTCCTTGGCCAGCTTGAACAGCGGGTCGTTCTCAAGACCCAGCTCGGTCAGCACCTCGTTGCAGGTCTCCTGCATCAGCTTGGCGCGGGGGTCGTAGTTCTTGTAGACGCGGTGCCCGAAGCCCATCAGCTTGACGCCGCTGTTCTTGTCCTTGACCTGGTTCATGAACTCGCCGACCTTGGCCACGCCGCCGCTGGCCTGGATCTCTTCGAGCATGTTCAGGCAGGCTTCGTTGGCGCCACCGTGGGCCGGGCCCCACAGGCAGGCCACGCCGGCTGCGATGGCCGCGAACGGGTTGGTGCCCGAGCTGCCACACAGGCGGACGGTGGAAGTGGAAGCGTTCTGCTCGTGGTCGGCGTGCAGGATGAAGATGCGGTCCAGGGCGCGCTCGAGCACCGGGTTGACCTCGTACTCCTCGCAAGGGGTGCCGAACATCATGCGCAGGAAATTGCCGGCGTAGCTCAGCTTGTTCTGCGGATACATGTAGGGCTGGCCGATCTTGTACTTGTAGGCCATGGCCACCAGCGTGGGCATCTTGGCGATCAGTCGGATCGCGGCAATGCGGCGGTGCTCGGGGTTGTTGATGTCCGTGCTGTCGTGATAGAAGGCCGACAGGCCGCCGACCAGGCCGGTCAGCACGGCCATGGGGTGGGCGTCGCGACGGAAGCCGCGCAGGAAGAACTGCATCTGCTCGTTGACCATGGTGTGGTTGATCACGAGCTTGTGGAAGTCGGCGCGTTCCTGTTCGTTCGGCAGTTCGCCGTTGAGCAGCAGGAAGCAGGTGTCGAGGTAGTCGCAGCTGGTGGCCAGCTGCTCGATGGGGTAGCCGCGGTAGAGCAGTTCGCCCTTGTCGCCGTCGATGTAGGTGATGGCCGACTGGCAGGACGCCGTGGACAGGAAGCCCGGGTCGTAGGTGAACATGCCCGTCTGTGCGTACAGCTTGCGGATGTCGATGACGTCCGGGCCGATGCTGCCGCCGTAAACCGGCAGTTCGACGCTGGGGCTGCCGTTGGAGAACGACAGGGTGGCTTTGTTGTCTACGAGTTTCATGCGGATTCCTGGTAGAAGTTAAACGGGTAGCCGGGCGGCACGCAGCATGCCCAGCACCTGCGTGACGTCGTCACGGGCCAGTTCGCCCTCGGGGTTCTTGCGGCCGAGCAACAGATCGAGGAGATCGTTGTCGGACAAGTCCATTAGAACCCCCAGAGCTTCAGCCTGGCTGACAGTCAAGCCAGATTCGTGCCTGGCAAAGAACTTCTCGATGAACAGGTCGTTCTCGAGCAGTCCGCGGCGGCAGCGCCAGCGCAGCTTGCTCAACGCACGTTCGTCGAGCAGGGCGTCACCGGCGTTGGCGTCCATGGCGGGTGGATGCATGCACTCAGACCGAGCGCAGCACCATCATTTCCTTGATCTTGCCGATCGCCTTGGTGGGGTTCAGACCCTTGGGGCAGACATCGACGCAGTTCATGATGGTGTGGCAGCGGAACAGGCGGTACGGGTCTTCCAGATTGTCCAGACGCTCGCTGGTGGCCTGGTCGCGGCTGTCGGCGATGAATCGGTAGGCCTGCAGCAGACCGGCCGGGCCGACGAACTTGTCCGGGTTCCACCAGAAGCTGGGGCAGCTGGTCGAGCAGCTGGCACACAGGATGCACTCGTACAGGCCGTTGAGCTCTTCGCGCTCTTCGGGGCTCTGCAGACGCTCCTTGGCTGGCGGCACCGTTTCGTTGATGAGGTAGGGCTTGATGCTGTGGTACTGCTTGAAGAACAGCGTCATGTCGACAATCAGGTCGCGCACCACCGGCAGGCCCGGCAGGGGCTTGAGCACGATGTCGCCCTTGAGCGTGTTCATGTTGGTCAGGCAGGCCAGACCGTTCTTGCCGTTGATGTTCATCGCGTCGGAGCCGCAGACGCCTTCGCGGCAGGAGCGGCGGAACGAGATGGACGGGTCCACGGCCTTGAGCTTCATCAGCGCGTCCAGCAGCATGCGCTCGTTGCCATCGAGCTCGACCTCGATGGTCTGCATGTAGGGCTTGGCGTCCTTGTCCGGGTCGTAGCGGTAGATCTTGAAGGTGCGTTTTGCCATTTTTGGGACTCCAGTGCGTGGGGCGCTCAGAAGGTGCGAACCTTGGGAGGAATCGACTCGACGGTCAGCGGCTTGAGGTTGACCGGCTTGTAGCTCAGGCTGTTGTCTGCGCTGTGCCACAGGGTGTGCTTCATCCACTCCTTGTCGTTGCGGCCCAGCGGGAACTCGGCGTCGTCGGCCGCGCGCTCGTAGTCGTTGACAGTGTGGGCACCACGGCACTCCTTGCGGGCAGCGGCCGAGGTCATGGTGGCCTGAGCGGCTTCCATCAGGTTCTCGACTTCCAGCGCCTCAATGCGGGCGGTGTTGAACACCTTGGACTTGTCCTTGAGGGTGATCGCCTCCACCCGCTCGCGCATGGCGTTGATCTTGCGCACACCTTCGTCCATGCTGGCCTGGGTGCGGAACACGCCCGCGTGCTGCTGCATGGTGTTGCGCATGTCGTTGGCCACGTCCTGGGCGTATTCGCCACTGGTGGAACTGTCCAGGCGGGCCAGGCGGGCCAGCGTGCGGTCGGCCGCGTCCTTGGGCAGATCCTGGAACTCGGCCTTGGGGTTGACGTTGGCCACGATGTGGTTGCCGGCGGCCTTGCCGAACACCAGCAGGTCCAGCAGCGAGTTGGTGCCCAGGCGGTTGGCGCCGTGCACCGAGACGCAGGAGCACTCACCCACCGCGTACAGGCCGCCCACGATCTTCTGGCTGCCGTTGCCGTCGGGCACGACCACCTGACCGTTGATGTTGGTCGGAATGCCGCCCATCTGGTAGTGGATGGTGGGCACGACCGGGATCGGTTCCTTGGTGATGTCGACGTTGGCGAAGTTGACGCCGATCTCGTAGACCGAAGGCAGGCGCTTGTGGATGGTGTCGGCGCTGAGGTAGGAGAAGTTCAGCATCACGTAGTCCTTGTTAGGACCGCAGCCACGACCTTCCTTGATTTCCTGGTCCATGCAGCGGGAGACGAAGTCGCGCGGTGCCAGGTCTTTCAGCGTGGGGGCGTAGCGCTCCATGAAGCGCTCGCCTTCGGAGTTCACCAGGAAAGCACCCTCGCCACGGCAGCCTTCGGTCAGCAGCACACCCGCGCCGGCCACGCCGGTCGGGTGGAACTGCCAGAACTCCATGTCCTGCAGCGGGATGCCGGCGCGCGCGGCCATGCCCAGGCCACCCCGGGTGTTGATGAAGGCGTTGGTCGAGGCGGCGTAAAGGCGGCCGGCCCCGCCGGTGGCCAGCAGCGTGGTCTTGGCTTCGAGGATGTAGACCTCGCCGGTCTCCATTTCAAGAGCGGTCACACCCAGCACGTCGCCCTCGGCGTTGCGCACCAGGTCCAGGGCCATCCACTCGACGAAGAAGGTGGTGCGGGCTGCCACGTTCTGCTGGTACAGGGTGTGCAGCATGGCGTGGCCGGTGCGGTCGGCGGCGGCGCAGGCACGCGGCACGGCCTTCTCGCCGTAGTTGGCGGTGTGGCCGCCGAACGGGCGCTGGTAGATGGTGCCGTCGGGGTTGCGGTCGAACGGCATGCCGAAGTGCTCGAGCTCGTAGACGACCTTGGGGGCTTCACGGCACATGAACTCGATGGCGTCCTGGTCGCCCAGCCAGTCGGAGCCCTTGATGGTGTCGTAGAAGTGGTAGTGCCAGTTGTCCTCGTTCATGTTGCCCAGCGAGGCGCCGATGCCGCCCTGGGCGGCCACGGTGTGCGAGCGGGTGGGAAACACCTTGGAGAGCACGGCGACCTTCAGGCCGGCGCGGGCCAGCTGCAGCGAGGCGCGCATGCCGGAGCCGCCGGCACCGACGATGACCACGTCGAACTGGCGCTTGGGAAGGGATGCGGTGGTGGTCATGGATCAGAGCCTCCAGAGAACTTGAACAGCCCAGCCCAGGCAAGCCACGAGCCAGACGATGGTGAAGACGTGCAGCACGACACGAATGCCGGCGGGCTTGACATAGTCCATCCAGATGTCGCGCATGCCGACCCAGACATGCCAGGCCAGGGCCACGAAGACGACGAAGGTCAGGGCCTTCATCCACTGCGGCGAGAAGATGCCCGCCCACAGGTCGTAACCGACGGGGCCGCTGGAAAACAGCACCTGAAGCAGCACCACCAGGGTGAGCAGGGCCATGAGGGCGGCAGTGACGCGCTGGGCGAGCCAGTCGCGCAGGCCGTAGTGGGCGCCGGTGACGACGCGCTTGGAACCGAAATTGACAGACATGGGATTCCTCTCAGTCGCTGGATTCTGTGGGTCGCGCTCAGTACAGGCCGAACAGCTTGGCGCCGAGCGCCAGGGTCAGTCCGATGGACAGCACGAGCGTGACCACGGCCGAGGACTTGCCGAACTCTTTGGTGACGGCGTGGCGGGCGTCCATGAACAGGTGGCGCAGGCCAGCAATCAGGTGGTGCAGGTAGGCCCAGATGATGGCCAGCACCACCAGCTTGAAGAACCAGCCCGGCACGAAGCCCAGGCCGACGGCAAAGGCAGCGGTGAAGCGCTCGAACGAAAGCTCGGAAGACACCGAGGTGTCGAACATCCAGACGATCAGGGGCAGCAGCAGGAACATCAGGGCGCCGCTGACGCGATGCAGGATCGACACCCAGCCGGCCGCAGGCAGGCGATAGGTGGTCAGGTCCTTGAAGGCGTTGATGTTGCGGAACTCGGGCCGCTTTCGGGTCAACTCGGTCATGGTGGGGCTTTCTTCCGTGGGAGGACTGGGGTTCGGGTGCTTGTAACCGCCTGGTAACCCGCACCACAAGGTGTCAGATTCTATTGCAACGCACCATACCGGAGTCTGACACTCGGGTGTCAGGCGGGCTTTTTTGCTGCCTCGGGTCTGCCGCCATCGGCCCGGGTGACCCGGGATGGCGGTTTCAACTCAGTTCGTTGTGGTAATGGCGGGTCTCCGTGCGATAGAAACCCCGACGCAACTCCATCGGAACATCGTTGTAGGTGAAGGCCAGGCGTTCCACGCTCAGCAGGGGATGGCCGGCTTGCACGCCCAGAAGCGCAGCGCTCTCGGCATCGGCCGCGACCGCCTTGACCTTGTCCACCGCGCGCACCATGCGCACGCCGAACTGGGTCTCGAACAGGGCGTACATCGGGCCCTTGTCGGCAGACAGCGCCTCCAGGGTCAACCCCTTGAAGCTGTGCCCGGGCAGCCAGATTTCTTCCAGAATGGCCGGCGCTCCCAGAAAGGCCAGCACCCGTCGCACCTGGATCACGGCGTCACCGGTGCGCAGGCCGAGTTGCCGGGCCACTTCGGCCGGTGCCCGCTGTCGGCGACACTCGATGATGCTGCGTTCGGCCTGTCCCTGGCTGCCTGGGTCGCCGTCGTCGGGCAGCACGCGCAGAAAGCGGTACTGGATGTGCTGCTCGGCATGGGTGGCCACAAACGTGCCCTTGCCCTGGCGGCGCACGAGCAGGTTGTCGGTGGCGAGCTCGTCGATCGCCTTGCGCACCGTTCCCTGGCTGACCTTGAAGCGGGCCGCCAGGTCCAGTTCGGACGGGATCATGTCGCCGGGCTTCCATTCGCCAGCCTGCAGGCTGCGCAGGATCAGTGTCTTGATCTGCTGATACAGCGGGCTGAAGGCGGGTGTCCCCTGGCTGCCCCCCGGGGGGGTGTCGCCCGGACCCGTGCTGTCGGCAGAGGGGCGCTGCTCGGCGGGCTGGCTGGAAAGATCGGTACTGGAGGGCATGGTGTTGCAGGGGCGCGGCAAGCGTGTCCCAGAGACAATCATATCTTATATAAGACATAAGACAAATTGACCGATCAGGGTTAACGCGAGTACACTCGACAGTTGAGCCGGCCACCGGTTTTTCGGGTTTACCCGGATCTGGTGGCCGTCCCTGTCGCCGTATCGGGTGGCAGGCCACACTTTCCATTCGTCCATTCTGGAGTTTTCACATGAGCAAGAAGCCCGTCCGTGTTGCCGTCACCGGCGCCGCAGGCCAGATCGGTTACGCCCTGCTGTTCCGCATCGCTTCCGGCGAGATGCTGGGCAAGGACCAGCCCGTCATCCTGCAACTGTTGGAGATTCCGGACGAGAAGGCCCAGAACGCGCTCAAGGGCGTGATCATGGAGCTGGAAGACTGCGCCTTCCCCCTGCTGGCCGGCATCGAAGCCCACAGCGACCCGATGACCGCCTTCAAGGACACCGACTATGCCCTGCTGGTCGGTGCCCGTCCCCGCGGCCCCGGCATGGAGCGCGCCGATCTGCTGGCCGCCAACGCCCAGATCTTCACCGCCCAGGGCAAGGCCCTGAACGCCGTGGCTTCGCGCAACGTGCGCGTGCTGGTGGTGGGCAACCCGGCCAACACCAACGCCTACATCGCCATGAAGTCGGCCCCGGACCTGCCGGCCAAGAACTTCACCGCCATGCTGCGCCTGGACCACAACCGCGCTGCCAGCCAGATTGCCGCCAAGATGGGCATCGCCGTGGGCGACATCGAGAAGCTGGCCGTCTGGGGCAACCACTCGCCCACCATGTACGCCGACTACCGTTTCGCCACGGTGAACGGCCAATCCGTCAAGGACGCGATCAACGACCATGAGTGGAACCGTGACGTGTTCCTGCCCACCGTGGGCAAGCGTGGCGCCGCCATCATCGCCGCCCGTGGCCTGAGCTCGGCCGCTTCGGCCGCCAACGCCGCCATCGACCACATGCGCGACTGGGCGCTGGGCACCAACGGCAAGTGGGTCACCATGGGTGTGCCCTCCAACGGTGAATACGGCATTCCCAAGGAAGTCATGTTCGGCTACCCCGTCACCTGCGAAGGGGGCGAGTACAAGATCGTCGAAGGCCTGCCGATCGACGAGTTCAGCCAGGAATGCATCAACAAGACGCTGGCGGAGCTGGAAGGCGAGAAGGACGGCGTGAAGCACCTGCTCTGAGCCGGTAACCGCTTGGTAACTCGACCGTGAAACCGCACCCGCGCGACATTCTTGCTGGGGCCCAGGCCGGTGCGTTTGCGCTGCCGGTCTGTGACCACTACAGCGGGGTCGAGGCGCGGATGAGGAAGAGCCTGCAGTTGCAGGCCGATCTGCATGCCGAGTTCGGCACCTGCGTCTTCGATGTCACGCTGGACTGTGAAGACGGCGCCCCCGTCGGCGGCGAGGCGGAGCACGCGGCCCTGGTGACCGAATTGGCCCTGGGGGCGCCTGCCGGTGCGCGCGTGGCTGTCCGGGTCCATCCGGTCGACCACCCGCATTTCGATGCCGATGTGTACCTGATCGCCGGGCGGGCCGGTGCGCGCCTGTGCCACCTGATGGTGCCCAAGGTCGAGTCGGTGACCGATGTGGAGCGCGCTGTGGCTGCCCTGGACGCCGCTGGCGCCAGCGCGCTGCCACTGCACGTGCTGATCGAGTCGCCGGCCGCGGTGCACCGCGCCTTCGATATCGCGGCGCACCCGCGTGTGGCTTCGCTCAGCTTCGGTCTGATGGACTTCGTGTCGGCCCACGGCGGAGCCATCCCAGCCTCGGCCATGACTCTGGCGGGCCAGTTCAGCCATCCGCATGTGTTGCGTGCGAAGCTGGAAATGGCCGCTGCCTGCCATGCCCACGGCAAGGTGCCCTCGCACAACGTGGTGACCGAGTTCAAGGA
>CALMYH010000050.1 GCA_937873395.1 uncultured Burkholderiales bacterium
GCGGCAAGAACTTCCTGGACGCGCTGAACCCCGACAGCCTGAAGGTGGTGACGGCCTACGTGGAACCATCACTGGCCGCGGCAAAGCCGGACCAGAAGTTCCAGTTTGAGCGGCACGGCTACTTTGTGGCGGACCGGGCGGACCACGGCGTGGGCGGGAAAGTGGTGTTCAACCGGGTGACGGGGTTGAAGGATTCTTGGGGGAAGTGATATTCCCCCACCTCCTCGTGCTTCGCGAACATATTAAGGATGGTCTGCACAACACCCTCTGGCGCGGGAGTTGATATGCGTGATTTCAGATGATGGCGATCCGGGGTCATTTCGGCGTGTTCGAGGGGCAATTTCGCCCCTTTTCGAGGCCCCTTGGCCGCCTGCGGACGCACTCATCCCCGTATCTCCTGCAGCAGCGTGCGCCGCACCATCCACAGGTTGGACAGTGCAAACAGCGTATGCAGCTGCGCCGTGTTCTTGGCCAAGCCCCGGTAGCGCACCTTTACATGCCCGAACTGGCGTTTGATCACCCGGAAAGGGTGTTCGACCTTGGCCCGGATGCGCGCCTTGGCCTGCTCCAGCTGGTCGAGAATCGCGCCCATCGGTGTGCTCTTGTCCAGCGCCTTGCGCTTGCCCGGCCGCATAGCCACGTGCCAGTTGACGTTGATGCCCTGGGTCTCTTCCCGCTTGCTCACGCCCTGGTAACCCGCATCAGAGAAGACGTCCGTTTCTTCCCCATGCACCAGTGCATGCGCCTGCGTCACGTCGTTGACGTTGGCCGATGTGCCCACCACCGTGTGCACCAGGCCCGAGTCCGCATCGACGCCGATGTGGGCCTTCATCCCGAAGTGCCACTGGTTGCCTTTCTTGGTCTGGTGCATCTCGGGGTCGCGTTCGCCGCTGCTGTTCTTGGTCGAACTCGGTGCAGCGATCAGCGTGGCATCGACCACCGTGCCGCTCTTCAAAAGCAGACCCTTGGCCGCCAGCGTGGCGTTGACGGTGGCCAGGATCTGCAAGCCCAGGTTGTAGGCTTCGAGCAGGTGGCGAAACCGAAGAATGGTGCTCTCGTCGGGCAGGTTGTCTTCGCCGGCATCGAGACCCACGAACTCGCGGAACAGCGCCATGTCGTACAGCGCTTCTTCCATCGCAGGGTCCGAGAGGTTGAACCACTGCTGCAGGAAGTGGATGCGCAGCATGGTCTCGACAGCAAACGGCGGGCGTCCGCCCTTGGCGCCAGGGGCCGGTGCGTGCGGCGCGATCAACGAGACCAACTCGGCCCAGGGCACCACCAGGTTCATCTCGTCCAGGAACTCGCGCTTGCGCGTCCTCTTGGTCTTGCGCTCGAATCCGCTGTCGCCCAGGCTCATTTGCTTCATGCCGTCACTATCTCACATCAGGCCAGAACGGCCGAGGTTGTGCAGACCTTCCTTAACTGCCAGGCAACGAACACCGACCAATGACTCCAGAGCAGACATCTTCCGTGATTGAATATCTACGCGACCGCTATAACGAAGAGCTTTCGCGATACACAACCATAGAAGAAAAATGCACAAAACTCTTGACTGTCATTTCCATTTTAATTGCACTCTTAACAGCCATTGGCGCCATTGATAATGGCGCAATCTTCAAACCAAGATCACCGTCTTCCGCAGTAGTTCTATTTCTATATATTTGCGCCGCCCTCGGAATTGGATGGACATGGATCGAAACACTGAATGCATTCAACACAAAACCAAACACAGTGGCAACAAAGAACAAGCAGGCAATCGACCACATGTGCATATCAAATCACGAGGAGTCACTAAACTACATCCTCACAATCTACCGAGATGCGCTTCCGGAGATGAGCCAAGAGATTAACAGCAAAGCTTCAATCATCTCCAATGCCCACAGAAGTCTTATTGTTTGTTCAGGGTTTCTAGCAGTTGCCTTTTTGGTTCACTTTTTCTCCAGCTACACCGCACTCACATGAGCAACAATACACCTCCGCCTCCGCCTCCGCCTCCGCCTCCGCCTCCGCCTCCGCCTCCGCCTCCGCCACGCCCGCCGACAACAGAGCAAATATTAAAATGGGGTAAAAGATAATATTGAACTCGACCGCCCGCTTTTGAAACACACTGCAGCGCGAGATTCGACTCCTTTTGCCAAACACAAGCAGGTTCATTAGTTCAAATACCAATGCCAATTTTCTGCCGCCCGCATTGGCAACAGCGCGCAGGGGGGACAGGCTTTCATCCGCTTAGCGGGCAGCGCGTGAAAAATGGAAGTCAGTGCCCTTATTCGGCAAAAACCTCTTCCTTGCGCAACGGGACATCAGTAACCTGCGCCGCTGAGCTCGGCTAACGCCGCAGACATCAGTCTGCGACCTGTTGTCAACCATTTGAACGGAATCCGACCGGTAGGGGCCTTTGTCGCCTTCACTATCGGGTGAGAGAGTTCTCCTTCGCCACGTTTTTTATGAACCTCAGTAACGTAGGCATACGTCTTCGGATACTTGGCCATGAACGCCCTGTTACCAATCACCCCCCCGAAGTTGCCTAAATTGCGCGCACCTATAGACCCATCTCGCTTAAAAAGATCATCAATCAAAAGGTCGTTAAACACATCAAGCATGCTAACCCAGGCAGTGGGGTTTGTCTTGAAATATCCTTTGCAAGCCACAATCTTCGATTCAGCGTGACGATAGTTTTTTCCATAGAACTTCCGCCAATTCACCGCAAAGTCGATACCTGTCATTTCTAGCACCGCAAGTCGGATTCCGCATACCTTAGTGTCAGCGCGCCTAAGTTTGCCGTTCTCACGCAACACGATCTTGGCTATCGGATGAAGGTCACGAATCGGCCTTCGAATCTCGCAATCCAATAGGGGAGCGAGCCATGCCGCTGCCAGTGCCACGTCGGCATCTTTGCTCCGCATCGAAATATTGAGAAGCCGATCCCGCCGGCCACTTGAAATTTCGAACCACGGCATGCCAAAGTGCAGCCGAGACCGGAGCCAAGGAATGCGGGAGTAAAGCAGCGCATAGTCGGCCTGCCGCTCAGTGAGATGCGACAGACGATGAAGTGCACTCCACAAGGCTGCTGTCAACTCTGGGGTGTTCGTGCGTGGCGCCCACAATTTCTTCAATGTCGATCTAAGGCGCTTCGTGTGTGTAGCTGACAATCGTTCATCAGCAGCCACTACCAGACTTGCCCTGATTGCTGGGTATAGGTCCTGTGCCTGAATATGGTCGAGCAGGAGATCCCCATGCCTATCTGGTAGCGAGTGAAATCGTTGCAGGTAGCCGGAAACCTGTGGGTAGTAGTGCGGGGCCACTTCGAATACGCGCCACAGGCGATCCAATACACGAAGCGATGGCTCGGCTCTGGAAAGAAGGAACTTGAATCGCGTCGAATCCGTGACCCTATAGCCGCCCTCACGCGGTGCCAGTTCAGCAAGCCGACGCCGGATACCTGGCTGGTCAGGAGCCGGGCCGCTTAGCACCACCTCAACAGGCGAACTAACTGATTTCAGTTCATTCTGTATGTCCGTTACTCGATGGATGTCAATCTTCCCGGACTGCGGAAACAGACCCATGTCCTTGCTTAGCCGATCTAATGAGACCAATGCATGACGGAGGTGATCCTCGCTCTTTGCGAAAAGTCGGATGTCATCAACGTATCTGAAGTATTTGACATCGAAGCGCGTACGGAAATTCTCGTCAAAGTGCTTGAGAACCGCTTCGGAGATCAGACCAGAACTTAACGGCCCTTGCGGAATGCCGTGATCGTGGTAGATCTGAGTCGTAGTCGCAGTCCACCTGTTCAATAGCCTAGTGAGCTCTATGCAGAAGTCATGATCAAGGCCAATCTCCTTGAGCATGTGGCGCAGGACGTTGTGGTCGATGCTGTCGTAGAACGCGGTGAGATCGAAGCTTGCGGTCCACACGTAACCGTGACCAAATGCTCTCTCTGCTGCTTTGTTGAACGCTTTGTATCCATCAGTCCATCGGCGATAGAACCACAGACTGGAATTTCCGGCGTATTGATGGCCGAAAACCTGTCGGTTGTACTTACTTCGAACTCGCGGATATAGCCGCTCGGCAACGATGTTCGCCATTGCCTGGTAGACGATCTGGTCCTCTATTCCGAGCAAAGTGTACGGACGAAGAATTCCTGAAGGCTTCGGCAAAAACAGCTTACATGAATCGGAGGGCTCAAAGATGCTTCGATCTAATCGACTCTTCAAGTGCCTTAAGAGTGCCGTATCTGCTGTAGCGTAGGCCGAATACAACTCCCGGAAGTGTGATTTGTACGAACGATCTGGATTGGAGCGAATCCAGCGCCAAGCCAGTTGCAGGTTCTCCAATCGAGCTGCAGATTTAGGAAATGGCATGGCTTCTACGAAAATTCAATGTTCACGGGTCAAATGCTTGCACACCCTATGTGTGAATGCCTGCAACACGCAGCGAAAACTTCCCACTCCCACTCGCCCCAATCACCAACCGCTGCGTCGCCCGCGTGGCCCCCACATAGAACAGCCGCGCTTCCTCGCGCTCGTCTTCGCCCTCGGCGGGCATGCGCCCGGCGCCCACCAGCGCCACCACCGGGAACTCCAGCCCTTTGCTGACGTGCAGCGTCATCACCTTGATGCTGTCGTGCGCGGGGTCGAACACGCTGGACGAGTTGCGGCGCAGCTGGTGCGGCAGCTTGCGTTTGCGCAGGAATTCGGCGCACATGTCCATTTCGCTGTGGTGGCGGCAGAGGATGGCCATGTCGGCCCAGGCGTGGCCTTCGCGGTGGGCGGTGGCCAGCAGCTCGGCCACCTGGGCCACCTCTTCGCGCAGGGTGGGCAGGCGGATGATGAGCGGCGCCTCGCCGTCGCGCCCGCAGCTCACGGGCTTGAGCAGGGGCACGCCGTCGTCGTCCTTGTCTTCGGCGGTCAATAGATCAGCCGCGACCAGGCTGGCGGTTTGCAGGATCTGCCGCGTGTTGCGGTAGTTGATCTTGAGGATGGTGGTGCGCCCCTGCGCCTGGATGCCCACGCTCTTGAAGCTGAAGTTTTTGCTCTTCTGCGTGCGTTCGTAGATGCTCTGCGCGTCGTCGTACAGCACGAGCAGGCTGTTGGTGGCGGGGTCCACCATCTGCACCACCAGGCGCAGCCATTCGGGCGCGAAGTCGTGGCCTTCGTCGATGAGCACGGCCTGGTATTGCCCGCTGGGGATCTGGCGGCGGTCCACGCCGGTGATGACGCGCTGGACCATGTCTTCAAAGAAGGCGTCCCACGACAGGTTCTGCGGGGGCAGGTCTTGCCCGTAGGCCACCAATTGCTGACGACACCATTTGTGGAAGTGCACGGCGTGCACGCGGTCGGCAATGCCTTTGGCGGCCATCACACGCGCAATCTGCCGGGCCAGCGGTTCGTTGTAGCAGAGGATGAGGATGGGTTTGCTGGCCGCGGTCTGAGCCTTGGCCAGGTGTTCGGCCCGGTAGCCCAGCAGCATGGTCTTGCCCGACCCGGCCACGCCGTGGATGACGCGGTGCCCGTCGCCCAGGCTGCGGGCCAGCTGTTCCTGCTGCAGGTCCATCACGCGCATGATGCTGGGCAGTTCGGCGGCTTCGTCAGCGTCGTTGAACAGTTGGTCCTGCACCTGCACGCGCACCTCGGGGAACATGATCCAGCGCACCCGGTCCATCTGCGGCAGCGACATGACGCCGCCCATCATGAAGGGGAACATGTCCCACAGCCGGCTTTGCAGCGCCTCGGGCTCCACCTGTTCGCCCATCTCGTCCTGGCAGATGACGCGGTGCGGTTCGATGGCGTGGGCGAGTTCGGCCTTGTCGAATTGCGCGCGGGTGATGTTGGGCAGCACCACGCCGTAGCTCCACGGAAAGGCCAGCTTGCCCTGGTGCCGGCCTTCGGGCTGCACCAGCTGCGGGTCGCGCTCCAGCGCGTGCACCACCTGGTGCGCGTACTGCCGGGCCTGCTCCAGCGGGTTGGGAATGCTCTTGGGGCCGAGTTCGCCGTGGATGTCCCAAGTCTGCTTGTTGGCCTGGATCAGGGTGGAGAGCCGGAAGTCCTTGACCTCCAGGATCAGGATGCCCCGGCGCGGGTGCATGACGACAAAGTCCGGGTGCTGGTGTTTGGGGCCCACGGCCACGTCGTACCAGAGCAGGTAGTCGGCGTCGAGCTTCTGTTCAAGCCGCTCGGCGGTGCGGCGTTCGCCGGGGGTCATGCGGGCCACACAACTGCCCAAGGCCGGTATCAGCACCGCCATCGTCTGTCATCCCCTGTCTGGTTGGTTTTGTTGGCACATCATGCCAAAGATGGGGGACGGTGGACGCCGGGGGCCGTTACTTTCTGCAATAAATGGGGGATGGAATGGCGGCACCCGGCAGATCGGCCGGTTTACCTGCGCGCGCTTGGCCCATAAACTACCGGTATGCGCCCCTCCCAAGCCCTGAACCTGCACCGCGAACGAATCCGCGAGATTGCCCTGCGCCACCGCGTGGCAGGGGTCAGTGTGTTCGGCTCCGCCATTCACGGGGATGACGAGGAAGGCAGCGACCTGGACCTGCTGGTCGCTCCGCTGCCCGGTACCACGCTGTTTGACCTGGGCGGCCTGCAGGAAGAACTGGAAGAGCTGATGGGCCTGCGTGTCGACGTGCGAACACCCAAAGACTTGCCACCAACCTTCCGCGCACAGGTGCTGGCCGAAGCACGTCCGGTATGAGAGAGAACCGGCTGCCGGACTAGCTGCAGCATATGCGGCAAGCCGCCGCATATGCCATCAGCTTCGTCGAGGGCATGGGCCGGGAAGACTTTTTCTCCGACAGGCGTACTCAGCAGGCAGTCGTCATGAGCCTGATCGTGTTGGGCGAGGCGGCCACCAAGATCATGGACCGATACCCCGAGTTCGCCGGTGCGAACGCCCATATTCCGTGGCGAAGCATGCGCGGGATGCGCAACCGGATCGCGCATGGCTACTTCGATATCGATCTGGATGTCGTCTGGGATACGGTGCAGAGTGCGTTGCCGGAGATTCTAGTTTCGATCCCGCGGTCGCTGGACGAGCCGGGCAGCTGACCATAGTCAACAATGTTTTCATATTGGGTATGACTGCACCCAATATGAGTATCCTCGAACATACTGCCCCATCGTCCACCGCCGACGCCCTCTTTCAGGGTCGCCAGCGCGAGTTGGCAGCAGGATCTGGCGCGTGCAGGACCTGTGTCACAACAAACGCACGCTTGACCGCATGTGTGAGTAAGCATGAAAAATGTTTCTCATAATTGACATTATGTTCATATTGAACATAATGAGAAACACATGCCAGCCAAACCACCTCTTTCACTCGCTCAAAGCTCCGCTCAACTACAAGCCTTGGGCGCACAGCTTCGCGCGCGCCGCAAGGCGCTGCGGGTGAGCAGCACGGCAGCGGCGGAGGCCGCCGGCATGTCGCGGGTGACGCTGCATCGCATCGAGAAAGGGGAGCCTTCTGTGGCGGCCGGCGCCTGGGCCAACGCCATGGCGGCGCTGGGCATGTCGCTGGTGGCACTCAATGCCGAAGACGCCCAAGCCACGCGCCCCGAAGATGTCAATGGGCCGAATCTGGCCAACTGGATACCGGTGCGTGTGCGCCTGGCGGACTACCCGCAGCTCAAGGCACTGGCCTGGCAGGTGCACGGCACCGAGACGCTCACGCCCGTCGAGGCCCTGGGCATTTACGAGCGCAACGCCAGGCATCTGGACACCGAAGCCATGTCGCCCGCCGAGCAGGCGCTGCTGCAGGCCTTGCGAACGGGTCTTGGGAGCGCGCATTCCGCCACGCTCGATGTTTGAACGCCCGCACCACCAGCGCATAGCGCATGTGCTGGCCGCGCTGGACGGCGACGCGTTGCGCCAGCATGGCTGCCTGTTTGGCGGGGGCACTTGCATCGCCTTGCGGCACGGCGAGTACCGCGAATCGGTGGACATGGACTTCTTGGTGTCCGATGCAGCGGGATACCGGGAGCTGCGCGAGACACTCACAGGGCCCGCCGGGCTCAACGCACTGGTGCGGGCCGGAGCGCAGCCATTGACCCTGCTGCGCGACGTGCGAGCCGATCAGTACGGCTTGCGCACGGTGGTGCAGATGGACGGTCAGGCGATCAAGTTCGAAATCGTCCGAGAGGCCCGGATCGCACTGGAGGCACCCGGCCCGGATGATGTGGTGTGCGGCATCGGCACACTGACGCGGCTCGACCTGGCGGCGTCCAAACTGCTGGCCAATTCAGACCGTCAGGCGGACGACGGTGTGTTCAGCCGCGATGTGATCGACCTGGCGATGATGGACCTGCGCCTGCCCCTGTTGCGCGCGGCGCTGAGCAAGGCCACACAAGCCTACGGACCTGCCGTGGCGCGCGACCTGGCCAAGGCGATTGACCGCCTGCAAGAGCGCCAGGGCTGGCTGGAGCGGTGCATGCACGCTATGGCCATGACCCTGCCGAAGGCGGTGCTTTGGCAAAAGGTCCGCGCCCTGCGCAAGGTGTTGAAGGCCGCCTGACTTCGCCCCCGGTTCACCATGGCTACCCGCCGGGTCGACTTTGTAAGACCCAGCCATGACTCTTACCCGACGCAACCGACACCCGGGTCGGATAAGCTTCGGCCCTGTTTGTCAGCCCCACTCCATCGCCATCGACTGGCGGTCCTACCGGGGTTTCATCTGCATTCCAGAAAAGGGAGCCAACGCATGGGTTCGAGGGTGTGTTCGGTGGTGTCGCGTCGCGGCTGGCTGGCCTGCCTGGCTGGGGCGCTGGCGCTCGGTGTGTCGGCGCAGGCACAGGCCATGGGGCCGGACGTCAGTGGTGGCAAGGACCACCCGCTCGTCTCGCGTTTCGCAGGCTCGCAGATGGTGGGCTACCAGCAGCTGGAGTTCGACACCGGCCACTTCTTTCTGCCCAACCGGGCCTCCGGCTTCGACCCGGCCAAAGAGATCGACCTGGACAAGCCGGTCGTCACCGAAGGCAAGGTCACCCGCCTCGTCTACGTGGCCCCCGCGGGCAAGACCGCGCTGGAGGTACACCGCAATTTCGAACAGGCGCTGCGGGCGGCCGGCCTGAAGGTACTCACCTCAGTCGACGGGCGCAATGCCTGGTGGAATCCGGGCCAGCACTGGCGCGCCAATTTCGCGAACGCGCGTTTTCAGCCCCCGTTTGCCGCCGACATCTCGCCGTTTGACCGGGAGGGCTTCTACGTCTACGGCACATTGTCCCGCGGTGGCGTCGAGGTGTCGGTGTCGGTGCTGAGCGGTCCGGTCAGCCTGTTTGCCCGTGACCACTTCAAGACGCGTGAGAACACGGCGCAGGCGGCGGTGGCCATCCAGATTGTCGAGCCCCGGGCCATGGCCACGGGCCAGGTCACCGTGTCGGCCGATGCCATCGGAAAAGGCCTGGACGCCGAGGGGCGCATCGCGCTCTATGGCATCCACTTCGACACCGGTAAGTTCGATATCAAGCCCGAGTCCAAAGCGCAGCTGGACGAGATGGCGGCCATTCTCAAAGCCAGGCCCGCGCTGCGCGTCCATATCGTCGGGCATACCGACAACGTAGGCAGCCTGGACGCGAACCTGGCGCTGTCACTCAAGCGGGCGGAGGCGGTGGTGGCGGCCCTGGTGAACACCCACCGGGTCGATGCCAAACGCCTCAGCGCCCGCGGCGTGGCCAGCCTGTCGCCGGTGGCCGGCAACCGCACCGAAGCCGGCCGCGCACTCAACCGGCGGGTGGAGATGGTGGAGCAGTAGGGCAGACTGGCCGACATCGGGCGCAGCGCCCCGGAGGTCTTCTAGGCGCCAGCAGTCGGGACTAAGATGTGGGGGTGTTGAATAACAAAGATATGACACATGGGAGCGGCTCACTGGTTTCGTGGCGCACTGGCGCTCGCACTGGTTTTCGGTTCAGGCCTCGCGGTATCGGACGTGTACCGCTGGACCGACGAAAATGGGGTGGTCCACTTTGGCGATCGCCCCCACTCTACCGACCCGAAAGCGGTGAACAAGGTAACGGTCCCTCGCCCCAACCTGGCCGAGGGGTACAAGCCACCGCTCAACCGCCGGGCCGTTGAACCGCCCGGTGTGCATGTCGAGGCCGAGGGAAAGGCACCTTCGGCCCCGGCTCAGGCAGCAGCACCGCCCCCGGTAGCCGCCCCACCCGGCCGCGGTTTTGCAGAGCACAACAAGACCAACTGTCAGGCCAAGAAAGCAGCCTTTGCCGCCAGCGAAGCGTGTTTCAGGGCCTGCGGCAAGATCATGGGTGGCGGCTTCATGAACAACTCAGGTTGCGACCATTGCGTCGACCAACCCGAGCCCAGATGCTGAGCAAGGTATCGGCCACCAATTGATTCGAGAGTCAGATCATGAAGCCGATCAACGCCTCGGCCGTTGCTCGCCGAAGCACCCTGCTGCTGGCAACCAGCATTTGGATGGTCAGCAATGCCCAAGCCGGCAACACCCAATGCAATCAGGAGGGACTGACTGAGCGTATCAGCTGCAAAGCTCTTTGGGGTGCCGTGGCCATCGTTGGTTACACCGTGGTCACCGTGGATGCGATCAAGAACGCCATCACCCCTGGCACTCCTGTGACGGTCGAGCTGCCTGATGGGTCCAAGATTTCAGGTTCGCTTCGGCGATCGGCGCTGCAGGGCAGACGACTCACACAGGACAAGACCGTCAAGTTGACCTGCAAGGTCAATCCACCGGAGCGCTCCTACGCATACGCCATGTGTGTGCTTGAGTACCCCAAGCTGAGGCCGTTGCCCAGTTCGAACGACTACCGCATTCGAACAGGCGAGCAACCCAGCTACTGGTTCACGGCCAACGCGCAAGGTGTACCAGACGGCAGTCTCATCAAGCTGGAGCGGCCACTGCGCTGGCAAGCAGGGGTGGGTTTGTAGGCCAATCGGTGATCAGGGTCCGCGAAACAGTGTGCGCAGACCCACCTGTGACAGGGCTTGGCTTACAAGCCCTCGTCCGCCGCCACACCCTTGTGGTAGGTCGTGTACACGATCACTGGGATGTTCAGGTCACCCAGGTACTGGCCGATCAGCGGCTTCACGTCGTCCCAGCTCAGGCCGCCCACACCGGTGGCCAGGCGCGGCAGAGCCACGCTGGTGATCTTCTCCTGGCCGATGTACTTGGCCAGGCTGTGCAGGGCCGCGCGCACGTTCTCGATGCTGGCCTTGCCCGCCTTGGCCGTGGGGCCCTGGCCCAGGGTGTCCTGGGTTACCAGGTTGGCAATGCGTCGTGTGCCGCCGCCTTCCTGCACCCCCACCCAGGCCCACAGTTCGCCGGTCTTGATGCCGCGCGAGTGGGTGTCATGGCGGTAATCCTTGACGAGGGCCGGCCAGCGCTCGCGCAGGGCCAGCGCCAGACCGCTGTCGAAGTGGTCATGTGCCGAGATGCCATGGGCCAGCAGGTCGGCTTGGCTGAGCAGGATGTCGCCGGTGACTTCTTTGATCATTCGTTGTTCCTTTCTGATGGAAGGCGGGCAATCGTTTTGCCTTGGCCTCAGAACAACGATAAGCCAGGCCCCCGAAAAGCGCCTTGATGCGGGTCAAGAGACGCCCTGTTCGCTCTCCGTTGCCGCAGCAAGGGCGCCCGGCTATGCTCGACACGCACTTGCCACCGCCATGTCCTGTCTGCCTTGAAGCGCCGCGCCCACCACCACGTCTACGTCATCGAACTGCACCCCGACGTGCTGCAGGAGCCGCGCTTTCGGCGCTGCAACCCGGACTATGTCGCGGGCAGGCCCTGCGTCTACGTGGGCATGACCGGGCTGGACCCGGACCTGCGCTTTGACCGGCACAAGGCCGGCATCCAGGCCAACGCTTTTGTCATGAAGTACGGCCTGCGCCTGCTGCCCGACCTGTACGAGGGCTTCAACCCCATGGGCCACGACGAAGCCGCCGAGCGGGAGGTGGAGATCGGCATCGACCTGCGCTCGGCGGGGTTCGGGGTGTGGCAGGCCTGAGCAGCCGGAAGGTGCCAGCCCAGGCCAGCAAGCCCAGGCGGCAGGACTTATACTCCGGGGTGTATCAAGCCGCTGAACACCCTACTCGTCCGACCGACCATGAACGCCTCTGCCTTCCTCCAACAGTACTGGCCCATTCTGCTGGTCGCCCTGTGGTTCGGCTACAAGTGGTGGAACGCGCGCCGCGTGGTGGGCCTGCTGCCGCAGCTCAAGGCCAGCGGCGCCACGCTGGTAGACGTGCGCTCGCCCGAAGAGTTTGCGGCCGGCAACGCGCCGGGCTCGGTCAACATCCCGCTGCACGACCTGGGCAGCCGCCTGGCCGAGATACCGGCTTCGGCACCGGTGGTGGTCTGCTGCGCCAGCGGCACCCGCAGCGGCATGGCCCGGCTGATGCTGAAAAAGAAGGGCTACGGCCAGGTGTTCAACATCGGCAAGTGGACCAACCTGCTGCGCTGACCCCGCCAGGCAGGGCGCGGGAACGGCAGCCGCCTGCGGCCCGCCGCGTCAGTGCCGCTCGGGCATCTGCCCGGCCTCGTCGCCCCAGACCCGGTTGATGCGGCGCCCGCGCTGCACCGCCGGGCGCTCGCCGATGGACGCGGCCCAGCGCTGCACATGGGTGTATTCGTGCACCGACAGGAAGGTGCCGGCTTCGTAGATCTTGCCTTCGACCAGCGCGCCATACCAGGGGTAGATGGCGATGTCGGCAATGCTGTATTCGTCGCCGGCCATGTAGGGGCGCTCGGCCAGGTGGCGGTTGAGGACGTCGAGCTGGCGCTTGACCTCCATGGCGAAGCGGTTGATGGGGTACTCGAACTTCTCGGGCGCGTAGGCATAGAAGTGGCCGAAGCCGCCGCCCAGGTAGGGCGCCGAGCCCATCTGCCAGAACAGCCAGTTGAGCGCCTCGGTGCGCGGGCCGTGGGCCTTGGGCAGCAAGGCACCGAACTTCTCGGCCAGGTACAGCAGGATGGAACCCGACTCGAACACCCGCGTCGGCGTTTCGGTGCTGCGGTCCAGCAGGGCCGGGATCTTCGAGTTGGGGTTGACCTCGACGAAGCCGCTGGAGAACTGGTCGCCTTCGCTGATCTTGATCAGCCAGGCGTCGTACTCGGCCCCGCTGTGGCCCAGGGCCAGCAGTTCTTCCAGCATGACCGTCACCTTCACGCCGTTGGGCGTGGCCAGCGAGTACAGCTGCAGCGGGTGTTTGCCCACCGGCAGCGCCTTCTCGTGCGTGGGGCCGGCAATGGGGCGGTTGATGCTGGCGAATTTGCCGCCGCTGGGCTGCTCCCAGGTCCAGACGGTGGGCGGGGTGTAGGTGGGTTTGTCGCTCATGGGCACATCGTAGTGCAGCTGGGCGAAGCTTGCACGGCGGCGGCCACCGGCGCGCGTCCGGGCGCGTGCATGCGCCGGCGCTGGCCTCAGTGCCGGATCACCTGTCGGATGGTCGCCGCCAGCTCGGAGGCGACGAACTTGGCCACGTAGGCGTCGGCTCCGACGGAGTTGACATGGGCCTCGTTGGCGGTGCCGGTCAGGGACGAATGGATGACCACCGGGATGGCACTGAAACGCGCGTCGCCCTTGATGTTGCGGGTGAGGGTGAAGCCGTCCATGACTGGCATTTCCAGGTCGGTCAGCACCACCGCCACCTTGTCTTTTGCCGTCTTGCCTTCGGCGTGCGCTTCGGCCTCGATGGCTTGCAGCCGGTCCCAGGCTTCCTGCCCGGTTCTGGTCATGACGTAGGTGACACCCATGGCATTGAGCCCTTGCTCGATCATCAGGCGGGCCACCGGTGAATCGTCGGCGGCCAGGACGATGCTGCCGTCGGAGAGCTTGACGGCAGCGCCGACCGACTGGGGCGTGACTTCTTCCCTGGCGGTGGGCATCACATTGCGCAGAATCTGCTCCACGTCCAGCACCTGCACCAGACGCGACCGGTCGGCGTCGCCGTCCAGCTTGGCGATGCTGGTCACCAGGTCACCGCCGTTGCCTTCGGCGGCGAGCACGTTGCTCCAGTTCAGGCGCACGATCTCGTCCACCTCTTCCACCGCAAAGGCCTGGGTGGTGCGCGCGTACTCGGTCACCATCAGGATGGTGAGCCCGCGCTTGGGGTTGCAGCCCACGACGGCCGGCAGGTCGATGACAGGAATGATCTGGCCGCGGATGTTGGCCACACCCAGCACATGCGGCGGCGCATTGGCAATGGCGGTGATGGTCGGCATGACCATGATCTCGCGCACCTTGAACACATTGATGCCGTAGAGCTCGCGGTGATCGCTGCCCGGGGCTTCGCCCAGCCGAAACAGCATCAGCTCGAACTTGTTGGTGCCGGTGAGGTTGGTGCGCTCGGTGGCGTCGTGCAGCGGGGTGCTCATGGGGGTGTGCTCCAGAATGGACTCATCGCAGGATACGGGCCCGGGACAGGCTCGCATCGGCCGATGAGCCTTGGCAACACCCCCCATTTCCCGGTTTTGACCGGGCCAGGGGCAAGGTCAGCCGCCCGTCTTGCGGGCCGCCTCGTCGTCCAGCGCCTGCTGAACCACGCGGTAGAACGCATCCCGTGCCGCCCGGGTCTCGGGGTGGCTGGCACCCCCTGCCCAGTTGGCGTTGGAGGCGATGACCAGCTTGCGCTGGGGGTCGATGAAGATGCCCTGACCGAAGATGCCGCGGGCAGCGAAGCTGCCGTCGTCGTAGGTCCACCACTGGTAGCCATAGCCGCTGCCCGGCTCCCCGATGCCGGTGCGGGTGGTGGTGGCCTCGTGCAACCAGCCCTCGGGCACGATGCTCTGGCCGTTGACCTGGGCGCCGTGCAGTATGAACTGACCAAAACGGGCGTAGTCGCGCGTGGCGGCCTGGATGCAGCAGCCGCTGATTTCCTGCCCGGTCTTGCTCAGAATCCAGGTGGCCTTCTGCTCCATGCCGGCGGGAATCCAGACCTTTTCGGACAGGTAGTCGGCCAGGTGCCTGCCGGTGGCGCGCATCACCAGCACACCGACCAGGTTGGTCTCGCCGGTGCTGTAGAGCCAGCGGGTCCCGGCGGGTTCGGCCCGCGGGAGTTTTCGCAGGTAGCTCACCAGGGCATCGACACCGGGCTCGGGCTGGTGGTTGTTGAAGCGGGCCACGTCGGAGTTCGGGTCGCCGTAGTCCTCGTTCCAGTCGATGCCCGAGGTCATGGTCAGCAGCTGCCGGACGCTCACATCGTCGTAGGCCGAGCCTTTCATCTCCTCGATGTAGTCGCTGACCCTGTCGTCCATGCTCCGGATGTGGCCGTCCTTCACCGCCGCGCCGACCAGGGTGGAGGTGATGGACTTGGCCACCGAAAAACTGGTCCATCGGCCGTTGGCGTCGAAATCCAGTCCATAACGCTCCAGCCGCACCTGGCCGTCGTGAACGATGACGAGGGCGGCGCTGCGCTGCGACTGCATGAAGGCGTCGACGTCGATCGGCAGCGCCAGCGGTGGGCCGGGTGGCAAGGGCGACGGCGTGCCGCCAGCCTCGATGACGCGGTGCTTGGCCAGAAAGGGCAGACGGTCCAGCGCGCGGAAGGCGGCATCGCGCTGCGACTGTTTCCAGAACAGCACATCGCGGTCGGTGGGGAAATGGGCCAGGAAGCCGCGGGTTTCCTTGTCCAGGCTCAGCCAGCCGGCGGTGCCGGCGGCGGCGATGGCGATCAGGCCGGCCAGGGCCAGGGTCTTGAATTTCAAAGGGCTGCTCCTGCGTATGGACTGCCGGGAAGAGCCGGACAGTGCCGACGGGTTCCCATTGTCACCGCTCAGGACGCGCAACCGGGCATTGCGGCATCAGTGCACCGAACCAGATGCAGTACAAAGGTGGTTCCTTCGCCGAGGCGGCTGCTCACCGTGACACGCCCCTGCATGCGCTCGACCATTTCCTTGACCAGCGAGAGGCCCAGGCCCGTGCCGGGGATGGGGCCACCCGGATTGGCCCGGAAAAAACGGGTGAACAGCCGGCCCAGATCGTCTTCTGACAGGCCGATGCCCTGGTCGGCCACGGACAGCATGCATTCACCCGGCCCGTCCGACTGCATCAGGCGGCAATGCACGACACCGCCGTCGGGCGAGTACTTGACCGCGTTCGACAACAAGTTGATGACCACCTGCTCCAGGCGCGCCCCATGCCCCAGCACCCAGACCGGGCTGGCCGGCAACTCCAGGACCAGCTGGTGCCGGTTGCCGGGCAGTTCGATCACCTCGCGGGCCTGGCGAACCACCTGGCACACGTCCACCGGCACCAGCGAGAACGCCTCCCGGCCCCGATCATCGAGCTGGGCCAGGTCCAGCAGATCATCAAGCAGACCACCGAGCCGCACCGCCTGCTTGAGCACCGTCTCCAGCAAGGGCCGGGCCTGCTCGGGGTTGTAGGCACGCATGAGCATGAGTTCGGTGAAACCGCGGATGCTGCCCAGCGGGGTGCGCAGTTCATGGGCGGCGGTGGCCAGGAAATGGTCGCGGCTGGCCTGTTGCAGTTGCTGCTGGGTGACATCGCGCAGCACCGCCATCTGTTCCCCGGTCAGCGAACCGATCGACGAAGCCGACACCTCGATCACCCGATGCTGCGGGCGATGCAGTTCCCACAGACAGGACTGGCCCGGCCCGGGCCAGGGCAGCCGCCCGGGTTCCACACCGGCCAGTTGGCCCACCCGCTGCAGCAACTCGGCCACATCCAGCCCGAGCACCTGCGTGTCGCCCAGACCGAGCAGGGCCACACCAGCCGGACTGCACAAGGACACACGCCCATCGGCCGTCAATGTCACCATACCCATCGGATGCGAGCCGATCGCGCGTTCGAGCTCCAGCGATCGAACCTGCGCCATTTCCTCGCGCTCACGCTCCAGGGTGACATCGGTCTGGACGGCAAAGAAGTGGGTGATGCGGCCACTGGAGGCGTCACGCACCGGACTCATCTCGACCCGGTTCCAGAACAGACTGCCGTCGCGCCGGTAGTTGCGCAGCACCACCGTCACGTCTTCGCCCTGTGCAATGCCCTGGCGCAGTCGATGCACACCGGGCTGGTCCCGGTCACCCAGTTGCAGGAAGCCACAATTGCGTCCCAGCACCTCCTGGGCGGGGTAACCGGTCATCCGGGTGAACCCGGTGTTCACATAGACCAGAGGGTTGTTCGGCTGGGTCGCATCGGACACCACCACGCCATTGACCGTCTGCTCCATGGCACGCCAGACGATCGAACGGACATCGGATGGCAGGCTCAGGGCGGATGCTGACGGGTAGGACATGTGAAATCGGGACACGACGTTACCTGTTCCTCTATCGGCGATTTGTGTGTCAACTTGAGCCTTGGTCCGGAAACGGGACGGACGGCCAACAGCCCATCGCTGTACAGCGCGGCAGATTCGAGGCCAATCCGATGTCAGGCAGGGTAATCCCTGACCGTTTTCTGAGAACCACACCCAACCGCCAGGGGCTCGATTGACTATGATCGGGCGCGTCACAAAAATCGAACACGCGTTCGTTTTCTTCACCC
>CALMYH010000051.1 GCA_937873395.1 uncultured Burkholderiales bacterium
GTGCGCGCCCTGCTGCGCCAGTTCATTGCCGCCGAAGAGCCGGCACGGCCGCTTTCGGACAACCAGTTGTCCGACCTGCTCAAGGAACAGGGCATCGAGTGTGCCCGCCGTACCGTCGCCAAGTACCGCGAGGCCATGCGCATCGCCCCAGCCAACCTGCGCAAGCGCTGACACCAGGACACCAGCATTCATGAACGACCTCAAGGTCTATCTGCCCTGCGGGGCTGGCATCGAGGACTTGCTGGCCCGGGAGGTCCGCGACCTGACCGGTCTGGAGCCGGCGTTCAAGTCGCGTGCCGGTGTCGGAGTCGTGCTGGGCTGGCGGGACGTGCTGCGCCTGAACCTGCACTCTCGGCTGGCGCAGCGGGTCATGGTCCAGCTCTGGCACGGGGGCTACCGCAGCGAGAACGACCTCTACCGGGCGGCCAGCGAGGTGGCCTGGGAGGTCTGGTTCACCCCGGCGCAGACCATCAAGGTGGAAATCACCGCCCAGCACAGCCCGCTGACCAGCCTGAACTTTGCCGCCTTGCGCATCAAGGACGCCATCTGCGACCGCTTTCGCGAACGTCGTGGGGAAAGACCCAGTGTGGACACCCATCACCCGCAGGTGCGCATCCATGCCCATCTGGGGACCGAAGCACTGACCCTTTACCTGGACACATCGGGTGAGCCGCTGTTCAAGCGCGGCTGGCGCGACGACAAGGGCGACGCTCCGTTGAAGGAAACCCTGGCGGCCGCCATGATCGCCGCCAGCGGCTGGGACGCGGCCCGGGCGTCCACGCTGGACGAGGTGCAGCCCCTGTACGACCCCTGCTGCGGCAGCGGGACCCTGGTCATCGAGGCGGCGCAGATCGCCCTGCGCATCCCTGCCGGTGCGCGTCGCCGGTTTGCCTTTGAGCGCCTGCTGCCTTTTCAGCCGCATGTGTGGCAGGCGGTTCGGGAGGAGGCCCAGCGGGCGCAGCGCGACTGGCCGCCCGGCCATCCGCCCATCGTTCATGGCAGTGACGTGTCGTTCCGCATGGTCGACTTTGCGCGCCGCAATGCCGAGCGGGCCGGCGTTGCCCAGGCGATCGAACTGCGCGGCGGCGATGCGCTGGAGCGCCCACCACCGACCCGCCGTCCCGGGGTGATGCTGCTCAACCCGCCCTACGGCGAACGCATCGCCGCCGCCGGCGCGGCCGGCCAGCGCGCCGAGGACCGGGCACGCCGGGGACGGGAGAGCGCCCAGGTGGACGATGGCGTCGACCCTGCGGAGTTCTTCCGTCGGCTGGCCACCCACTGGAAGACCCACTATGCCGGCTGGTCGGCCTGGCTGCTGACGCCCGATCTCAAGCTACCGGGGAAGATGCGCATGCGGGAAACCCGCCGTGTCCCGCTCTGGAACGGACCGATCGAGTGCCGACTGTTCCGTTTCGACATCCAGGCGCGCCGGGACCCGCTGGCCGTGCCGGACGGGAACGGGCATGCACCGGTCTGAGTCGGTGGTGGTCGACACCAACGTCGCCCTGGACCTGCTGCTGTTCGCAGATCCGGCTGCGGCAAGGCTGGCGCAAGCCCTGTCGGACGGCCGCTTGCACTGGTGCGCAAGCCTTGCCATGCGCGAAGAACTCTCTCGGGTGCTGTCCTATCCGCATCTGGCCAGGCGCCTTCACCGCCAGGCACGCGAAGCGGCCGACGTGCTGGCCGATTTCGATCGCAGGGTACAGGTGGTGGCGCCGGCTCCCCGTGCCTCTTTTGTTTGCAAGGACCCGGACGACCAGAAGTTCATCGATCTGGCAGCCGCGCATCGGGCCCTGCTGCTGAGCAAGGACGCGCAGGTCCTGTGCATGGCCAGGCGACTGTCGCGCCTGGGTGTCCGGGTGGTGCGCCACTGGGACGGGGCGTGAGCCACGTGGCCGGCTCGCGGGATTCAGCCGGCGCTTTTCTGTATGGCCCTGAGTATTTCAAGCACCCTTGCGCGGCTGCGCTCGAAGTCGGTGTTCAGCAGCGTGCTGGCCGCATCCATGCGGCCGATCCGGGCCAGGCCCAGGGCCTGGTTGGCCAGTTCGTGAAAACGCTGGTGTTCCTGCAGGAGTTCGCCGAAATAGGGGTGCTGCGCGGGCGGCCGCTGGCGGGCCAGGGTCAGCCACTGGCCCAAACCGCTGGCCCGTTCGCCGGGCAGATCCTGCTGTGGGGGAGGCAGTGACTTGTCGGCACCGAGATGCTCGTTGAACAAGACGCACCACTCCAAGTGCATGATGATGGCTTGTTTGAGGTCTTGCCGATCGATGCCGGCCACGTGGACAGGACCGGTCGGAAGCCGTTCGGCAGCCGGCTTTGGTGGCTGCGGCGGCGTGCGTGCCTGCGTCGCCGGCATTGGAAGGTCGCCATGACCGCTGGACGTCGAGTCGGTCGGGCGTCGCCGGTACAGGTGCTGCAGCAGGGTCGGGATGTTCATGGGAGCCACGTCGGTTGCGCCCGGTCACGGGGCGGGTGTCTTCCTCCACTGAGCCAGCACCGAAGATTAATGCACTTTCTTCCTTGTTGTCACACGAAATGTAGCAAAAAACCCGTCAAGCGTGGGTGGGTCGCATGCCTGTGGCTTACTGGCTGATGGCCTGTGATGCTGTTCACGGCTGGGCCGGGTGGTCGGTCGGACTGCTTGACCAGGAACCGGACACCAGGCGGAGCAGGGTGTTCAGGGCATGTTGTACCGTGGCCAGCCGCACCGCCTCCCGGTCGCCCGGGAAGTGGCACATCTGCGCCTGGGTGCCTGCCGGGGTGCTCCAGGCGAACCAGACCGTGCCGACCGGCTTTTCCGGGCTGCCGCCTGCCGGTCCGGCGACACCGGTCACAGCCACCGCCCAGTCCACGCCGGAGCGTTGGCGGGCACCCTCGGCCATGGCGCGAGCGACGGCTTCGCTGACCGCGCCGTGCCGGGCGATCATGGCCGCGGGAACACCCAGCAGCTCGGTCTTGGCCCGGTTCGAGTAACTCACCAGGCCCCGTTCGAACCAGTCGCTGGATCCGGCCAGGTCGGTACAGGCGCCCGCGATCAGGCCGCCGGTGCAGCTTTCGGCGGTGGCCATGGTCTGGCCTCGCGCCCGCAGGTGCCGACCCAGTTCTGCGACCAGGTCGTGTGTGTTCAGAACCGCCACAGTGCGATCACCATCAAGGTGCACAGGGCGGCGGCAAAGTCGTCCACCATGATGCCGAAGCCACCCCGTGCGCCGAAGCCCTTGAAATGGCGGTCGGCCCAGGCCATGGGGCCGACCTTGACGGCATCGAACAGGCGGAACAGGCCAAAGGCCACCAGCTGGCCCCAGAAGTCGGCGGGCATCACCAGCCAGAGGACCAGCCAGAAGGCGGCGATCTCGTCGATCACGATATGGCCCGAGTCGGCCACCTGCATGCGCCGCGCGGTGCGGGTGCAGGCCCACCAGCCCGCCAGTGTGGTCGCGAGAATCAGCCAGCCCCAGGCCTGTTCATCCAGCCAGGGGTCCAGCAGCAGGTAACCCGCCCAGGCCCAGAGCGTGCCCACGGTGCCGGGGGCGACCCGGGACAGGCCGGAGCCCGCGCCCAGCGCGATGAAATGCGCCGGGTGGGCGAACAGAAACCGCCAGCCGGGTCGGGTGATCGGTGCGGTGGAGGGCGCGCTGTCGGGCATGGCGAGATTATCGACGGCCGTCGACCGGTTCCACGACGCCCGGATCAGCCGAAGTGGTCGAAGCCGGAAAAGTCACCGCGCAGCGTCTGGCCAGCCGCATCGACGATTTCGAGGGCCTGGCCAGCGGTGATCTGCCCGATGCGGGTGAGCGGAGTGCCGCAGGCTGCCTGCAAAGCCTCGATGCGGGCGCGCCGGTCGGGCGGGGCGGTGAACAGCAGCTCGTAGTCGTCGCCGCCGGCCAGCAGGCATTGCCAGCGCTGCTGCCCTGGCAGGCCCTGCAGGGCAGGGCCGACCGGCAGGCGCGCCGCATGCAGTTGCGCGCCACAGCCGCTGGCGGTCAGCACGTGTCCCAGATCTCCGGCCAGGCCGTCGCTGAGGTCGATGGCGGCGTGTGCGACGCCGGCCAGCGCCTGACCCAGCCCGAGCCTGGGCTCGGGACGCTCCAGCCGGGCCTGCAGTTCGGGCATGTGGCCCGTGACCGCCTCGGCCGCCCAGGGTGTGCCCAGCAAGGCTTCGAGTGCCAACCGGGCCTCCCCGGTGCGGCCGCTCAGGTAGATGTCGTCACCAGCGCGGGCGCCGTCCCGCCGCAGGGCGTGGTCGGGGCGGACTTCTCCGAACACCGTGATGCAGATGTTCAGCGGTCCGCGTGTGGTGTCTCCGCCGACCAGGGGGCAGGCGTGCCGGTCGGCCAGCGCGTGCAGGCCCGCCGAGAACCGGTTCAGCCAGTGCTCGTCGATCACCGGCAGCGCCAGGGCCAGGGTGAAGCCCAGGGGTCTGGCACCCATGGCCGCCAGGTCGCTCAGGTTGACCGCCAGGGCCTTGTGCCCCAGGTTCCATGCGTCGGTGCCGGCCAGGAAGTGGCGGTCCTGCACCAGCATGTCGCTGGACACCGCCAGGGCGTGTCCGGCCTGTGTGCGCAGAAGGGCGCAGTCGTCGCCGATGCCCAGCAGCACCTGATCGTGGCCGGCCGCTCGCTCGCGCCTGAAGTGGCGCCGGATCAGGTCGAATTCGCCCCCCTTCCGGCCTGAGGCGTCCGGTGGATCCGGGTCGTTGGAGTGGGTGTCCATGCGGGTGTTCACTGTGGTGCGGCATCGGGCGGTTTGCCGGGATGGCTATCCGCCCGGTCCTGCGCTTCCAAGGGGCCGACCTGGGTCCATGCCGATGGCTCCATGTCCCCGGCGCCGGCGGCCCGCTCCAGATAGGCTTCGGCCCAGCGCCGGTTTTCTTCGTCCAGCACGTCCCGCGTGCTGCCGTGCTGCCAGGCAGCCTCGATGTCGCTGACGTCCTCGTGCTCCGGTGCGGTGTCGGCGTCTGGTGGCAGGAAGAAGCTGGTCGGGTGGCTGCGCAGGCGCCTGCGCAAGGCCATCCCGATCAGGCCGCGGTTGACCTCGCCCACGCCCTGGGCCTTCAACGCCAGGCGGAAGGCGAGGTAGAAGCTCACCAGCAGGTTGACCGGACCGATGACCGCCACGCCGGCCACCGCCCACCAGAAGTCCGGCCGAACCAGCACGTCCGGCCCGATGGCGGCCCCGGCCGCCGCCAGCTGACCGGCCGCCAGCGTCACGTGCCGGATGTCCAGTCCCAGTCCGAAGAACTGGGCAAAAGCGGGCACCAGGCCCAGCATCATGCCCAGGGAAATATTGGCCGCCAGGCCGGAGATGTTGAGACGGAAGAACCGGGCCCAGCGCGCGGCTCGCTCGCGGCCCAGCCAGCCGGTGAAGCGCGGGTTGTGGCGGATGGCCGAGTCCAGCCGGTAGTAGACAAACCAGTTCTCGACCCATCCGGCGATGATGCTGGAAGCGAACAGAAGAACGCCCGTCAGGGCGGCGAACAGGGCGCTGGGACCGAGCAGATCCAGGTTGTGGATGACGTGTTCGGCCTTTTCCGGCCCGATCATGTGCCCGCCTGTGGTCAGGGCCAGCAGCAGACTGATCAGCAGGACGACCGGGATGACGAGCCCCACGTTGCCCAGGATGGCGGCGATCTGCGAACGGAACAGGTGGGCGACCTCGTCCACGAACCCGCGCACCGCCCCTGGCTGCCGGGTGTCCTTGAGCTTGGCCGCCATGGCGGGCGCCGTGACCGCCGGCTGTTTGGTGGCCACCGTGAAATGCAGCAGCTGGATCAGTACGAAGGACAGGGCATAGTTCAGGCCGGCCGCGAAACCGGCCCAGAAGGCCGACAGAGCCAGGGCCGTGACACCGAACTTGACCCAGGTGGTCAGGCCCAGCACGGCGCCCCCGCCAGCGGCCATGCCCAGCATGTGCCGATACTCGGATGCATTGCGGGTGATGTAGCGCTCGCCGGTTTCGGCGCTCCGCTCGGCCACCTTGGCGGCCGTCAGGCCGGAGCTGTGGGCCACCAGCCGACGGATGCTGCGGTTGTCCAGGCCCAGCTGGGCCAGGTCGGCGAGCAGGGCGGCCGTCGCCCGTTCGGGTTGGTCCGACAGCAGACAGTCCAGCAGCTGGTGGATCCGAACCACACGTTCCGACAGTTGTCGCAGCCGGAAGACGATGCCGACGGAGACGCCGTGCTCTTCCAGGTGACCATAGACGGTCTCGGCGGCGACCTGGCAGACCCCCAGCTGGTTCTTGAGTTTTTCCGCCTCGTAGCGGGCCTGCCCGCTGCGTGGTCCGTGGCGCAGTGCGCTGCGGCGCAGGGCTTCGACCTGCACCGGCAGGGCATGAAAGGCCTGACGTGCCCGTTCCTCGTGGCTCATGCGCACACGGATCTCGCTGGCAAAACCGGTGGCACTGACCTGGCCGACCGAGAACACCAGCGCATCGAGCAGGGCATTCTGCCAGGGCGTCGGTGCCGGCGTCCGTCCGCTGTCGCCGTCGACCTGTGACGGGGTGCCGGGCGCCAGCAACACGCGGTGCAGTTTCTGCAGCGTGCGGGTGTCCAGGGCCTGCAACCAGCGCACATCGAAGCGGCTGGGCAGCAACAGCCCGAACAGGTCGCCCATGTCGTTGGTCTCCGGCGTTCCCGGCAACAGCTTGCGGCGCAGTCGGTGGCCCAGTTCGCTGAGAAAGGCAGTGCGCGGGGCGAATCCGTGGTCGGCCAGCAGCGGGGTGGCGTCCACGGTCTGCACGAAGCGGCCCCACCAGCGGTGCCAGCGAGCCAGCCACTCGCCATCCCCCTCGACCGTGTCCAGCAGCGCCTTCACCCGCTCCACGCTGATGAGGGGGTCGGTCGCATCGGCGCGGATCCAGCGCAGCGCCCCGATCAGCCACAGGTGGCGCTCGGCCTGCGAAGCGTCCGGGTCCAGGGCGTCGAGCAAGGACTTCAGGTCAGGGTGCATGGTGTCGGAGGTCGGGCTGGCAGCCCGCAGGGCCGAAATGGCGACGGGGGCGGCTCAGTGGAGCACCCGGGACGTCGACCCGCCTGCGGGGCCTGTGTCGTCGGGCGCCAGCACAAACTCGGCCACCGGCGCCTCGAAGCGCTCGCCGTCTTCGGCGACGCAGAAGAAACTGCCCCGCATGCTGCCGGTGGGTGTGCGCAGCCGGGTGCCGCTGGTGTACTGAAAGGACTCGCCCGGCCTCAGCAGGGGCTGGTGGCCCACGACACCCAACCCCTTGACCTCCTCGGTGTGGCCCTGGGCGTCGTCGATGATCCAGTGACGCGCAATCAGTTGCGCGGTCACATCTCCGGTGTTGGTGATGGTGACTGTGTAGGCGAAGGCAAACACACCTTCATCGGGCGACGACTGCTCGCCCAGATACTGGGGCTCCACCTCGCAACTGAAACGGTAACTGGACATGGGCAAGATGTTAACGTCAGTCGGCCTGGCCACCCGATCTGCGGGTAGGTCAAGGCCTGCGAAAATGCGGGCTTTGCCCAACCGAAGTTTCATCATGCCGAACACGTACCGCATTGCCCCGTCCATCCTGTCGGCCGATTTCGCTCGCCTGGGCGAAGAGGTGCGGAACGTCATCGCCGCCGGCGCCGACTGGATCCACTTCGACGTGATGGACAACCATTACGTGCCCAACCTGACCTTCGGCCCCATGGTCTGCCAGGCGCTCAAGCCCCACGCCAGGGCGGCCGATGGCACGCCGGTGCCGATCGACGTGCACCTGATGATCCAGCCGGTGGACGCGCTGGCCGGCGCCTTCATCGATGCGGGTGCCGACCTGGTGAGCTTTCACCCGGATGCGAGTGCTCACGTCCACCGCAGCGTCCAGGCCATCAAGGCCCGCGGCTGCAAGGCAGGGCTGACCTTCAACCCGGCCCAGCCGCTGGATGTACTGGACTGGGTGATCGAGGACATCGACCTGATCCTGATCATGAGTGTCAACCCGGGCTTCGGCGGCCAGAGCTTCATCGACTCCGCGCTGCGCAAGATCGAGCAGGCCCGCAAGCGGATCGAGGCCAGTGGCAAGGACATCCGTCTGGAGGTGGACGGCGGCATCAAGGCAGACAACATCCGCCGCGTGGCCGACGCCGGCGCCGACACCTTCGTGGCCGGCAGCGCCATCTTCGGCAAGCCCGACTACAAGGCCGTCATCGACAGCATGAGGGCGGCGCTGGCCTGATGCAGAACGAAACCGAAGCCGGTTTCGCCGCCGGGCCGCCCCCAGGCGAAACGAGCCCCCCTGGGGGGCAGCGACCCGCGCAGCGGTGGAGCGTGGGGGCAGAGGGTTTCGCCGCCGGGCCGCCCCCAGGCGAAACGAGCCCCCCTGGGGGGCAGCGACCCGCGAAGCGGTGGAGCGTGGGGGCTGTCATTGTCGATCTGGACGGCACCATGGTGGACACACTGGGGGACTTTGAGGTCGCCCTCAACCGCATGCTGGCCGAACTGCAGCTGCCGCCAGTGGACCGGGCTTTCATCGAGCGCACCGTGGGTAAGGGATCGGAGCACCTGATCCGCTGCGTGCTGGCCGAACAGATGCGGCGACTGGATCAGGGCGACAGCGCGTGCCCCGCTGTGCAGCCCGAGGCACGGTACGAACACGCCTGGCGGTCCTACCAGGCCCACTACCGGGCCATCAACGGCGATTTCTCCGATGTCTACCCCGGCGTGCGAGAGGGGCTGGCGGCCCTACAGGCCCGGGGTCTGCCCATGGCCTGCCTCACCAACAAGCCGCGAGCCTTTGCGCTCGACTTGCTCCGGACAAAGGGTCTGGCAGATTATTTTTCGCTGGTGCTTGGCGGTGACAGTTTCGACCGCAAGAAGCCCGACCCCATGCCCCTGCTCAGGACCTGCGAGGCGCTGGGTGTATCTCCCGAGCGCACGCTCATGATCGGCGACTCGCAGAACGATGCCCTGGCCGCGCGCGCAGCCGGCTGCCCGGTGGTGCTGGTGACCTACGGCTACAACCACGGCGAGCCCGTGCGGGCGGTGGACGCCGACGCGCACATCGACCGCCTCGACCAGCTGCTGGTCTGACGGTGACCCGCGCAGCGGCGGAGCGTGGGGGCGAACGGGCCCGCCGCCGGGGCGCCCCAAGGCGGGACCAGCCCCCTCGGGGGGCAGCGACCCGCGCAGCGGCGGAGCGTGGGGGGCGAACGGGCCCGCCGCCGGGGCGCCCCAAGGCGGGACCAGCCCCCTCGGGGGGCAGCGACCCGCGCAGCGGCGGAGCGTGGGGGCCTTTTTCCTATTTCTTCACACCCAGCAAGGCTTCCTTGAGCTGCCAGTCGGCCGGCTTCGGGCCCAGCCAGATGCGCATCAGCGCGTCGAAGAACTCGGGTTCCTTGAACGGTTCGCCCTCCACCTTGCCCTTGACCGTCAACACCGTGCCGGTGCCGGGGATCCAGTCGAGCACAAAGGACTCGCCGGCCTTGAGCTGCTTGTGGTCGCTGAACACCTGGCTCATGCGCATCACCCCGGGGATCAGGCGGGAGAACTGCCTGCGGTCCATGTTGTCCTCCATGCCGCGGGCAAACAGCTTGCCCAGTTCTCCCGAGTCGATGTCGCGCAGCATGGTGATGGCCAGCCGCTTGGGGCCGGCTTGGCCCAGCACGGCTTCCGTGCTGCTGGCTGGCCGTTCCAGGTAGAGGCCGGCCACGTAGACCCGGAAGACGGCCCGGTACCGCACACCCGCGCCATTGAGCTGCAGCGGCTTGCCCGCCAGGTTGATCTGCGGCTCCAGCCTGACGCCACTGACGTCAACCGCCTGCGCGCTTGCGAAAGCGCTACCGGCCATACAAAGGGCGGCCAGCAGGCCCGTGCGAATGGTCCGAAAGGACACCCATGCCATGGACAACTCCGGGAAACAGGCCTGTCGGCCGGACATTGGACCGTGCAAGCCGTGGGTGGCCGTGGGGTCCGCTCGGGCCGGATTCTGGCGAAATCCGACCATTGGTACAAGAGCGTACCGGACGATCGGTGGCACATCGTACCTGGGCGGAGTGCCTTGGGTCACCCGCGTGACGGGCTTTGCTACACTGTGCACATCATGTTCGCTTCCTGCACGCTTTCCGCTGGTGTCGTGCCTGGCCGCTGTGGCCGGGGAGCCTGGCCCTGGCGCAAGCCAGCGTAACAAGCCTCCCCCCCAGGGTTTCGGGCCGGTGTCACCGGTTCCCGTGAAACCCAAAGACGGCGATCCTGTCACCTGGGCCGCCATTCCCCGAATCAGGAAGCCACCGCGCAGGCAGCAGGCCTGCGGTGTGCCGGAGATGACCGCATGATCACCGAACTGGAATTCAAAAGCCTGGCCAGTCAGGGCTACAACCGCATACCGCTGATGACCGAGGCCTTTGCGGACCTCGAAACTCCGCTCTCGCTCTACCTCAAGCTGGCCCATGGCCGGGGCGATGGCGCCCACAGCTTCCTGCTCGAATCCGTGGTGGGTGGCGAGCGCTTCGGCCGCTACAGCTTCATCGGCCTGCCCGCGCGCACCCTGCTGCGCGCCAGCGGCTTCGGGTCCGAGGCCAGGACCGAGGTCGTGCACGACGGTGCCGTGGTGGAGTCGCACCAGGGCAACCCGCTGGATTTCATCGCCGCCTACCAGCAGCGCTTCAAGGTCGCGCTGCGGCCCGGTCTGCCGCGATTCTGCGGCGGTCTGGCCGGCTACTTCGGCTACGACGCGGTGCGCTACATCGAGAAAAAGCTCGAAAACACCTGTCCGCCCGACACCCTGGGCACACCCGACATCCTGCTGCTGCAATGCGAGGAGCTGGCGGTCATCGACAACCTCTCGGGCAAGCTCTACCTGATCGTCTACGCCGACCCGGCCCAGCCCGAGGCCTACGCGAATGCCAAGAAGCGCCTGCGCGAGCTGAAAGAGGCGCTCAAGTACTCCGTGGCCGCGCCGGTGGTCAAACCCAGCCAGAACCACCCGGCGCAGCGCAGCTTCGCCAAGGACGATTACCTGAAGTCGGTCGAACGCGCCAAGGAGCTGATCGCCGCCGGCGACTTCATGCAGGTGCAGGTGGGTCAGCGCATCAGCAAGCGCTACACCGAGTCGCCGCTGTCGCTCTACCGCGCGCTGCGTTCGCTCAACCCCTCGCCCTACATGTACTACTACCACTTCGGGGATTTCCATGTGGTGGGGGCCTCGCCCGAGATCCTGGTGCGCCAGGAGCGCGTCGAAGAGGGCATGAGCGACGCCGGGCCGCCCCAAGGCGCGAACGCCCCCTCGGGGGGCAGCGACCCAGCGCAGCGGCGCAGCGTGGGGGCCAACAAAGTGATCATCCGCCCCCTGGCCGGCACCCGCCCGCGCGGCGCCACGCCCGAGAAGGACAAGGCGACCGAGCTCGAACTGCTGGCCGACCCCAAGGAACGCGCCGAGCATGTGATGCTGATCGACCTGGCGCGCAACGACATCGGCCGCATCGCGAAGATCGGTTCGGTCAAGGTGACCGAGGCCTTCGTCGTCGAACGCTACAGCCATGTGATGCACATCGTGAGCAATGTGGAAGGTCTGCTCAACGACGGCATGACCAACATGGACGTGCTCAAGGCGACCTTCCCGGCCGGCACCCTGACCGGCGCGCCCAAGGTGCACGCCATGGAGCTGATCGATCAGCTGGAGCCGGTCAAGCGCGGCATCTACGGCGGCGCCTGCGGCTACCTGAGCTACGCCGGTGACATGGACGTGGCGATCGCCATCCGCACCGCCATCATCAAGGACCAGACCCTGCACGTGCAGGCCGCCGCCGGCGTGGTGGCCGACTCGGTGCCCGAGATGGAATGGAGGGAAACCGAACACAAGGCACGGGCGCTGCTGCGCGCGGCGGAGCTGGTCGAGGAAGGTCTGGAGTGAGCGCCATGAACACGAACAAGAAGATCCAGTTGCTCATGGTGGACAACTACGACTCGTTCACCTTCAACATCGTGCAGTATTTCGGAGAGCTGGGCGCCGACGTGACCGTGGTGCGCAACGACGAAATCAGCGTGGACGAGATCCAGCGCCGGTTCGATGCGGGCCAGGTCGACCGCCTGGTCATTTCGCCCGGCCCCTGCTCGCCGGCCGAAGCGGGCATTTCGGTGCCGGCCATCCGGCACTTCGCCGGGAAGCTGCCCATTCTGGGTGTCTGCCTGGGGCACCAGAGCATCGGCGCGGCCTTCGGCGGCCAGATCATCCGGGCACAGGAGTTGATGCATGGCAAGACCAGCGTCATCACCACCACTCAGGAAGGCGTGTTCGCCCACCTGCCCGAGCAGTTCACCGTCAACCGCTACCACTCGCTGGCGATCGAGCGCGAGAGCTGCCCGGACTGTCTCAAGGTCACGGCCTGGACGCCGGACGGCGAGATCATGGGTGTGAAGCACAAGACCCTGGCCATCGAGGGCGTGCAGTTCCACCCCGAAAGCATCCTGACCGAGCATGGCCACGCCATGCTCAAGAACTTCCTGGAACAGGCATGAAGACCGTCGATCTGCGCAGCGACACCGTCACGCAGCCCACGGCGGCCATGCGTGCCGCCATGATGGCCGCCCCGCTGGGGGACGACGTGTTCGGCGACGACCCGACGGTCAATGCGCTGCAGGAGCGCATCGCCGCGCTCACCGGCAAGGAGGCCGCGCTGTTCATGCCCTCGGGCACGCAGAGCAATCTGTGCGGCATCCTGGCGCACTGTGGGCGCGGCGACGAGTACATCGTCGGCCAGCTGGCCCACACCTACCGCTACGAAGGCGGGGGTGCGGCGGTGTTCGGGAGCGTCCAGCCGCAGCCGCTGACGCAGGACGCGCAAGGGCGCATGCAGCTGGCCGACATCGCGGCCGCCATCAAACCCGACGATCCGCACTTCGCCCGCACCCGTCTGCTGTGCCTGGAGAACACCTGGAACGGCCATGTGATGCCGGACGACTACCTGCGCACCGCGACGGCGCTGGCGCGAGAAAAGGGGCTCAACACCCACCTGGACGGCGCACGCGTGTTCAACTCCGCCGTGGCCTCGGCCGCCCCGGGGCAGGCCGCTTTCGACCGACTGCGCGAGATCGCCGACCCATTCGACAGCCTGTCGGTCTGCTTCAGCAAAGGTCTGGGTGCGCCGGTCGGCTCGGCCCTGTGCGGTTCACGGGACCTCATCGAGCGCGCCCGGCGCATCCGCAAGATGGCCGGTGGCGGTTTGCGCCAGGCCGGCCTGCTGGCCGCCTGCGCCCTGCACGCGCTGGATCACCATGTGGACCGGCTGGCCGACGATCACATGAACGCGGCGCGTCTGGCCGAGGGGCTCCGGGGCATCGACGGGCTGACGGTGAAGTCGGCGCAGACCAACATCGTGTTCGTCGACGTGGCCGATGGGCGCGGGTCCGCGTTGCTGGCGTTTCTCAAAGCCCACAGCGTGCTGGCCACCGGGCTGATCGGTCTGCGCTTCGTCACCCACCTCGATGTCGATGCCGCCGGCATCGACCACGCGGTGGCCACCGTGCGCCGCTTCTTTGCCGAAGCCCCCGCAGCGGGCGCCGCCGCCGCCGGGCGCACCGGCCCTTACTGATCGGTCCAGGACCACCGCCATGCCCGACGCGCCCCAGCTTCTGATGTTCATCGCGGCGGGCTGGCTGCTCAATCTCACGCCCGGCCCGGATGTTCTCTACATCGTCAGCAACGCGCTCAGGAGCGGGGTGCGCGCCGGCCTGGTGGCGGCACTGGGCATCGTCAGCGGCTGTTTCGTCCACGTGTTCGCCGCTGCGCTCGGTGTGGGCGCCTTGCTGGCCACTTCGGCCACTGCGTTCACGGTGCTCAAGTGGGTCGGGGCGGGTTACCTGTTGTGGATGGGGGCGCGCCTGCTGCTGGCCCGGGGCTCGGACAGGTCCGTGGTGCCTGCTGCGGGGGCGTTGGCCGCCTTGCCGGTGACCAGCCTCTGGCGGGTGTACCGCCAGGGTTTTCTGACCAATGTGCTCAACCCCAAGGTGGCGCTGTTCTTCCTGGCTTTTGTGCCGCAGTTCATCGCTCCCGGCACCGACAACAAGGTGCTGGTTTTCCTGCTGCTCGGCCTGCTGTTCAACCTCAATTCCCTGCCCATCAATTTCGGTTACGCCTGGCTGGCCGGCTGGGCCTCGCGCCGCGTTGGCACCATCCAGCGTGCCATGCACTGGATGGACCGCGCCGCCGGCGCCATGTTCATCGGTTTCGGCCTGCGTCTGGCCATGACCGAGAATCCCACCCGATAAGCTTTGGAGACCCCCCATGCCCCATACCCACAAGATCACCCCGCAGGAGGCCCTGCAACGCACCATCGAGCACCGCGAAATCTTCCATGACGAGATGCTGCACCTCATGCGCCTCATCATGAGTGGCGAGATGTCACCTGTGATGATGGCCGCCCTCATCACCGGCCTGCGCGTGAAGAAGGAAACCATCGGCGAGATCACGGCCGCAGCGCAGGTGATGCGCGAGTTCTCGACCAAGGTGCACGTGGCCGACAAGACCCATCTGGTCGACATCGTGGGCACCGGGGGTGACGGCTCCCACACCTTCAACATTTCCACTTGTTCCATGTTCGTGGCCGCCGCTGCAGGTGCCAAGGTCAGCAAGCACGGCGGGCGCAGCGTCTCCAGCAAGAGCGGCAGTGCCGACGTGCTGGAGAGCCTGGGTGTCAACATCAACCTGCCGCCGGATGCCATCGCGCGCTGCATCGCCGAGGTGGGCGTGGGCTTCATGTTCGCACCCAACCACCACCCGGCCATGAAAAACGTGGCGCCGGTGCGCCGCGAACTGGGCATCAAGACCATTTTCAACATCCTCGGTCCGCTGACCAACCCGGCTTCCGCGCCGAACATCCTGATGGGCGTGTTCCACCCCGACCTGGTCGGCATCCAGGTGCGGGCCTTGCAGCGCCTGGGCGCCGAGCACGCGGTCGTGGTCTACGGACGCGACGGCATGGACGAGGTGTCGCTGGGGGCCGCCACCATGGTCGGCGAACTCAAGGACGGCGAGATCGCCGAGTACGAGATCCACCCGGAGGATTTCGGCCTGACCATGGCCAGCAGCCGTGCGCTGCGCGTGGAAACCCCGGAAGACTCTCGGGCCATGTTGATGGGCGTGCTGGAGAATCGGGATGACGCGGCGCTCAAGGCCGCCAAAGACATCGTGGCGCTCAACGCCGGGATCGCCCTGTATGCGGCCAACGTGGCGTCCGACATGGCCCAGGGCATCGCGCTGGCGCAGCGCACCCTGGAGTCCGGTGCGGCCGCCGCCAAGCTCGCCGAGTGGCAGACCTTCACCCAGACCGTGACCGCCTCGGTCGGGCCCTGAGAGCCCCAGAGGCTTGGAGAAAATCGGTCATGCCCGTCTGGTTGCAGAACGAAGCCGCCTGGATCGCCATCGGCGTGTCCGGCCTCTTCATGGTGGCCGCTGTGGTGATGCACCACGTCATCGTCAAGGTGCTCAAGACACCCGCACCCAAGGAAACCGACTCCCATGAGTGACATTCTGCAGAAGATCGTTGCGGTCAAACTCGAAGAGATCGCCGCAGCGCAGAAGAAGAAGCCGCTGGCCGCCGTGCGTGAGGATGCCGAAAGCCGCGTGCTCACCCGCGATTTTGTGGGCGCCTTGCGCGCCAAACTGAGCGCCGGCCAGGCTGCGGTGATCGCCGAGGTCAAGAAGGCCAGTCCGAGCAAGGGCGTCATCCGGGAGGATTTCATCCCGGCCGACATCGCCCAGAGCTATGCCGAAGGCGATGGCCGGGTCAGCGCGGCCTGCCTGTCGGTGCTGACCGATAGGCAATTCTTCCAGGGCAGTACCGACCACCTCAAGCAGGCCCGGGCCAGTTGCGACCTGCCTGTGCTGCGCAAGGACTTCATGGTCGACCCCTACCAGGTCTACGAAGCCCGGGCCATGGGTGCCGACTGCATCCTGCTGATCGCCGCCTGCCTGGAGGATGCACAAATGGCCGAGCTGGAAGCAATCGCGCTGGGCTTGAACATGGCCGTGCTGGTCGAGGTGCATGACCGCGGCGAGCTGCACCGCGCGCTGAAGCTGAAGACGCCGCTGCTGGGCATCAACAACCGCAATCTGCGCAGTTTCGAGGTCAGCCTGCAGACCACGCTGGACCTGCTGCCCGAGGTGCCGGCCGACAGAATGCTGGTCACCGAGTCGGGCATCCACACCCGAGCCGACGTGCAGCGCATGCGCGAAGCCGGTGTCAACGCCTTTCTGGTGGGGGAGGCCTTCATGCGGGCACCCGAACCCGGGCTGGCGCTGGCCGAGCTGTTCGCCTGATGCCCGGGCCATCCCAGGTTGAACTGCCCTGGGCGGATGCGGCCGAGGCGGGGGCGGAGCGCTTGGCCGAGGCCGATCCGCAGTCCTGGCCGGTGTCGCCCGGCTGGCGCGAACTGACCGACGCGTTCTGGTCCTCGCCGGAAGGTCGGGCATTGAAGGACCGTCTGGCCGAGTGCCTGGGTCGAGGGGCCGTGGTCTATCCGCCACAGCCCTTGCGGGCTCTGGCCTTGTGTGCGCCCGAGTCCGTGAAAGTCGTCGTTCTGGGACAGGACCCCTACCACGGCCCCGGGCAGGCCGAAGGCCTGGCGTTCTCTGTGGCGCCGGGCGTGAAATGCCCGCCCAGCCTGCGCAACATCTTTCAGGAGCTGCGGCGCGACCTGGGGCAGGATCTGCCCCCCGACGGGTCCCTGGTGCGCTGGGCCGGGCAGGGTGTGCTGCTGCTCAACACCTGCCTCACGGTGGAACACGGCCGGCCCGCATCCCATGCGGGCTGGGGATGGGAGCGCCTGACCGACCGCTTGATCGCCCACTGCAGCCAGACCGGGTTGCCGAAAGCCTTCCTTTTGTGGGGGGCACATGCCCAGAAGAAAGCCGGTCTGATCGACGCCGAGCGACACCTGGTCCTGCAGGCCAACCATCCCTCTCCGCTTTCGGCACGCCGCGGCCCGGCGCCTTTCCTCGGATGTGGGCATTTCGGGTCGGTCAACCGCTGGCTCCAGGCTTGCGGCCGTCAGGTCGTGGCCTGGTGAATCGGCTTTTCCGGTCAGGGCTGTTGCCGGCAGGCAAAACCGTGGCATAATGACGGGCTGCGCTACGGAGGGGTGCCCGAGTGGCTAAAGGGGGCAGACTGTAAATCTGTTGGCTTACGCCTACGCTGGTTCGAATCCAGCCTCCTCCACCAAATGCGCAGTGCGAAAGGGACGAGTCCGGGGCGAGTGATCGCACTCGCTTCGACAGATCGGCTTTTGCCGGCTGTCTCGGGCGGGAGTAGTTCAATGGTAGAACCCCAGCCTTCCAAGCTGATGACGCGGGTTCGATTCCCGTCTCCCGCTCCAGTCGCGCTGCTGCTTTGGTTTTGCCCTTCGGGGTGGTGCTGAGAGTTTCCCGAGCGGTTCGGCGTTGGCCGAGCCGGTCATGCCCTTGTGGCTCAGTGGTAGAGCACTCCCTTGGTAAGGGAGAGGTCGCGGGTCCGATTCCCGCCAAGGGCACCAAAGAATCCTTCAACAAGTTGGGTGTTTCGGCATTTTTGTTTTTGGAGCTGATAAATGGCAAAAGAGAAATTCGAGCGGACCAAGCCGCACGTGAACGTGGGCACCATC
>CALMYH010000052.1 GCA_937873395.1 uncultured Burkholderiales bacterium
GCTTTGTGCTGCCGCTGACCGTGGTCACGCTGGTGGTGGTGTGGTTGCGCGAGCCTCTGGCCAGCCGGGCAGGTTGACCGCAGGACATGGGCCATGGGGCTGTCGCCGGCGGGTCTGTCCTGGCGCGCGAAGCATGGGCCGCCGGGTCAGAGGCCATGCGGGCACCTATAATGTTGCGGTGCAGCTCCTCCAAGCCACCGCCGTCCGAGCCGACACGCCCGCCTATGCGGGATGCGGGCTGCCGCGTGGTTATTTCTGCTCGGTCACGCCGCCATGACCTGAAGCGGGTGGGCCCACCCGCCTCGACCAGATCCCCCGCCTGAGCGGATCTGCCTTTCCTTTCCTTGTCTTCCTTTGTGCCCGGATCGTGCCGACCCTGGCACATCCTGCATTTTCATTCTCATGTCCCTATCCACTTTGCGCCAGGACTGGCTGGGCAACGTCCGCAACGACGTGCTGGCCGGTCTGGTGGTCGCCCTGGCCCTGATTCCCGAGGCGATCGCGTTCTCCATCATCGCGGGGGTCGACCCCAAGGTGGGGCTGTATGCCTCGTTCAGCATCGCCACCATCATCGCCTTCATGGGCGGTCGCCCGGCCATGATTTCGGCCGCCACCGGGGCCATGGCGCTGGTGATGGTCACGCTGGTCAAAGAGCATGGATTGCAGTACCTGCTGGCGGCCACCGTGCTGACCGGCGTGCTGCAGGTCATTGCCGGATGGGTGCAGCTGGCGCGCCTGATGCGCTTTGTCTCGCGCTCGGTGGTGACCGGCTTTGTCAACGCGCTGGCGATCCTGATCTTCCTGGCCCAGTTGCCTGAGCTGAACCCGAACACCGCGGGGGTGACCTGGCAGGTCTATGCCATGACCGCGGCGGGTCTGGCCATCATCTATGGCCTACCCTACCTGACCAAGGCCGTGCCGTCGCCCCTCGTGACCATCGTGGTGCTCACCATCTTCTCCATCTGGATGGGCCTGGACATCCGCACGGTGGGCGACATGGGTGAGTTGCCCGACAGCCTGCCGGTGTTCCTGATTCCGGACATCCCGCTGAACTGGGAAACCCTGCAGATCATCTTCCCCTACTCGCTGACGCTGATGGTGGTGGGCCTGCTGGAGTCGATGATGACCGCCACCATCGTCGACGAACTGACCGACACGAAAAGCGACAAGAACCGCGAATGTGTGGGTCAGGGCGTGGCCAACATCGCCACCGGCTTCATCGGTGGCATGGCCGGCTGCGCCATGATCGGCCAGTCGGTCATCAACGTGAAGTCGGGCGGGCGCGGGCGCCTGTCCACCCTGGTGGCGGGTGTGGTGCTTCTGATTCTGGTGGTGTTCCTGGGCGAGTGGGTCAAACAGATCCCCATGGCGGCGCTGGTGGCGGTGATGATCATGGTCTCCATCGGCACCTTCAACTGGGGGAGTTTTCGCAACCTGCGCGAGCACCCCCGCAGTTCCAGCACTGTGATGCTGGCCACCGTGGTGGTCACCGTGGCCACGCACGACCTGGCCAAGGGCGTGCTGGTGGGCGTTCTGCTCTCGGGCTTCTTCTTTGCACACAAGGTCGGACAGATCCTGCGCGTGCGCTCGCAGGCCGAAGACGAGGGACGCAGCCGCACCTACACCGTGAGCGGTCAGGTGTTCTTTGCCAGCGCCGAGCGTTTTGCCAATGCCTTCGATTACAAGGAGGTGATCGACCGGGTGTGCATCGACGTCAGCCGCGCACACTTCTGGGACATCACTGCCGTCAGCGCGCTGGACAAGGTGGTGCTGAAGTTCCGGCGCGAGGGCACCGAGGTGGAGGTGATCGGTTTGAACGAAGCGAGCGCCACCCTGGTGGACAAGTTCGCCGTGCACGACAAGGACGGCGCCGATCTCATCACCGGCCATTGAACGAGAGCACGGACATGACCCAACAAGACAACAAGGTGCTGGCCTGCGTGGACCTGTCTCCCTATGCCGAGCACGTGGCCGACTGTGCGGCCTGGGCCGCCGCGCGCATGGGCGCCCCGCTGGAATTCCTGCATGTGATCGACCGGCACCCGCCGATGCCGGCTGTGCAGGACCACAGCGGCGCCATCGGGGCCAACGCGCAGGAGCAGCTGCTGCAGACCCTGAGCGAAGAAGACGCCGCGCGCACCCGCGCCGAGCGCGAGGCCGCACGGGTGTTTCTGCAGCGCTTGCGCGAGCGCGCCGTGGCGGCCGGGGCGGCGCCGGTGGACACGCGCCAGCGCCACGGCGAGCTGGCCGAGACCCTGGCCGAGCAGCAGGACGGCGTGCGCCTGTTTGTGCTGGGCCGACGTGGCGCATCGGCCGCCACCACCCAGCGCGACCTGGGCCGGCATGTGGAGTGGACGGTGCGCTCGCTGCAGCGACCGATCCTGGCCGTGACCGAAAGCTTCAAGGCGCCGGAGCGCGTGATGATCGCTTTCGATGGCAGCGCCATCACCCGCAAAGGGGTGGAGATGGTGGCCGCCAGCCCGCTCCTGAAGGGGCTGCCGGTGCATGTGCTGATGTCGGGCAAACCGGCGGGCGACGCACCGAAGCAGCTGGAATGGGCACGGCAGACGCTGGAGCGGGCCGGTTTTGACGTGGTGGCCAAGATGGAGCCAGGCGATCCGGAGACGGTGATCGGCCAGGCCATCCGGAACCTGGACATGGGCCTTCTGATCATGGGCGCCTACACCCACTCGCCGCTGCGCCAGCTGTTCGTGGGCAGCAAGACCAACGAATGGCTGCGCTCGGCGCGAGTGCCCACGCTGTTGCTGCGTTGAAAAAGCCTACGGATGCCTTGCCCCGGAGCGCCCTATGTCGGGGCTCCTGTCGGGCACGATGACTCCCGGATCTGGATCAAAAATAATCCGTCGTTTATATTTGTACCTCAATACCCGAGCAGGAGA
>CALMYH010000053.1 GCA_937873395.1 uncultured Burkholderiales bacterium
CGGGCGCGATCTCGGCCAGGGGCACCAGAACAAAAGCCCGCTCGTTCATGCGCGGGTGCGGTACCGTCAGCGTGTCCGACATGACCCGGGCGCTACCGTAAAGCAGCAGGTCAAGGTCCAGGGTGCGGGGTGCATTCCGGTAGGGCCGTTGCCGGCCAGCCGCCTGCTCGATGGCTTGCAAACAGGCCAGCAGGGCGGGCGCGGTCAAGGTCGTTGCCAGGGCCGCCACCGCGTTCATGTAATCCGGACCGCCGGAATCGACAGGCGCCGTCCGGTAGAGGCTGGAGACCTTGCGGACACGTACGCCGGGCGCGGCTCCCAGGCTGACCAGGGCGTCGCGCAGCGCCTGGGCAGCGTCGCCCAGGTTGGCTCCCAGCGCAACAAAGGCCGTGACCTCCGGGCGGTCCGCCTCGGTCATGGGAAACGTTCAGTCTGCGGTGGGCGCAGGGCCGCCATCGCCAGCACCGGCCCCCGAGCCGCCGCTCCCGCCCGAGGGCTTGCGGCGCCGGCGGCGGCGTTTCTTGGCCGGTGCGGCCGAGCTGCCCGCGATGTCGGCTGCCCCCTCGGCTTCGTCCTCCACCCCCTCGCTGTCGGGGGCAAACGCGGTGCCATAGGACAGGGCGGGCGCGCTGGAATCCCCCACGTCCCGGAAGCGCGGGTCCTCATCCCCCGTACTGGCCCCCGGATGATCAGGGTCGGATTTCTTGACCCGACGCCCCCTGCCACCCGCGGCACCCGCTGGGCCCGCCACTTTGGGCTGGTGGGTCTTGCGCTGGGCATCGACCATGTCCTGGCGATGATCGTCGTCGGCGGTGCTGAAAGTCTCCCACCAATGGGCCAGCTCCTCGTCCACCTCTCCGGTCTGGGCACGCAGGCGAAGGAAATCGAAACCGGCCCGAAAGCGCGGCTGCTCCACCAGGCTGAACGGGCCGTTGCCCACCCGCTTGTCGAAGCGGGGCTGCATGAGCCAGATCTCGCGCATGTCGGCGCCGAGCTTGCCGCGACCCGAGACATCACCGATGCGGGCGTCGAACACCTCGTCCACCGCCTCCTGCAAGGCAGCGAACGGAGGCGGCGGGCGCTGGTGGCCCCGGGGCTTGAGTCGCTGCTCCCAGCCCTTGCGCACATCGGACCAGAGCACACAGGCCAGCAGGAAGCTGGGGGCCACGGGTTTGCCTTCGCCGACACGCCGGTCGGTGTCCTGCAAGGCCAGTTGGACAAAGTCATCACCGGCCCGCTGAACCACCAGGTCCAGCAGGGGATAGATGCCCTGGGCCAGACCGGTTTCCTCGAGCGCCTCGACGCTGGCCAGGGCATGGCCGGTCTGCAGCAACTTGAGCATTTCGTCAAACAGACGGCTTTGCGGGACGTCCCGTAGCAGATCGCGCGAGGCCACCAGGGGTTCGCGTGTCTTGGTGTCCATCTTGAAGCCCAGGGCGTTGAGCTTGGCCGCGAAGCGAACCGCCCGGATGATGCGCACCGGGTCTTCGCGGTAGCGGGTGGCGGCATCGCCGATCATGCGCAAGGTCTTTTTCTGCGCGTCGCGAATGCCGTGGTGGAAGTCGACCACCACCTGCGACTCGGGGTCGTAGTACATGGCGTTGATGCTGAAATCGCGCCGGGCGGCATCCTGCTCGATGGGGCCCCACACGTTGTCGCGCAGCACCCGGCCACTGGCGTCGACAGCGTGCTTCATGCCGGCCAGCTCGCCCTTGCTGGTGCGCTCGTTGCCCGCCACCTGCTCGGCGTCGGCACTGTCGAGGTAGGCACGGAAGGTCGACACTTCGATCACCTCGTGTTCGCGGCCTCGGCCGTACACCACGTGGACGATGCGGAAACGCCGGCCAATGATGAAGGCGCGCCGAAACAGGCCCTTGACCTGCTCGGGTGTGGCGTTGGTGGCCACGTCAAAGTCCTTCGGGCGCAGGCCCAGCAGCAGGTCGCGCACCGCACCGCCGACGATGTAGGCCTCGAAGCCGGCCTGCTTGAGGGTGTGCACCACGTCGACGGCGCGCTGGTCCACCAGCTTGGGGTTGATGCCGTGCACGCTGACGGGCACGTCTTCGCGTTTGCCGAACTTGGAAGCCTTGCCGCGCCCGGAGGATTTGCCCAGCAGCTTGTCGATGAATTTCTTGATCATGCAGGTGTTCGATCAGTCGAACAGGTTCAACACACGCCAGCCCCGTTCGGCAGCAATGGCGCGCAGGCGGTCGTCCGGATTGGTGGCGACCGGCTCATGCACTTTCTCCAGCAGCGGCAGATCGTTGATCGAGTCGCTGTAGAAGGTGCTGTGCTCGACACGCGACCAGTCCAGGCCGCGTGCGGACAACCATTGTTCCACACGGGCGACCTTGCCCTCCCGAAACGAGGGAACGCCCCGGATGCCACCGGTCGGATTGCCTGCGGCATCCCGCTCCAGATCGATCGCAATGAGCTCGCTCACGCCGAAGGCATGCGCAATCGGCCGCGTGATGAACTCGTTGGTGGCGGTCACGATGAGGACCTGGTCCCCGGCGGCCTGGTGGTGGCGCACGAGATCCAGGGCTTGCGGCCGCAGGGCCGGTCCGATGACTTCGTCCATGAAACGCCGGTGGGCGGCGTCGGCACGTTGAGGGCCGTGTTCGGCCAGTGGGGCCACCGAAAAACGGATGTACTCGTGAATGTCCAGCGTACCTGCCTTGTACTGCTCGTAGAAGGCGTCGTTGGCGCGGGTGTGGGTCTCGGCGTCGCGCCAGCCCAGGGTGACGGAGAACTGGCCCCACGCGTAGTCGGAGTCCAGCGGGATCAGGGTATGGTCAAGATCAAATAAGGCTAGCCGCATCGGTTCATTCGCTTTCCAGCATCGATTTGATCAGCGGGATGGTGATGGCGCGCTGTGTGCGCAGGGCGTACGCGTCGAGCTGGTCCAGCAGCATCATGAGGCTGGACAGGTCGCGCGAGAAGCGGGTGAGCATGAAGTCCATCACCTCGTCGCCGAGAAAGACGCCGCGCTCGTCGGCCGCGCGGCGCAAAACCGCCCGGCGCTCGGCCTCGCCCAGCGCCTGCAACTGGAACACATGACCCCAGCCCAGGCGGGTGCGCAGGTCTTCGCGCAGCTTCAGGTCGGCCGGCGGTCGGTCGGCGGTGGCCAGCACCCAGCGGGCGGGACCGTGGGCCGGGGCTTGCGCGTGCACGAACCAGTTGAAAGCGGCGGCCTGCTGCTCGGCGGTGTAGAGCTGCACATCGTCCAGCAGGACCACCTGCCATTGCTCGTCGAACTCGCCGGGGTGGCGCAGCGACGCGTCCATCCAGCCTGTGCGGGCTCCCTGCTCGCGCAGCGCCTCTCGCACCGCATGCAGCAGATGCGTCTTGCCGCTGCCACTCTCTCCCCAGATCAGAGTGGGCACCGGTGAACGCCGGGGGTTGCCGGCCCACAGGCGCAGATGCTCGACCACTGCCTCGTTGCCGACGTCGATGAAGTTGACCAGCGTGGGCACCGGCGCCAGACCGATGTCCAGCGCCATCTGCTTCATGGTGGAGGCCGTGCCGCCTGTGCTCATGCTTGCCGGTCCTGGGACGGCAGCGAGGACGGCGGTGTTGCCGCCCGGGCGGGTGCGGCCGGCGCCCCTTCCAGATAGAGCCCACTGGCCAGATAGCCGCGTTTGGCCCGGCGGATGGCCACCAGCAACACGGCACTGGCCGGCAGGGCCACCAGCACACCGACAAAGCCGAACAGGTGACCGAAGGCCATCAGGGCAAAGATGACCGCGATGGGATGCAGGCCGATACGTTCGCCCAGCAGCCGCGGCGTGATGTAAAGGCTTTCGATGACCTGGCCGACGATGAACACCAGAGCGACCAGGGCGACCCCCAGCACGCTCTGGAACTGCAGCACCGCAGCCAGCAGGCCCATGACCAGGCCCAGACCGAAGCCGAGATAAGGCACAAAAACCGCCAGCCCGGTGAACACACCGATGGGCAGCGCCAGCTTCAGGCCCACCAGGGCGAGGCCCACCGTGTAGAAAACCGCCAGGATGCCCATGACCAGCAACTGACCGCGCAGGTATTGCCCCAGCACCTCGTCGGTCTCGTCCAGGAAGCTCTGCACCGTGGCGAGCCAGCGCGGTGGCACCAGCCGTTTGGTCCGGGCGATCAGGCCCTGCCAGTCCAGCAGCAGGTAATAGGCGACGATGGGCGCCAGGATCAGGTTGCCGAACAATGCCGCCATTGCACTGCCGCCGATGCGCAAGGAAGACAGCAGGCCGGTGATCAGCTCGCTTTCGTGGCCCGAGATCAGCTCACGCAGCCAGCCGCGCACCTGAGCCACATCGATCTGCAGGTCCAGACCGAACCGGGCCGCCAGCGGCAGCAGGGCCTGGTTGAATCGCTCCAGCAGGGCGGGCACCTGCTCTTTGAGCAGGGGCAACTGGTTGGTGATGACCGGAACGATCAGCAGCAGCACCAGCAACCCGATCAGCGACAGCAGACCGATGGCCACGCCCGCGCCCAGCCAGCGAGGGATGCGCCGTGCGTGCAGGCGCTCGACCAGCGGGTGAAGGGCGTAGGCCAGCACCGCGGCCAGCACAAAGGGCATCAGCACCGGCGCCAGCAGCGTCAACAGCAGCCATGCGCCCAGCGCGATGCCAGCCCAGGCGGCGGCACGGATCTGGTGGGGAGTGAATTTCATCGCGTGGTGGCTGATCGGTCGCGGACGGGCTCGAGGCGAGGCGGGCTCCCGGGGGCAAACCCTTAAAATCGGTGACAAATTCTAAGTCCGCCAACCGCATCTGCTTCCAGAAGGCTGCTGGCGCCCTGTCCGACTCCCAGACCTGCCAGCCCAGCCTCCCCCCATGACAAGCACCACCCCCCTCTCCTACAAAGACGCCGGCGTTGACATCGACGCGGGCGACGCACTGGTCGAGCGTATCAAGCCGCTGGCGAAAAGGACCCTGCGCGAGGGCGTGCTGGCCGGCATCGGTGGCTTCGGTGCCCTGTTCGAGGTGCCCAGGCGCTACCAGGAGCCGGTGTTGGTGAGCGGCACCGACGGCGTGGGCACCAAGCTCAAGCTGGCCTTCGAGTGGAACATGCACGACACCGTGGGCATCGATCTGGTCGGCATGAGCGTGAACGACGTGCTGGTCCAGGGCGCCGAGCCGCTGTTCTTCCTCGACTATTTCGCCTGCGGAAAGCTCCATGTCGACACCGCTGCAGCGGTGGTCGGTGGCATTGCCACGGGCTGCGAGCTGTCGGGCTGCGCGCTGATCGGCGGCGAAACCGCCGAAATGCCCGGCATGTACCCCGCTGGCGAATACGACCTGGCCGGCTTTTGCGTCGGCGCGGTGGAGAAGTCGAAGATCTTGACCGGTAAGGATGTGAAACCCGGCGACGTGGTGCTGGGACTGGCCTCACACGGCGTACATTCCAACGGTTTTTCGCTGGTGCGCAAGTGCATCGAGCGCGCCGGCACCGATCTGCCCGCCACGCTGGACGGCATGCCTTTCAGGGAGGCGGTGATGCGCCCCACCCGCCTGTACGTGAAGAACGTGCTCGCCACCCTGGCCAAGCATCCGGTCAAGGCCCTGGCCCACATCACCGGCGGCGGCCTGCTGGAAAACATTCCCCGCGTGCTGCCCGAAGGCACGGCCGCGCATCTGGTCAAGGGCAGCTGGCCGCAGACCGAGCTGTTCGGCTGGCTACAGAAAATCGCCGGCATCGACGACATCGAAATGAACCGCACCTTCAACAACGGCATCGGCATGGTGGTGGTGATCGCCGCCGACGAGGCCGCCCCCTGCGCCGCAACCTTGCGCGAACTGGGCGAAACGGTGTACGAGATCGGCGTCATCGCTCCGCGCGGCGAGGGTGCGGCGGTGGTGGTCGGCTGACCGGCCCCGGGACGGGCGAAGGCACTTCAGCGCGGGCCCTGCGAAGCTTCAGCCATGCGTTGCTGGAGCGACAGATAGGCAGCCCGCCGCGGGCCACCGATGGCCAAGGCCCGGTCAACGGCCTCGCGCGCGCCGCTCCGGTCACCTTGCTCCAGCAGCACCAGCGCCAAGTTGTGCCAGGCGTCGGCAAAATCCGGATGGCGACGAACGGTTTCCGCAAAAGCATGGCGCGCTGCTTCGATGTCCGCCAGGGCATGGGCTGTGGTCCCCAGACCAAACATCGCCACCCGGTGGCCCGGGTGCTGCCCGAGCAGTGCCTGCCACCCGCGCCGCGCCGCCTCCGGATGCACGCGTTCCAGGGCGGCCACCGCCACCGACCAGACTTGCTGATCCAGACCGGCGGGCATGTCCTGGGGCTGCACCACAAGCACCGCCCAATGGCCCGCGCGCGCCCAGGTCCGCTCGAAAACCGACATCCGCATGCGCTGGCGGGCAGTGACGCCCGAATGCAGCACCACCTCCCCCGCGGCCAGGTCATAGCCGATCAGAACAGCGTAGTGCCAGAGGGGGGTGGCATCGAAAGCTAGGTTCTGCAGCACGAGCACCGGCCGCCCGGCCGCCACCTGTTCCAGCAGGGCCGGCAGCATGCCCGGCAATGGGTAGGGAATCAGCCCGTTGCGTCGCGCCGCCACGAGCATCTCCACCTGCAGGGCACCCTGCCTGCCTGGCAGGTAGACCTGGGGCGTCAGTTCCTGCATGCTCAGGTTCATGCCGGCGGCCTGCGCCACCATGGACAGGGACGCCGGGCCGCACAGATGGTCATCCTGAGGCACAAAGGGCACATGGAACAGTTCGGCTACTGGCACCAGGCGCTCTGGCCGTTCCTGCAGGAGGGCCCGCGTCTGGGGTGGCGCAGCGCAGCCAAGCAGCAAGATGGCACAAAGCAAGACCCCCGCCAGGGCGGGGGTCCGGAGATGGCGTCGGCGCCGAAGCCTCATCGAACCGAGCGGGTAAAGGGAAACACCTTGGTGAAACCGAGAATGTCGGTCACGAGCAGGATGACGAAGACGGCAAACACGAGGCCCAGAACGTCGCCACCGGCGGGCAGCTGGTCGACCCGGTGGGCCAGATGGGCGACCTCGGCATCCGACATGGCCCGTACCCGTTCAGCCGCCTCCTGGCTGCTGACCCCATGGCCTTCGAGGGCATGGCGCACGTCATCCCGGGCCAGGAAGCCAGCCAACTTGTCCCGGGCAACCTGCACTTCGGCCAGGGTCACCACCTCTTCTGTGGAAATCAGCCCTGACTGGGCGCGCACCGGCAGGGTGACCAGGGTGAGTGCCGGGACAAGAACAAGAAGCAGCAGTCGCTGCAGAAGCTTTTTCATGATCATGGGTGAATGAGTTCGGAAGGCCGAACCCCTCGGCCCACGGTTCGAATGGTGGCCCAAGCCGACACCGGCGTCAATCTGCGTTTACACAGGGATACACGGTGGCTTCAGGAGCCGGCACGCCTGAGTTCGTGCAGCCGCCGACCGATGGCCTCGCGCTCTGGCGAGTGGTCCGTGTGCTCGAGGAAGGTTTCCAGATCCTGGACCGCCAGCCGCGTGTCACCCATCTCGGCCCATGCCAGACCCCGGTCGCGATATTCGTCCCAGGCATCGGGCAACAGAATCAGCAGGCGGTCGAGCACCGCGATCAAGCGCAGCCAGTCTTCCTGGGTGCGGTGAATCTCCTTGAGGTTGCGCAACATGCGCGCCAGGATGTCGCGCGAGGCGGCCGGCTGCAGGTACAGGCCCACGGGCACGTCGTAGTCGTCCACCAGGCCCTGACGTCGTTTGTAGGGCTCCAGCCGCTCGGAGAGATCCTCGCGACTGAGCGACTGCCCCGAGAAGGGGTCGATCACCACCTGCCCGGCCGGCAGGTTGACCTTGACCATGAAATGGCCGGGGAAGTTGACGCCGCGTGCCTTCAAACCCAATCCCTGTGCCAGCTCCAGCCAGATCACCGCGAGGGTGATCGGAATGCCACGGCGCGTGCGCATCACCGCATTGAGGTAGCTGTTGTCCGGATCGTAATAGTTGTTGACATTGCCGCCGAAGCCCAGATCGCGGAAGAAGAACTGATTGAGCACGCGCAGCCTTTGCAGGGCCCCGGCGTCCGCGGGGCAACGTCGGCGCAGTCGGGCCAGCAACTGGTCCACGTCGCCCAGCACCTGCTGGACGTCGAGGTCGGGGTATTCGTCCTGGGCGATGCAGACCGCGGCTTCCAGCAACGGAAAACCCTCATCATCCCCCACCAGAGAGGCGAAGTAGGCCAATGGTGTGGGCACGGATGTGGGCAGGGCAAAAGGCATGAACAGGAATTCCCGGGAATCAGGTCAGGCAGACTCAGGAATCATTTTCTGACGAATTGGCGCAGATTCAAACCGCCCAGCAGCAGCGTCAGGAAATAGACCGCCACCGCTCCCGCGACGGTGAGGGTGAGCACGCCCACACGTGCCATGGCCCGGCCCTGCAACTCGATCCAGGGGACCTGACCCGCCATGTAAAGCAGGAAGATGGCCAGCAAGGCGCTGGCTGCCAGCACCTGCAGGCCAAATCGTGCCCAGCCAGGGGACGGGGTGTAGGCACCCCGTCGCCGCAAACCGATCAGCAGCCAGGTGGCGTTGATCATGGCGCCCAGGCCAATGGCCAGCGCCAAGCCGGCGTGCGCCAGGTACGGCACCAGCAACAGGTTCATGCACTGGGTCAGCACCAGCACGACGATGGCGATCTTGACCGGTGTGCGGATGTCCTGGCGGGCATAAAAGCCGGGGGCCAGCACCTTGATGGCCACCAGGCCGAGCAGGCCGGCCCCGTAGCCCATGAGCGCCAGCGAGGTCTGGTGGACATCGGCGTCGGTGAAGGCGCCATAGTGGTAGAGCACCGAAACCAGCGGACGCGCGAAGGTCAGCAGCGCGACCGCGCAGGGAACCGCCAGCAACACCACCAGGCGCAGCCCCCAGTCGAGCAGCTCGCTGTAGCGGCGGCTGTCGTCGGCCGCCTTGGCCGCGGCCAGCTGAGGCAGCAGCACGACCCCCAGGGCGACGCCCAGCATGGCGGTGGGAAACTCCATCAGGCGGTCGGCGTAGGTCAGCCAGCTGACGCTGCCGGTCGCCAGATGGGAAGCGATCTGGGTGTTGATCAGCAGCGAGATCTGGGCCACGCTGACGCCCAGAATGGCCGGCAGCATCAGCGTCACCACCCGCCGGGTGCCGGGGTGCATCCAGGCGGCACGAACGGTCGACCAGCGCAGCCCCACCCGGGGCAACATGCCGATGCGCCGCAAGGCAGGAATCTGCACCCCCAGCTGCAGCGCGCCCCCCAGCATCACACCCCCGGCCAGCGCATAAATGGGCTGGATACCCAGACCGTCCAGCCAGGGAGCCCCTACCCAGGCCGCCACGATCATGCTCAGGTTCAGCAGTACCGGTGTGGCGGCCGGCACGGCAAAACGCTTCCAGGTGTTGAGAATGCCGGCGGCCAGCGCCACCAGCGACATGAAGCCGATGTAGGGGAACATCCATCGCGTGAGGACGACCGCCGCCTCGAAGCTTTCGGGGGTTTTCTGCAGGCCGGAGGCCATCGCCCAGACCAGAACCGGGGCGGCCAGCACGCCGATGACACAGGTGACCAGCAGCGCCCAGGCCAGCACGGTGGCGATCTGGTTGACCAGCTCGCGGGTGGCCTGGTCACCGTCCTTCTCGCGCACGCCGGCCAGCACCGGCACAAAGGCCTGGCTGAAGGCACCTTCAGCGAACAGCCGGCGCAGCAGGTTGGGAATGCGGAAGGCGACGTTGAAGGCGTCGGTCAGGGCGCTGGCCCCGAAAGTGGCGGCAATCAGCAACTCGCGCACCAGCCCGGTGATGCGCGAGGCCAGCGTCAGCAGCGAGACCAGGGAGGCGGATTTGAACAGGGACACGGAAGGAGTGTAAGAGAACCCCCCTGCGCCGCCTGCGGCG
>CALMYH010000054.1 GCA_937873395.1 uncultured Burkholderiales bacterium
CGATCGGGCGGAAACACGCTGTGACAGAATGAGGCATGGCCGATCCGGTGCCCGTCGCTTCGAGCATGTCCCCGCCTGCGCCTGCGCCTGCGCGCCCGGCGTCGGGCGCTGCCGATGAGGCTCCCACGCGGCGCCTGTACCGCGCCGCGCTGGGTCCGGTCGGCGTCGAGCGGTACCTGACGGTGTTCGATGGTTTCGATGCGGCCGGCCGCCGCGGGCTGGTCTGGCATCCGGCCGCGGCCTTCCTCACCTTGGGCTGGATGGTCTTTCGTCGGCTGTGGGTCGAGGCGCTGGTCTACACGCTGGTGGTGGCCTTGTGCGTCGGGCTGGGCCTCTGGGCATGGCCCATCGTTGAAGCCTGGCCCCCGGGTGTGCGATGGGGTCTGGCGGCTGCGCTCGTCCTGGCCCTGGTGCTGGCGCCGGGCCTGACGGGCTACGGACGGGTCCACCGGCAGGTGCAGCGGCGGCTGATACGTGCGGTCGGGGCCGCGCGCTCGCTGGACGAAGCCCGTGGGGCCCTGGGGCGCCAGGCGAGTTCCCGCGGGTGGCTCTGGGCGGTGGTCGGGACCCATGTCGTGTGTCTGATGGGCGCCTTCCTGCTGCTGTCGGACCGGATCTGGCCCCCGGAAGCGTCCGGACCCGTGTCGCAGGTGCCCGCTGTGGCCTCATCGCCCGCACCGGTGCTGCCTGCGCAGCCGCCGATCGATGCGGCAGACACCCACGAAGAGCCTCTGCAGGAGGCGCCCGCACCGGCCGTGTCCGATGACCCGCGACCCGACACGCCAGAGACGCCGGCGGTGGCAGGGAGCGATGCGGTGGAGGCGGTCCGGGTGGGACCAGCGCCCGAGCTGGCGCCGGCCAGGGCCTTGGTGGCCGCTGAGCCTCCCCGGCCGGCAGCCCCCGAGCGCTTGGGCGACTGGGCGATCAACGTCGGTCTGTTCGCCAACCCGGACAACGCCCAGCGCGCGCATGCGCGCTTGCTGGAGGCCGGTCTGCCGGCTTCGGTGGAGGAGCTGGCTTACCCGCGGGGTGTCCGCTGGCGTGTCCGCTCCGGACCTTTTTCGGAGCAGGCCGAAGCGGAGGAGGCGGCTCAACGCATCCGCGGCATCGGGCTGGATGCCGCGGTTTTTCGCCGCTGATCCGCCCTTCGCAGGCTGCCCCCGACGATCAGGCACTGCGCCGCGTAGTAGGTGCCCAGCACCCACACGGCCGAGGCCGGCAGGGGGCTGACGAAGCGGTTGAGGGCCAGCAGGGTGTCGCTGACGACAAAGGCGACCGCACCGGCGGCCACCAGCACCGAGGCCCGGTCGCGCTGTAGCCAGGCGCGGCCGATGGCCTGGGCGGCCATCAGCGAGATCACCAGCGCGTACACCGCCACCGGCCCGCGCAGGCCTGCCGGCAGGCCACCGGCCCAGAGCACGGCCACCATCAGCACGGCGTAGGCCAGGCAGCCCACCAATACCGGGCGCACCGGCCACCAGCGCGTGCCCTGGCGGAACAGGACGATGTAGGCCAGATGCGCCAGCAGAAAGGCCACCAGTCCTGGGATGAACAGACCGTTCAGCATCAGGAACACGTCACCCGCCAGCGAGCCGACCAGGGCCAGACCCAGCCAGAGCGCTGCGGTACCCGGCAGGCGACCCGAGCGCCAGGCCTGCACCACCAGCAGCAGGGCCAGCACCATCGCCGCAGGCTTGAAGAACAGGTGGGCCTCGCGCCAGCCGTCGGCCGCGGTCGCCATGGACAGGGCACCGGCCTCGATGACCAGGGCTTCGAGCGGCAACAGGCGTCCTTGCATGACGGCGCCCACCGCCCACAGGCCGGCCAGCAGCACACCGAACCAGAGAGCGCTGCGCGACAGCGGCCAGGCTTCGGCCTGCCACAGGAACAGCGCCACGCCACCGAGCAGGACCAGGAACTGCAGGGCGGAGAACCCTTGCAGGCCTGGCCCCATGGGGGTGTCGAAGCGCTGCAGACGCGTGGGGTCGAAGGTGGCCGCGGGTTCGGCTGCCGCCAGATCGGCGGGTCGCCAGCCGGGGGGCTTGAGCCAGACACGCAGCTTGTCGCCCCAGGACCGGGTGCGCCAGCTGTCCCGGGCCAGGGCCGCGTACACCTCCAGGTTGGCCCACAGCGGATCCCAGCTGCGCAGCGGCTTGCGCGTGCCGTAGACACAGGGGTTGGCCGGGTCTTCGTCCTTGAAACTGCCGAACAGCCGGTCCCAGACGATCAGGATGCCGCCGTAGTTCTTGTCCAGGTAGGCGTCGTTGACGGCATGGTGCACGCGGTGGTTCGAGGGCGAGGCGAACACCCGGTCGAACCAGCCCAGGCGGCCGATCTGCTGGGTGTGGATCCAGTACTGGTAGAGCAGGTCCACCAGCGCCACGATGGCGAACAGCAGCGGCGGCACACCGGCCACCGCCATTGGCACATAGAACAGCCAGCCGAGCAGGGCGCCGCTGCTGGTCTGGCGCAGCGCGGTTGACAGGTTGTAGTCCTCGCTCTGGTGGTGCACCACGTGGGCGGCCCAGAACACCGCGCTCTCGTGCCCCAGCCGGTGGTGCCAGTAGTAGCAGAAGTCGTAGAACAGCAGCGCCAGCAGCCAGCCGGCCCAGTGGTCCCACAGGGCCGCGTCGGGGAAGACGGCGAAGACACCGTAGACGGCGGTGTAGATGCCCACGCGCAGCAGGCGCGTGAAGACGGCGCTGATCTGGCTGAGCATGCCCAGGCCGATGCTGGTGACCGCATCGGCCAGCCGGTAGGTGTTGCGGCCACGCGCGCGGCCGATGGCGAACTCCAGTCCGATGAGCAGCAGGAAGACCGGGGTCGCCAGCACGATGATCTGGCTGGATGTCATGGAGCCTATTCTGGTACGAGGGGGTACCCCGACGCCTCCGCAGCAACCCTGATGGGAACAGGCCTAAGCGCTGCGCTCGTCCAGGGTTTCGCTGCCGTCCTGCGTCTGCAGGTGGCCGGTGTCGGCCCAACCCACCAGGCTCAGGCCTTCGGGCGACCAGAGCAGGCGGTTGATGGCGGTGTTGGGCAGCTCCCAGCTGCGTGGCGCCTGCAGTTCCAGCCGGGTGGCCGCGCGGTACAGGATGTCCAGCACACCGCCGTGGGCCACCAGCAGCACCTGTTCGCCGGGGTGGCGCGAAGCCAGCTGCTCGACCGTGGACACCACCCGTTCGCGCAGCTGCAACAGGGATTCGCCGCCCGGTGGGGCGAAATCGGGCACGCGCTTGCGCCAGGCCAGGGCTTCGACCGGGAAACGTGCCTCCAGCTCGGCCCAGGTCTGACCCTCAAAGCGGCCGAAACTGCGCTCGCGCAGGCCGTGGTGGGTCTGCACCCGGGCACCATGGTGGCGTGCCACCGCCTCGGCCGTTTCTCGCGCACGGCTGAGATCGCTGGCATAGAAGGCCGCGATCGGCTCCCCCTGCAGGGCCTGGGCCAGGCGGCCGGCCTGCCAGCGACCGTGGTCGTTCAGCTCGATGTCGGTGTGGCCCTGGATGCGCGTGTCGCGGTTCCAGGCCGTTTCGCCATGGCGGATGGCCAGGATTCGGGTGATGTGCACGGCAGACGATGGGGGTTGGCTTGTTGTCCGGGACCAGGGGAATTATCGCGAGAAACCGGGGCGTTTCGGGTTCTCGACATTGCCAGGCTGCGCCACAATGCAGCCATGACAAGCCCAGCGCCGGTGCCGGATCAGGGCCTCGGTACCCTGTTCACCTTTCTGCCGATCGGTGCCTACCGGTGTGCACCGGACGGGACGATGTTGCACGCCAACCCGGCGCTGGTGAGGCTCAGCGGATTTGGCTCGGAAGCCGAGTTTCTGGCCGACGTGAACCGGCTGGCCGGTGACTGGTACATGGAAGCTGGCCGCCGCAGACATTTCCAGCACCAGCTCCTGTCCCAGGGGCAGGTGCGCGGGTTGGTGTCCATGGTTCGCCAGCATGGCTCCGGGTTGCCACGCTGGGTGAGTGAGAACGCGCACCTGGTGCGGGACACCGACGGGCATCCGCTCTACTACGAGGGCACGGTCGAGGACATCACCGACCAGGTCGAGGCCCGGCAAACCTTGCAGCGCAGCGAGGAACGCTTCCGGAGCATCATGTCCCAGATCCCCGGCATGGTGTACGTGGTGCGCATGCAGACCGATGGATCCCGCGAATACCAGTACGTGAGCGAGGGCGTCCGGGAGGTCTACGGGGTGTCCGTCGATCAGATCATGGCCGACCCCATGCTGGTGGCTCGTTGCCGACACGCCGACGACCAGGATCGTCTGCAGCGCGACGTGCAGAAAATTGTGCAAGACGGAGAGTCGCTGGATGGCCAGTTCCGGATTGTGCGACCGGACGGGCAGGAACGCTGGATCTACCGCCGCGCCACCGTTGTCAGGCGCGACCCCGAAGGGGCCTTGTGCGTGGGTGTCCAGATGGACGTCACCGAGCGGGTGCAGGCGCAGCTGGCGCAGCGCCGCAGCGAGGAGCAGCTGCACCAGATCTCGGCCCAGATTCCGGGCATGGTGTACGTGATCCGGGTCGCCAACGACGGGAGTCGCCAATACCGCTTCGTCAGCGAGGGCGTGCGCGAGATTTACGGCTTTGCCCCCGATGACCTGATGCGCGATCCGATGCTGATCGCCCGCTACCGGCATCCGGAAGACGCGCGGCAGCTCCAGGGCGACCTCTCGACCGTGCTCGGGCCCGGGTCGGATCTCGCCGGCGAGTTTCGCATCGTGTTGCCGGACGGGCGGGTGCGATGGGTCTATCGGCGATCGTGTGAGGTCGCCCGGGATGCGGACGGGGTGACCAGGGTCGGCGTGTTGCTCAATGTCACCGAACGGGTTGAAGCCCAGCAGGCGCTGCATGCGAGCGAAGCCTTGTGGAAGGTGGCCCTCGAGAGTGCGGGTGACGGGGTCTGGGACTGGAATCTGGTCACGGGCGAAGAGTTTTTTTCGCCCCGCATCCTGGCGATGTATGGCCTGACAGAGCACGAACTGCCCCATCGGGCCGAGGCCATGGACCTGCTGACCCACCCGGACGACATTCCCCGGATGCGAGCCGACCGGCAGGCCCACTTCGAGGGCCGCACGCCGGTCTACCGCAACGAGCACCGCATCCGCTGCAAGGACGGATCCTGGAAGTGGGTGCTGTCCCGGGGCATGGTGATTGCCCGCGATGAAGACGGGCGTCCTTTGCGCATGGTGGGCACCCACACCGACATTTCCGACCTGAAGCTGGCCGAGGCCCGCCGGCAGGCGCTGGAGTCCCAGCTGCGCGAATCGCAGAAGATGGAAGCCATCGGCACGCTCGCCGGGGGCGTGGCCCACGACTTCAACAACCTGCTGGCGGCCATCCTCGGCAACCTGACCCTGGCCCGTGAAGACCTGGAGGCAGCCCACCCCGCCCATGAAAGCCTGACCGAGGTGCATCGGGCGGCGATCCGGGCCCGGCAGCTGGTGCAGCAGATCCTGACCTTCAGTCGCCGCCAGGACCAGCAGCTGGTGCGTCAGGCCTTGACGCCCGTGATCGAGGAGGGCCTGGGGCTGCTGCGGTCCCTGCTGCCGGCCGGGGTCAGACTGCACGTCAGTCTGGCCAGTGACCTGGAGGTGATGGCAGACGCCACCCAGATGCAGCAGGTGCTGATGAACCTGTGCACCAACGGCTGGCAGTCCTTTGCCGGTCAGGGGGGCGAGATATCGGTCGGTCTGCGTCGGCGGGAGCTCGCCGCAGACGAGGCTGCAGCTCTGGGGGGCTTGCAGCCGGGAGCCTACGCCTGCCTGTCGGTGGCCGATGACGGACCAGGCATGGATGCCGAAACCCTGCGCCGCATCTTCGAGCCCTTTTTCACCACCAAGCCGCCAGGGGAAGGGACGGGGTTGGGGCTGGCGGTGGTGCACGGCATCGTGCGAGGGCACCAGGGCGCCATTTCGGTGCGCAGCCATCCGGGTGCCGGCACCCGGTTCGATGTCTGGCTGCCACTCCTGACACCACAGCCCGCCGCCCGTTTGCCGGTGTCGGCTGGTCCGTCGGTCCTGACCCCGGGCAATGTCCAGGCCAGCCTGCACATTGTCTATATCGACGACTACGAAGCCCTGGTGTTTCTCGTCGGCAGGCTGCTGCGCAAGCAGGGTTACCGGGTCAGCACCTTCGATTCCGGCGAGGCCGCTCTGGCCTGGCTGGAGGAAAACCCGAACGAATCGGTCGACCTGCTGGTGACGGACCAGAACATGCCCGGCCTGTCGGGGCTTGATGTGGCGCGGCAGGCGCGCCGGCTGCGCCCGGCCCTCAGGGTTGCCATGATCAGCGGCCATGTGACCGATGCCCTGGTGGCCGAAGCCATCCAACTGGGGGTCTACCGCGTCATGGGCAAGCAGGACAGCATGGAAGAGTTGGGCAGTGCCATCCGTTCGCTGGTCGAGGAGGCGGGCGCCGGTTGAGGCGCCGTCGCCGCCCGGGTCAGCGCTTGTTGCGCCCGCTGTCGATCTCGATGTTGACCTGCCGCGGTCCGGCGGGCGGGGTCGGAAAGTCCTGCAGGGCGGCGCGCAACATGGCCGACCAGAGTTCCGGCGTGCTGTTCCAGCGCCCGTCGTGGCTGGCCACGGTTTCGTAGACGACGCGTCCGCTGCCCGACTGGCGTACCACCAGAGACACTTCCCGCAGGTAATAAGGTGTGCTGGGCGGCGGCAGCACCGGCACCCAGATCACCCCACCGACGCCACTGCGGTAGCCTCCCAGCCCGATGCCGGCCTGGAAGAAGCCTCGGTAGCCGTCCCAGGGGTCTTCCCAGGGCGCCCGGGCCAGGCGTTGGGTGCTGGCCGTGACCTGGATACGCCACGGGGCCAGGGCATCGCCTTCGGCCGGTTCCCAGCCGAAGGCGCGCAACTCTGCGGCCGCCAGGGCTTCCAGCCGCTCCTGTGCGCCCAGGGCGGTCCCCGATGCCTGGGAAGGCAGTCGGTCGAACCGGTAGCGCTGGGGCGGCTGGGGTACGGCTGCGCCGGATCCGGTGCCGGTGGCGATGCCATCGGCCGTCCACTGGGCAAAACTGCGCACCTGGTTGTCGACCCGCAGCGGACCGCTGCAACCAGCCAGCAGCGCGGCCAGGGCCAGCAGGCCCCAGGCCAGGGGGCGGGAGAGTGGGCGAGGCAGGACGTTCATGGCAGCTCCCTTGAAATGGGTCCCGACGTTCACCGTCAGACGGCGCGGGCAATCGGTATGACCGCGGCTTCGGCCCTGGCGTTCCCCGGCTCGGCCAGGTCGGCTTCCCAGCGCTGGGCTGCCGGCGATGCCACGGGCTCTTCGTCGAAGGCCTTGTCGCCGTCCTCGTCGGCCACGCCCGTGGCCTCAATGGTCTCGAACGGGAACAGTGTGCGGTCCATCAGGTGGCTGGGCACGACGTTCTGCAGCGCGGTCAGCATGTTCTCCAGCCGGCCGGGAAACTGCCTGTCCCAGTCGCGCAGCAGGTTGCCGATCTGCTTGCGCTGCAGGTTTTCCTGGCTGCCACAGAGTGTGCAGGGAATGATGGGGAACTGCCGGTGTTCGGCCCAGCGGATCAGGTCCTTCTCGGGCACGTAGGCCAGCGGGCGGATCACCATGAACTCGCCGTTGTCACTCACCAGCTTGGCCGGCATGCCTTTGAGCTTGCCGCCGAAGAACATGTTCAGGAACAGCGTCTGCAGCATGTCGTCGCGGTGGTGCCCCAGCGCGATCTTGGTGGCGCCCAGCTCCTTGGCCACCCGGTACAGGATGCCCCGGCGCAGCCGGCTGCACAGGCTGCACATGGTTTTGCCCTCGGGGATGTTCTTCTTGACGATGGAATAGGTGTCCTGCGTCTCGATGTGGAACCTGATGCCCAGCTTGCCCAGGTATTCGGGCAGGATGTGGGCCGGAAAGCCCGGCTGCTTCTGGTCGAGGTTGACCGCGATCAGCTCGAAGTTCACCGGCGCACGCGCCTGCAGCTTCATCAGGATGTCCAGCAGGCCATAGCTGTCCTTGCCGCCCGAGAGGCAGACCATGACGCGATCGCCTTCCTCGATCATGTTGAAGTCGACGATGGCGCGGCCGACCTCTCGGCACAGGCGCTTCTCCAGCTTGTGGTTTTCGAAGGCGCGTTTTTCGGGGGTCATGTCTGGAGTCCTGTTCACCACTGTCCGCTTTCCATGCGGATCGCGACTTCGCAGTCGTCAAAGATTTCGAGTTTGGCGATCTTCACCCGCACGCCAATGACACCGGGCAGCTGCATCAGCCGGCGGGTGAGCTTGCCGATCAGGCTCTCCAGCAGGTTGACGTGTTCGGCGGTGCATTCGTCGATGATGATCTGCCTGACCTTGCGGTAGTCCAGCACATGGCTGATGTCGTCGTCGTGTGGCATCAGCGGCTGAGTGCCCTGGTTGAGCTCGGCATCGACCAGGATGGGCTGCGGCGCGGTCTTCTCATGGTCCAGGATGCCCAGGTTGGCATCGAAGCGCAGGCCCGTCAGGGCCAGGATCTGGGTGCCGGCGTAGGTGGGTAGGTTCATGGCGGTCGCGCGCGGGGCGGTCACATCAGGGAGAAGTCGCGCTCGAAGCGCATCAGGTGCTGGCCACCGTCGACCAGCACCGTGGTGCCGGTCAGCGAGCGGTTGTTCAGCGCGAACAGCACGGTGGCCGCCACGTCTTCGGGGGTGGACGATCGGCCCAGCGGCGACTGGCGGTGCAGTTCGCGAAAGCGCTCGTCGCTGAGCATGTGGCTGGTCAGGGTCAGTCCCGGGGCCACACCGACGACACGCACCCGGGGCGCCAGGGCCAGCGCCAGCATGCCGGTGGCGGCTTCCAGCGCCGCCTTGGACAGGGTGTAGCTGAAGAAGTCGGGGTTGAGGTTCCACAGCTTCTGGTCCAGCAGGTTGACCACCACACCCTCGCGTCCGTCGTCGTTCCCGCTCAGGTGGCTGGCCAGCGCCTGCGCCAGCAGCACCGGCGCACCGGTGTTGCTGCGCAGGTGCTTTTCCATGCTGTCGAAGCCGAAGCTGGCGGCCTCGTCGTGTTCGAACAGCGAGGCGCTGTTGACCACCGCGTCGACCCGGCCGAAACGGGTCACCACGGCCGGGATCAGGGCGCGCACATCGGCCTCGACCGACAGGTCGGCATAGAGGGCCTCGGCGCTGCCGGCGCGGCCGCTGAGCGCGTCGCAGTCGGTCGCGGTCCGGAAGGCATCCTCGGCCGACTGCCGGTGGTGCACCGCCACGTTCCAGCCCGCCCGGGCCAGCGCCAGCGCGATCTCGCGCCCGAGGCGGCGGCCGGCGCCGGTCACCAGGGCGGTGCGGTGGGAGACGGGCTCCGTGGAATCGCTCATGAAGGACAATCGGGGGGTGAATGACACTGCCAGGGGGCGGTCTGCCCCTGTCGCCGAAGGCGAACCCTCAATTTTACCGGGCGCCCTGCTGAAACGGGCGATCGAGGCCATCCGCGCATCGGGCGGCTGGTTGCCCTTCGACCGTTTCATGGCCCTGGCGCTGTATGAGCCCGGTCTGGGCTACTACGCCAATGCCAGCCCCAAGTTCGGCCACCTGCCGGGCGGCCCCGAGGGGTCAGGCAGCGACTTCGTCACGGCCCCCGAGCTGACCCCGCTGTTCGGCCACACGCTGGCGCGCCAGGTGGCGCAGGCCCTGCAGGCCACCGGCACCGACGAGGTCTGGGAGTTCGGCGCCGGCAGCGGTGTGCTGGCGCGGCAGGTGATGGAGGGGCTGGACGCCCTGTCGGTGCCGCTGCGCCGCTACACCATCGTCGACCTGTCGGGCGACCTGCGGGAACGCCAGCGGGCCACCCTGCGCGCCCACGAAGCCCGCGTGACCTGGGCCGACCGCCTGCCGGAGCAACTGTCGGGCGTGTTGCTGGGCAACGAGGTGCTGGACGCCATGCCGGTGCAGCTGCTGGTCCGGCTGGCGGGCCAATGGCACGAGCGCGGGGTGGTGCTGGACGCGGCCGGCGGCCTGGCCTGGGCCGACCGGCCGACCGAGCTGCGGCCCCCGCTGGAGGTCGACGGCAGCCACGACTACCTGACCGAAATCCACCCCCAGGCCGAGGCCTTCGTGTGCACCCTGGCCGAACGTTGGCAGCGAGGTGCGGCCTTCTTCATCGATTACGGTTTTCCGGAGACCGAGTACTACCACCCGCAGCGCCACATGGGCACGCTGACCTGCCACCGCGCCCACCGGCGCGACGATGATCCGCTGGCCGACCTGGGGCTCAAGGACATCACGGCGCACGTCAACTTCACCGGCATCGCGCTGACGGCGCAGGAGGCCGGGCTGTCGGTGCTGGGCTACACCTCGCAGGGTCGCTTTCTGCTCAATGCCGGTCTGCTGGATCTGGCCAGCCAGGCCGGCACGCGCGAGAATGCCCTGATGCAGAAACTGGTCAACGAGCACGAGATGGGCGAGCTGTTCAAGGTGCTGTGTCTGGCGCCCGAGGCCTGCGCGGCCGGCTGGACGCCGCTGGGTTTTGCCAGTGGCGACCGCACCCACCGCCTGTGAGGCCCGCATGATCCGCTGGATGATCGTCATCTTCCTGGCCCTGCTGCTGATCAGCTGGTTCACGCCTTTGCTGCACAAGCTCGGTTTCGGCAAGCTGCCAGGCGACTTCCGCTTCAAGGCCTTCGGGCGCGACTGGTTCATTCCGGTGACCACCACCATCCTGCTGAGCTTTGTGGCCAGCCTGATCGGCCGGGTCATCTGATACCCAGGCAGATACCCCTTGGGGTGTCTTGATTTCGCCGGGCATGGACCCATCTGCCCAGACATCCCTTGCCCGGAGTGTCTCCATGTCCACCGAAACCCTGCACATCGTCTGTCCCCACTGCCACACCACCAACCGCGTGGCCCGTGCCGATCTCGGCAAGGCCGCCGACTGCGGGCGCTGCCATCGCGCCCTGTTCGAGGGGCATCCGGTGGCGCTGGACGAAGTGGGTTTCGAGAAACATGTGTCGCGTTCCGACCTGCCGGTGCTGGTCGATTTCTGGGCGCCGTGGTGCGGCCCCTGCCGCATGATGGCACCTGCCTTCGAACAGGCGGCCGCGCAGCTGGAGCCCCACCTGCGCCTGGCCAAGGTGAACACAGAAGAAGCGCAGAATCTGGCGGCCCGGCTGCAGATCCGCAGCATTCCCACCCTGGCCCTGTTTGTCGGTGGTCGCGAGGTGGCCCGCCAGCCCGGGGCCATGGGCGCCGCGGACATCGTGCGCTGGGCGCGCGCGCACCTGCCCGGCTGACGCAGGCCGCCCCGGTTGACAGGCGGATCGTCCGTCCGCCCCCGTGGGCTGGCCGGCGGCTCTCAGGGGTTGATGGGCTGCACGCCGAAGGACGTGACCTGACCCTGCTTGTCCTGGCCGGCGTAGACGGTCATGTGGGGGAAGGGAATTTCGATGCCCGCGACGTCAAAGGCGGCCTTCAGCCGTTTGAGGTATTCGCGCCGCACACCCCATTGTTCCAGCGGCAGGGTGCGGAATCGGCATCGGATGACCACCGCCGAGTTGCCCCACTCGTTGACCCCGGCGATGTCCAGCTCGTCCAGGATGCGCAGGCTGAACTCGGGGTCCTCGCGCAGGGCCTGGCCGACCTGGCGCATCACCGCCATCACCTCGTCCACGTTCTCGCGGTAGGCCACGCCGATGTCCATCACCGCGTGGCTGAACCCGCGGGTCATGTTGATGACGGTGCTGATGGTGCCGTTGGGCACGTAGTGCACATTGCCGTCGTAGTCGCGCAACTGGACATAACGCAAGGTCACCTCCTCGACGAGGCCGGCATGGTTGCCGAGTTTGACCACGTCGCCCTGGCGCACCTGGTTCTCCAGCAGCAGGAAGAAGCCGGTGAAGAAGTCCTTGACCAGGCTTTGGGCGCCGAAGCCCACGGCCAGACCGACGACGCCGGCGGCACCCAGGATGGGGGCCACCGACACGCCCAGCTCGGACAGCACGAGCATGCCGGCGATCAGGCTGACCACCACCGCCACAAGGTACCGGAACACGCGGGCCAGGGTCTCGGCACGCTTGGAAGCCTCGCGGTCGTCCAGCCGTCCGGCGATGCGTTCGCGCAGCACGCGGATACCCCTTTGCAGGACCGCGATCAGCACCCAGGCCGCCACCGTGATGAGGGTGATGCGCAGCAGGCTGGTGGCGGCACCGCCCAGGCTGGCCCACCAGCGGATGAGGGTCTCGAGGGTTGTTTCGTTCATGGGGCTCCTTTCACCAGTGGCGCCGCCCGACCCGAAGGCCGGAAGGCTGGGAAGCCGGCAAGGGGAGGTGCCGACGGGTCTGATTCAGCAGGCGGTGTGCCCGTGCAATGCGCTCAGGAAGCGCTGGCACCACCAGTGCACGTCCTGCTCGCGGATTCGTCTGAGCAAGGCCTGGTGGCGTTCCTGGCGTTCAGGCAGCGGCATCTGCAGGGCGCGCTGCATGGTCTCGGCGGTGCGCGAAATGTCGTAGGGGTTGACCTGCAGGGCTTCGGCCAGTTGCTCTGCGGCGCCGGCAAAGCGCGAGAGCACCAGCACACCCGGGTCCTGCGGGTCCTGCACCGCGATGAACTCCTTGGCCACCAGGTTCATGCCGTCGCGCAGTGGTGTCACCAGGGCCACGCGGGCGGCCTGGTAGAGGCCGGGCAGACGGCGCCGCGCCACGTTGCGGTGGATGTAGCGCAGTGGCATCCAGTCGAGCTCGCCAAAGTCGCCATTGATCGCGCCGCTCAGGCTTTCCAGCTCCTGGCGCAGACTGGCATAGGCATCGACCGCCTCCCGGCTGGGCGAGGCGATCTGGATCAGGGTGGCGCTGCCGACGTTCTCCGGGTAGTGCTGCAGCAACTGCCGGAACGCCTTGAAGCGCTGCGGCAGGCCCTTGGAGTAATCCATGCGCTCGACGCCGAGCAGCAGACGGCGCCTGGCATATTCCTTCTGCATCTGCCGTCGCATGTCCTGCGACTCGCGTGAGCGCGCGAGTCCGGCGAACTCCTCGACGTCGATGCCGATCGGGAAGTCCTGTGCCTGCAGGGTCATGCCGAAGGCTCGGAAGGTGTGATCGTCGAGCACATCGGCCGCCACCTCGTGTCCGACATAACGCGAGAAATGGGCCAGGTCGGCCTGGCTCTGGAAGCCGACCAGATCGTACGCAAACAGGCAACGCATCAACCAGTCGTGCTCAGGGATGGCGGCCAGGATCAGCGGTGGTGGGAGTGGAATGTGCAGGAAGAAGCCGATGCGCTGGCGACAGCCCATGGCGCGCAGCTCGGCGGCCAGCGGAATCAGGTGGTAGTCATGCACCCAGATCACGTCGTCGGGCCGCAGCAGAGAAGCCAGCTTGTGGGCGAACATCTGGTTGACGCGACGGTAGCCGCTGACATACCCGGCGTCGAAATCGGCCAGGTCCAGCCGGTAATGGAACACCGGCCATAGCACGCCGTTGCTGTAGCCCAGGTAGTGGCTGCGGTGGTCATCGCCGCACAGGTCCACCGTGGCCAGCTGGACCCTACCGGCATGGCCCAGGTGCAACTCGCCCTCGCCGGGGGTGCCGCCTTCGACCACTCTGCCGCTCCAGCCGAACCACAGGCCCCCGGTGCTTTGCAGGGCCTGTCCCAGCGCCACGGCCAGGCCGCCGGCCGAGGCCTTGCGCGGATCCCCCACGCGGTTGGACACCACCACCAGCCGGCTCATATCACACTGTCCCAGGCGGCCGACAGGCGAACCGCCGCATTGATGATGCCCACCATGGAGTAGGTCTGCGGGTAGTTGCCCCACATCTCGCCGGTGACCGGGTGGGTGTCCTCGGACAGCAGACCCAATGGGTTGCGTGCGCGCAGCATGGTCTCGAAGATGGACCGCGCCTCGGCCACGCGCCCCACACGCGCCAGCGCGTCGATGCGCCAGAAGGTGCAGATGTTGAAAGCGGTCTCGGGTTTGCCGAAGTCGTCGGCGGCCTCGTAGCGGCGCATGTAAGGACCGTCGCACAGGTGAGTTTCCAGCGCGTCCAGCGTGGACAGGAAACGCGGATCCCTGGGGTCGATGAAGCCGACCTCGGCCATCAGCAGCACACTGGCGTCCAGGTCGTGCCCACCGAAGCTTTCGGCAAAACTCTGGCGCTCGGCGCTCCAGGATTCACGCAGGATGCGTTCGCGCATGGCATGGGCGTGGCCGGCCCAGTGGCCCTCTCGGTCGGGCAGGCCCAGCGTGCGGGCGATCTTGGCCAGACGGTCGCAGGCGGCCCAGCACATCAGGGCCGAACTGGTGTGCACCCGGGCGCGGGTGCGCAGTTCCCACATGCCGGCGTCGGGCTGGTCGAAGATGCTCACGGCTTTTTCGCCCACCGCTTCCAGCCGCTTGAAGTCGGCGAGGCCGGCTGGGTGCAGCAGGCGTTTGTCGTGGAAGGCCTGGGCCGCGGCCAGCACGATGTTGCCGTAGACGTCGTGCTGGAAATGCTCGTGGGCCTGGTTGCCGACCCGCACCGGGCCCATGCCCCGGTAGCCGGGCAGGTGCTCGCAGATGTGTTCGGGCAGGTCCCGCTCCAGGCCGATGCCGAACAGCGGTTGCACATGGCCGCCGTTGGCCCCGACCACGGCATTGGTCAGCCAGCCGAGGTAGTCCTCCATGGTGCCGACCTCGGCCAGGCTGTTGAGCGCCCGCACGACGAAGAAGGCGTCGCGCAGCCAGCAGAACCGGTAGTCCCAGTTGCGCTGGCTGTGGGGCGCCTCGGGGATGCTGGTGGTCATGGCGGCCACGATGGCCCCGGTGTCCTCGAACACCGAGAGCTTGAGCGTGATGGCGGCGCGGATGACCGCGTCCTGCCATTCCAGGGGCACGGCCAGTCGCTGGCTCCAGTTGCGCCAGTAGGCCACGGTTTCCTGCTCGAAGTGCCGTGCGGTGTCCCCGACGCCGCCTTCCAGGGTTTCGTCCGGACCGAGCAGGAAGTTCAGCTCGCGAGTCAGAAGAAAAGGCTGGCCCCCGAGCACATGGGTGATGCCGGCGTCGGTCTGCAGGCGCAGGGTCTGCTGCTCACCGACGTAGCGGATGTGGTTGCTGCCCGAGGTGATGGACGGATTCTGTGCGCCCCAGCCGAAGCGCGGGGTCAGGCGCACACGGATGCGCGGGGTGCCCTCCAGGGCCCGCACCCGGCGCACCAGCGTGGTGGGCCGAAAGAAGCGCCCGCGCGAGGGAAACCGGGGCGCAAAGTCGGTGATCAGCAGGCGCTGCCCGTGACGGTCGGTCAGCTCGGTTTCCAGCACCGCGGTGTTGGGCACATAGCGTTGCCGGCTGCTGGCAAAGTCCTCGATGTCGATGGCAAAGGTGCCGGCACCGTCTGCTCCCCCCAGCAGGGCGTGAAACACCGGGTCACCGTCGAAGCGCGGCAGGCAGCACCAGACCACCCGACCGCGCGGGTCGATCAGGGCACTGAAGGCGCAGTTGCCCACCAGGCCCAGGGACAGACTGACCTCGGCCGGCGTCTCACAGCGGGGTGTGGCCAGGGGTGGTTTGTCGGAGATATTGGTCGGGGGCGTGTTCATGGGTGACAGTCGCGGGAGAGTTTGTGCAGCCACTGGCGCAAGGCATGGGGATCGGCCATGCGATGGGTGGCACAGCTGGGCCCGTCACCGACCTTGATGCCGATGCCACCGAGCTGCTGCACACGTCGGAAGCCCGCCTCGTCGGTCACGTCGTCACCGGCGAACACCGGCACGCGTCCCTGGAACGGGGCTTCCTGCAGGAAGGCCGCGATGGCCTCGCCCTTGTTGACGGCCACCGACTTGACCTCGACCACCGCCTTGCCCAGCAGCAGTTGCAGGGAATCCTCGTTGGCGATGGCACGGCCCATGTGGTCGCGGCACAAGCTTTCGAGGCTCGGGGCCAGGCGATAGTGCAGCGCCACCGAATGGGATTTCTGCTCCATGATCAGGCCCGGGTGCAGGCTCACCAATGCACGCGCAGCGAGCAGCGCGGATTCGAGGGGCGGCTGGGGTGCCTCGGACAGAGTCTGATCGGCGCATCGCCGCACGGCGCCGTGTTCAAAGGCGGTGGGCAGTCGCAACGGGGCCAGGTAAGGATCCAGATCGTCTTGCGCCCGTCCGCTGACCAGCGCCAGCGCGCCGCCCAGCATCGCCTGCAAGCGCTCCAGCGCAGGGCGCAGGCCAGGATCGACCTTCACGGCGTCGGGTCGTGGCGCCAGGTCGGCCAGTGTGCCGTCGAAATCCAGGAACAGTGCGGCGGCATCCGGCAACCGGTCCGGTGGGCTTCTCATCACCTGTCCGACCTTACCAGAGGATGGGAGTTCCCGACCTTGGGTCAGGGGAATGGAGGGTCTGCTAGTCGTCAGAGGTGCGGCAGGTCGTGCTCGATGGCGTGTTGCTGTGCAGCCCGCACCCGCTCGCCGATGTGCTCCCCTTCCAGCCCGTCCCGTCGCGCCTGCGCCGCGACATGGGCGGTGTCCACCGCGCGGGCAAGCTCCAGCGCGGTCAGCAGGCGGTCGCGTTGCGGATAGGGCGCGTTCTCGAAGCCCAGGCGACCGCGCACGTCGCATTCGCAAGCCAGCAGCACCTCGTCAAAGCGCTCGGGTCGGCGCAGGGCGTCACACCGGTGCAGCAGGCGCAGCAGGGCCGCGGCTCCGAATTCGCCGCTGCGGTGGATGTGGCCGTGCTCACGCGCCACCACCTCGGCCAGCTCGCGGCATTCGCGCGGAGCGCGCCAACGCTCGCAGACCTGGCGCAGCAGGTGCACGCTGCGCTGCTCATGACCGATGTGCCGGGGCAATACGTCGGCCGGGGTGGTGCCTTTGCCCAGGTCGTGGCACAGGCAGGCAAAGCGCACCGGCAGCGACGCGGCCAGGCGCGCGCTCATGTCCAGCACCATCATCAGGTGAACGCCAGTGTCCACTTCCGGGTGGTAGTCGGCCCGCTGCGGCACGCCCCACAGACGATCGACCTCGGGCAGCAGGCGCCGCAGGGCACCACAGGCCCGCAGCACCTCGAACATGCGGCTGGGCCGCCGCTCCATCAGGCCACGCGCCAGCTCCTGCCAGACACGTTCGGCCACCAGGTGGTCGACCTCGCCGTGCTCGACCATCCTGCGCATCAGGGCCATGGTTTCGGGAGCCACGGAAAAATCGTCGAACCGGGCGGCAAAGCGCGCCAGCCGCAGGATGCGCACCGGGTCCTCGGCAAACGCACCGGTGACGTGTCGCAGCACCTTGTGGTGCAGGTCCTGCAGTCCCCCATGCGGGTCGATCACCACAGCATCGGTGGGGGCGTCGGCGTGCGCCTGCGCAATCGCCATTGCGTTGATGGTCAGGTCACGCCGGGCCAGGTCATCCTCCAGCGTCACCGTCGGGTGGGCATGGAAGTCGAAGCCATGGTAGCCTGGCGCGGTCTTTCGCTCGGTGCGGGCCAGCGCGTATTCCTCGCGCGTGTCCGGGTGCAGAAAGACCGGGAAGTCTCGCCCCACGGGCACAAAGCCGCGCGCCAGCAGGGCCTCGGGGGTGGTGCCCACCACCACCCAGTCCCGGTCCACATGGGCCTGTTCGTTGCGCTCGCGGGCCAGCAGCGCATCGCGCACCGCGCCGCCCACCAGATAGATATCCATGGCACGAGTGTAGACCTGCGCGTCAGGCCCGGGGCCTGCAGAGGCGAATCATCCCCTGTTCGGCCTGACGCGGTAGGGTTCCTCGAAGTCCAGGAAGTCGTGTTCGGCCAGGGCGTCGCGGATCCAGGCCTGCACACCGGGCAGCGCGGTCACCCGCTCCACGTAGGCCTGCAGCGGAACCGACAGCGGAAGGCCATAGGTGCGCAGGCGCATGCAAATCGGCGCGTAGTAGGCATCGGCGATGCTGAAGGCGCCGAACAGCAGGGGCTGGCTGCCATCGGACAGCCGTTCGGGCTGGGCCGACAGCAGGTCCTGCCAGAGTTCGCTCAGCCGCGCCACATCGGCACGCACCGCGCCCTGGTCACGCCAGATCAGGCGACCGATGTCCGGCAGGGAAGCCTCGATGTTCATCGGGCAGTGGCTGCGCAGCGCACCGAAGCCACTGTGCATCTCGGCGCACACACTGCGTGCCCGGGCCCGCTGGCGCGGATCGCTCGGCCACAGTTGGCGATCGGGGAAGCGTTCGGCCAGGTACTCGGCAATGGCCAGCGTGTCCCAGACGGCGAAGCCGTCGTCGACCAGCACCGGTACCTTGCCCACAGGGTTGATGCCCTGCAGGGTTTTCTTGAATGTCGAGTCTGCCTCGAACGAATCGAAGCGAACCATCACTTCCTCGAAGTCGATGCCGGCCTGGCGCATCAGCACCCAGGGCCGCATGGACCAGGACGAGTAGTTCTTGTTGCCGATGTACAGCTGAAGCGCCATGGAGTTCTCCTGATGGGAGCACCGATATTAGGCGCGGGCGGCCACCGGATTGATGGCGGATCGAGCCGCCATTGATGCGGCCGTCATGCCGCCGCCGGATCGGGTCCGGGCTGGGTCAGGCGTATTTTTCCAGGATGCGGGCGGAACGCTCGACCTCGCGGAAGGTGTCGACTTCCGACTCCGATGTGGTCACCGCTTCCATGACCGAGCAGGCCATCATGCGATAGAAGGCCTTGTCCATGGCCTTGCGTGCGGCCGACATCTGCTGCGCCACATCTTCGCAGGGGCGACCCGACTCGACCATGTCGATCAGGCCCCGCACCTGGCCTTCGATGCGCTTGAGTCGGTTGACCACGTCGCGCTGGTGCTCGCTGCGGTAGGTCGACGGACTGGCCGCTGCGGTTTTTGGAGTTCTGGTGGTGGCGCCCATGTCGGATCCTCTTGATGCCGGGTTGGATGTCGGAAAGAGATCAAGTGTGCCAAAAAAGTCGCTGGCTGGAAAACCGGGCGTTGGCGAGGCGATCGGTCTCACCGTTCCTGCCGGCGGCCGAGGTAGGCGGGCGCCACCGTAAGCACGCTGGCCGGGGCGATGCCCAGGCTGCGCAGGTCCGGGTGCCGGCCGCTGGCCACGTTGTCGACCCGCATCGAGTCGAGGTTGTCGCGGCTCATCAGGGTCTCGCCTGGCGCCAGTTCCATCATCAGCGCCTGAAGACGTCCCAGAGGCATGTACAGAGGCAGCACCGGGCGTTGCCGGCTGCCGTGGCGGCCCGCCAGTCGCACCAGATCGGCCAGGGTCAGCACATCGGGGCCGACGCATTCGATGATCTCGGTGTGTTCGGAGTCGGCGCGCGTGTGACGTTCCAGGGACAGGATGATCGCCCGTGCAACGTCGTTCACCCACACCGGCTGAAAACGGGCATGGGCCCCCGCCAGCGGCATGATGGGGAAAAGCCGCTGCAAGCGGGCGAACAGGTTGAGAAAGCGGTCCTCGGCGCCGAAGATCACGCTGGGCCGCAACAGGGTCAGGTCCAGACCGGCCTCGATCAGCGCCGCTTCCCCCTGCGCCTTGCTGCGCTGGTATCGCGAGGGACCGGCGACGTCAGCCCCCAGGGCGCTGACATGGACCAGCCGGGTGACGCCGCCCTGCAGGCAGGCCAGCGCGAGCTTGCGCGGCAGCTCCACGTGCGCGCGCTCGAAAGCCGCCGCATTGCCGTGCAGGATGGCCACCAGATTGACCACCGCGTCATGCCCCGGAACCAGACGCGCCAGCGTGCCGGCATCGTGGACATCTGCTTCCATCACGGTCACGCCGGACAGGTGTTGCAGCAAGGCTCCGCGGGCGGGCTCCCGGGTCGGCACGGTGGCACGCCATCCGGTGCGATCCAGCTGTTCGCACAACTGGCGACCGACAAAGCCGGTGCCGCCGAGGACGAGGATGTTTTTCATGGCGCCAATGCTGCCTCAGGGCAGGTCTCTGTCCAGGGAGGGTGCACTGTCGGCTCTTGGGCCCACCGTGCCCAGACGGGCCCTCAGGGACTGGGGCTGACCGCTGAGCAGGGCGGCGTAGTGGGTCGTGTTGGCCAGCACGCGCTGCACATAGTCGCGGGTCTCTTCGAACGGGATGTTCTCGATCCAGATGTCGGCCGGCAGCACCGGTCCATCACGCCAGCTGTTGGCGCGGCTGCGCCCGGCGTTGTAGGCCGCTGCCGCCAGGGGCATCGAGCCCTCGAAATGCTGAAGTGCCAGTCCCAGATAGGCGCTGCCGATGCGGATGTTGGTGTCTCGGTCGTTGATCTGTTCGGGCCTGAAGTTGTCCAGGCCGATGCGCCGTGCGGTCCACCGGGCGGTGGCGGGCATCACCTGCATCAGACCCGCGGCACCGACATGGGAGCGGGCGTTGCTCACGAAGCGGCTTTCCTGGCGGATCACACCGTAGACGTAGGCAGGGTCCAGACCGACCTCGCCGGCGCGTTGTTGCACCTGGATCAGGTAGGGCGTCGGAAAGCGCTGGCGCTGGTCCTGAACCGAGCGGGTCCGCTCGCTGGTGTTGATGCACCGGTCCCACCATTGCTGGCGGCAGGCCAGGTCGGCCGCGGCCAGCAGATCGCGGTCTTCCTTGCCGCCAGGCGTGTGAAGGGCGATGGTGTAGTGCCATTCGCGCACGGCCTCGCTGCGCAGACCCAGGTCCATCGACGCACGGGCGCGCTGCAGGCCCGGGTGGCGCGCGGCGGCCTCGCGCTCCTGCGGGGTCAGAGCCGGCGGTGGCGGCGGCGCGGTGATCGGCAGGTCCAGGGCCTCCATGGCCAGAAGCTCGTAAAACCCCGTCGGAGCGGCGATGCTGGCGAGGAGCTCCCGGGACCTGACCGCGGCTTCGTCCGGGCTGGGCTGCTGCAGCGCCTGCAGCGAGCGGGCCTGCCAGTAGACCCAGGTGGCCTGCTGCCGCTGCGCCGGGCTCATGGCGGCAATGGCTTCCAGCACATGGCCCCAGGCACCGGCACGAAGGCCGGCACGGGCCTTCCAGGCCAGGTGGTCGTCGATCAGGTGCTCGTCGCTGGCGTGCGCGAAATACGCCAGTGCTTCGGGCATGCGGCGCTGGGCCGCCCGCTTGCCCACCACGCCCCAGGCCCAGCTGCGTTCCTCGCGGGTCAGCTGGGTGACCCACCGCTTGCGCAAGAGGGTCTCGGCGGCGGCGGCGGGGTCGGACGAAGCCAGCCGGATCACCGCCAGGGTCACCATTTCCCTGGTGCGCGGTCGGATGGCGGTGATCTTGTCGTCCAGGTAGGCGGCCGGGTCCTGGGCGATCGATTCGACCAGCGGCACCCAGTCGGGGTCGAGCATGGCTACCGCCTGGCGCAGCACCGGCTGCCGGTTGGTTTCCATGGCCAGCCGGGCGCGGCGCCAGACGGTGTCGGCATGGAGGTGACCGCTGTCCAGAAAGGCCTTCACGGCCGTCGCACAGCCGTCATCGGCCTCGCGTTGCAGCAGCCACAGGCGTTCGGCCTCGCGCGCTGCCTCGGCAGCCGGTTGCCGGCCGGCGGCGGCGTCGAGCATCAGCGCGTAACAGGCCACCTGACGGTCGTCATTCATGCGGAACAGCGGCCGCTCGGCCTCGAACAGCGGCCAGTCACGCTGTCGGCCCAGGTGCAGCAGCCAGTCGTTGCGCAGCCGGTCTTCCCAGTAGGTGCCGGGCATCCGGTCCAGTGCCCGGCGAATGTCCTCGGGCGGGGCATTCTCCAGCCGGGCCCGTGCTTCCCAGTAGCGGGCCAGGGGTTCCAGCGTGTGACCCTGCACCCGCGGCAGCAGCTCCGACAGGGTGGCGGTCTGGCGCTTGGTGAAGGCGTCGCGCATCTGGAGCAGGGCGCGGTCCTGCGGCGTCTGGGCCAGCGCCGGCGCCACCAGACACAGCACCGCCATAATGGACACCAGACCTCTTCCGATCATGAGCGATGGACCCCCAGACATCCGCATCAGTTGCATAGGTGATTATGGACAGCAAAGACCCCGCGAGTTCCCCTACCCTGCCAGCAACCCGGACCGGCGGTGGGAATTCCCCGGCCCTGAAGGCCGAGTGGCGCAAGCAGCTCGTCGACAAGCGCCTGCACCTGGCCGATCGCGCCTGGCGCAACGACCTGCTGCAGCGGGTGATGCGGGTCTGGCTGGTCAACCGGCCGGACACCGTGATCGGCGCCTACTGGCCCATCAAGGGCGAGTTCGACCCCTTGCCCGCCCTGTTCCGCTGGCAGGAGGCAGGGCTGGAAGAGGACGCCCAGAGCGCAGCCCGGCAGCGCCGCATCGGGCTGCCGGTGGTCAACAAGATCGACAAGACGCTCACCTTCTACAGCTGGTATCCGGGCTGCCCGATGGAGGAAGACGCCTACGGGATTCCGAAGCCCAAGGACACCGAGGTCGTGGTGCCGACGCTGATTTTTGTGCCCTGTGTGGGGTTCGGGCCCGGTGGGTACCGGCTGGGTTACGGTGGCGGTTTCTATGACCGCACGCTGGCCAGCCTGCAGCCCAAACCCTTCACCGTCGGCTTGGGGTACGACTTCGCCTACCTGCCCGACCTGGAGCCCGAGTCGCACGACGTTCCGCTGGACGCGATCCTGGCCGATACGGGGGTGCAATGGCAGGGCCAGAAATGACGCCCTGAACCGGCTCAGGGGTGTTGGGCGTTGGCGTGGGCCTGGGTGATGCGTCTTTCGTGACGGATCAGGTACAGCCCGCTGCCGATGATGATGGAGGCGCCCAGCCAGGTGTGGCTGGCCGGCAGGCTTTGCCAGATGAGCCAGTCCAGACCGACGCCCCAGGCCAGGGCGCTGTATTCGAACGGGGCCACCGCTGAAGCCTGACCGTGCCGGAATGCCTCGGTGATGGCCAGCTGGCCGCCGAAGCCGGTCACCGCCAGCGCCAGCAGCAGCCAGGCGTCGGTCGGGGCCACGCCCACCCAGCCGGGTGCCGCCAGCGCCCCGGCGCCCAACGCCACCAGCAGCATCATCGAAAACACCATGCTCTCGCTGCTGTCGGTGCGGCTGAGCAGGCGACCGCTGACGGCAGCCACCGCGTAACACAGCGCCGCCCCCAGGGCTGCCAGGCCGCCGATCGTGACCAGGCCGGACGACAGGGCCTGACTGTCCGGACGAAGGGCAATCAGGACACCGACAAAGCCAACCCCGATGGCCCACCAGTGAGCGCGGGGTACCCGCTCGCCCAGCACTGGCACCGACAGCACCGTGATCAGCAGCGGCGCCACAAAGAACAGGGTGTAGCTGGCCGACAGCGGCAGGTGGCGCACCGACAGGGTGAACAGCGAAAGCATCACGATGCCCAATCCACCCCGCAGCAGGTGCAGGGGCCAGCGGATGCGCAACAGGCTGGGCCAGGCCCGTCTCCACGTGACGTAAAGCAGCACCAGGGGCAGGGCGGTCATGCCGCGCAAGGCGGCAATCTGCAGCACCGGGTAGCGTGTGGACAAGGTTTTGAGCACCGCGTCCATGAGGGCGAAGCAGGCGACGGCCAGCAGCATGGCGATGATGCTGCGCAGGTTGCCACTGCGGTGGTGGTTGAGATGGCGTGACACGGAGAGTCGCTGACGGGAGGGCCAAAACCCGCCAGTGTGGCCCAAATTCACGTGCTCTGCAGTGCCGCTGGCGGTGGCCCCGGTCAGTCCATCGGGTCCAGGGTGTCGGGGTCGGGCACGTCGCCGATGGTCTCACGGGTCACCGCGGCCTGGGCCAGCAGCCAGTCGCGGAAGGCCTTCACTTCCGGGCGCTCCAGGCTGCGCGGGGCGCTCAGCAGCCAGTAGACCAGCGGCGACTCGATCCGGGTGGACGGCAAGGGTTCGACCAGGTCGCCACACTGCAGCGACTCGGCCACCAGCGGCAGGCGGGCCAGCGCCACCCCTTGTCCGGTGAGCGCGGCCTGGACGATCTGGTGCGCGTAATTGAAGTACAGCCAGCGCTTGGGGCTGAGCCGCTCCCGCGCGGCCCGGCCCCCGGGGCGGACCGGGCCGGGGCTGGTGTGGGTGTCCAACCAGCGCTGCCAGGTCAGCCATTCGAGATGGCGGGTGCGGTGGGCATCGCCCGCCTCGATCAGGGTGCAGTCGGCCAGGTCCTCGATGCGGTGAATGGGTCGTGCGCGCAGCAGCCAGGGGCTGGCCACCGGTGTCAGCTGTTCGCCGAACAGCCGGATGGCCTGGGCCGGGACCGCCTGGGGCACGGCATAGCGCAGGGCCAGGTCGACGTCGGCCGTGGTCAGATCCACCGCCACGTCGGAGGCGTCGATGCGGATGTCGATGTCCGGGTGCTCGCGCTGGAAGGCCTCCAGGCGCGGAATCAGCCACATCGAGGCAAACGAGGCCGAGGTCGTCACCGCCACGCTGCGCCGCCCGGCGCTCTGGCGGATCTGTCGCACCGTGGCGTCCAGCCGCTCCAGCGCCTGTCCGGTGGTGCGCAGCAGCAGGGTGCCGGCGCCGGTGAGCTCCACCGCGCGCGTGTGTCGGCTGAACAACCGGACCCCGATCTCGTCCTCCAGCGCCTGGATCTGACGGCTGACCGCGCTCTGCGTCAGCGAGAGTTCTTCGGCCGCCGCGCGGAAGTTCAGGTGGCGGGCCACGGCGTCGAAGGCGCGCAGATGGCCGACGGACACCGGCCGGGACCGGGGATGGCTGGGGGTGAGTGTCACGGTTTCTTGTGAAGGCAGTCGGGACGGACCGCACAGAGCTTACCCCGCCTGTCAGCCGCCACCCATGACAGGGGCGTTCAGGTGAGCGGTGCGGGGGTCATCAATGCGCCCGGGGTGAGCGGCGAGCCGCGGCCTGGGCCAGGCGGCGCACGGGCCGGCGCGCCTCAATGGCGGCCTGCAGCGCCAGCCGTGCCCAGGGTTCCATCAGCGCCGGCGATTCGAGGGCCTCATCCGGCGGGGTGTGGTAACGCAGACGCATCGGCTTGCCCTTGGCCTCATAGACAAAGGGCCGCCCGCCGGCCGCCAGCCAGGCCGCCTCGGTCTGCCCGTTGCTTTTGAGGTACAGCGTGTCCCACGCAATGATGGCCACGTTCATGCCATCGACCGAAATGCCCCAGCCGCCGAACATGCGCGTTGCCTTGCACGGCCCCAGACACGACAGCAGTTCGCAGGCATGCAGCACAAACGGATCGGTGACAGGGCGTGTGGCCATGTCGGCATGGTAGGCAAAGATCTGCACGAACGCCAAGCCGAAAGTGTGAAGGGAAGTTCAGCCAGGACGCGGCGGTGGGAGAATCGGCCATGGCCCGACCCCGCTCCGCTTCCCACGACCTCAAGCGCGACCAGATTCTCGATGTCGCCGCGCAATGCTTTGCCCGCCAGAGTTTTCCGGCCGCCAGCATGAACGACATCGCCGCCGCCTGCGGCACCAGCAAGGCGCGGCTCTACCATTACTACGAGAGCAAGGAGGCCATCCTGTTCGACCTGCTGGACCGCTACACCCAGCGCCTGCTGGGGCTGATCGGCGAGGCCGAGGCGCGTGCCCAGCGCAAGAACCTGTCGGAGCGCGAGGCCCTCAACGAGCTGGTGCGGGCCTTTCTGTCCGAGTACGAGAACTCCGCCACCCGCCATCAGGCACTGGTGTCGGACACCAAGTTTCTCGGCGAGGCACAGCGCGAACTCATCGTCAATCGCCAGCGCGATGTGGTCTCGGCGTTCACGCGTTTTCTGCGGCGCGCCTACCCGGACCGCGTCACCCCTGACAACCAGACCGCCGTGACCATGATGCTGTTTGGCATGATCAACTGGACCTTCACCTGGTTGCGCCCGGGTGGACCGATGAGCTACGCCGCCTTTGCCGAAGAGGTGGTTCAAGTTCTCGAAAGCGGGTTGGCGACCAGATGAGCGGGCCGGTCGTCGGTGATTAATGATTTACCCATGCGAAATTTGTTTCGATTAGGTAAAATTCGAAGATTGTCCTGCCCATCCCACGGAGACCCCCATGAGCAAAGCCTTCGCCTCCCAGGCCGACCTGGAAGACAAAAAAATCACCTTCGAGCAGCTGAGCCCGCACTGCTGGGCCTACACCGCCGAGGGTGATCCGAACTCCGGCGTCATCATCGGTGACAAGTACATCATGGTCAGCGACGCCACCGCCACGCCGGCCATGGCGAGAGACCTGATCACCAAGATCCGCACTGTCTCCGACAAACCCATCAAGTACGTGCTGCTGACCCATTACCACGCCGTTCGTGTGCTGGGTGCGAGTGCCTACTTCGCCGAGGGCGCCACCGAGGTCATCGCCAGCCGCGGCACCTACGAACTGATCGTCGAGCGAGGCGAGCAGGACATGAAAAGCGAGATGGAGCGTTTCCCGCGCCTGTTCCGCGGCGCCGACTCCGTTCCTGGCCTGACCTGGCCAACCCTGGTGATCGGCGACGGTCAGCCCGGCCGCCAGGGCACCCTGGAGGTGGATCTGGGCGGCGTGAAGGTACAGATCTGGCACCCGGGTGCCGGCCACACACGCGGCGACACCATTGCCTGGGTCGAAGTAGAAAAGGTGCTGTTCAGCGGTGACCTGGTCGAGTACGAAGCCGGTGTCTACACCGGCGATGCCCAGCTCGAAGAGTGGCCTGCCACCCTGGAAGCCCTGCGCGAACTCAAGGCCGAATTCATCGTGCCCGGTCGCGGCGAGGCCATGAAGGGCAACGACAACGTCAACAAGGCGCTGGACTACACCAAGCGCTGGGTGACCACCCTGTTCCAGGCCGGCAAGGAAGCCGTGGCCCAGAAGATGGACCTGAAAGCCGCCATGGCCCACACGCGCAAGAGCATGGATCCGGTCTTCGGTCACGTGTTCATCTACGAGCACTGCCTGCCGTTCGACGTCAGCCGGGCCTACGACGAAGCCAGCGGCATCAAGAATCCCCGCATCTGGACCGCCGAGCGGGACAAGGAGATGTGGGCCTCGCTGCAGGACTGACCCGGGCGCGGTGGACTGCCCGGCCGCGGCGGAGCATGCCAGAATCGGGCCCCATGATCCATGATCTGCCACCGGCGCGGCCGGCTCCCGCATGTCGGCGCCGGGGTTGAGCGGCGCATGGTTCGGGCCGGAAGCGGCCACCTGGGGCGTGGCCGGGGTGTTTCTGCTCGTGTACCTGGGCATGTTTCTCGGGGGACTGCCCAGGCTCAAGCTGGACCGGGCCGGGGTCGCCCTGCTCGGCGCGATCGCGGTGATTGCCCTCACGGGTCTGTCGGTGGAAGAAGCGGCACACTCGGTCGACCTGCCGACGCTGGTGCTGCTGTTTGCCTTCATGGTCGTGTCCGCCCAGATGCGGCTGGGGGGCTTCTATACCGCAGTCACGCGTCGCGTCGGTGGACTGAGCCTTTCGCGCTCCGCCTTGCTGGCCGTGCTGATTGCGGTCGCGGGCGCCCTGTCGGCCGTGTTTTCCAACGACATCGTCTGCCTGGCCATGACCCCGGTGGTGGCGCGCCTGTGCCTGCGCCGGGGGCTTGATCCGGTGCCGTTCCTGGTTGGCCTGGCCTGCGCCGCCAACATCGGCTCGGCCGCCACCCTCATCGGCAATCCGCAGAACATGCTCATCGGTTCCGTGCTGCAGTTGCCCTTTGGTGGCTACATGGCCCAGGCCGTGCCCCCGGTCCTGGTCACGCTGTTGCTGCTCTGGGGCTGGCTGGCCTTCGGACCGGGTTCCCGCACCGGTTCGTCCGAACTGCGTCAGGCCGTCGCGGTCAACCTGCCGGACGAGGACCTTCAGCCCTTCGATGCCTGGCAGACGACCAAGGGCCTGGTGGTCGCCGTGCTCCTGATGGGGGTGTTCCTGTTCACCGATTGGCCCCGCGAGGTGGCCGCTCTGGTCGGTGCGGGTGTGCTGCTTCTGAGCCGCCGCATGCACTCATCGGAAGTCATGGGTCTTGTGGACTGGCAGCTGCTGTTGCTGTTCATCGGCCTGTTTGTCGTCAACCATGCGTTCGAGAGCACGGGACTGGCCGCCGAGGCGGTGCAATGGCTGGCGCAGCAAGGGATCCGGCTGTCCGACCCGGCATCCTTGATGGTGCTCGGTGCGGGCCTGTCCAATCTGGTCTCCAATGTGCCCGCCGTGATGCTGCTGCTTCCCCACCTCGGTGCCGATGCCCGCCAGACAGGAGCGGCGCTGGCGCTGATCAGCACCTTTGCCGGCAATCTTCTGCTGGTGGGATCCATTGCCAATCTGATCGTGGTCGATGTGGCCCGACGCCAGGGGGTCGAAATCGACTGGCGCCGGCACGTTCGCATCGGCCTGCCGGTCACGCTGGGTTCGCTCGCGGTGCTGTGGTTCTGGCTGTTCTGATCGGACCTAGCGCCGGTTGGCCAGGGACGACAGGTCTTCTTCGTAGCCCTTGAGCGTGCGCAGGGCCCGCTCGCGTTGCTGCACCGTCGTGCTGTTGTGCAGGGCGGCAAACTGCGCGCAGCCGTGTTGCGCCAGAGAGCGGCTGTACTCCTGGTAGCCTGCATTGGGCGACTGGCCGATGCGTCGGATGTGGGCGGCGACCAGGGCTTCGGCCTGGTCCGGCCGTGCCTGGATATCGGACACCGTCTGCAACAGGTCGGCCTGGCGCCTTTGCCGCTCGGCCAGCGTGCGCGCAGGGTCCCAGGGGGAGCGCTGCAACCAGTCGCGCACCAGCTCGCGCTGCTCGGTGCTCAACCGTCCATAGATGCGTTCGCTGCGGTCGATGGCGGTGGTCAGGCGCTTGCGCAGCCGCTGGGTCTCGTCGCCGAGCAGGAAGTCCCTCTCGAACCCCCGGTTGCTCTTGCTCTGGTGCCGGCGCTGGTGGTCCAGCTGAGAGGGTGTCAGCGTCTGCGCGAGCCTGGCCAACGGCGGCACGGCACGCCCGGCGGCGGCGTCAAGCTGGTTTCGGATGACATCGAACTGGGCACAGACCCGATCGGCATCCAGGTCCTCCAGGGCCATGGACTGCCATGCGCGCAGCAGTTCGACGTATTCGGGCAGGGCCTCATTCCGGTGCCAGTCAAAAAAGGTGTCGATGCCCTGGCGCGCCGCTTCCGACTGCCCGTTGTTGAAGTCCACATGGCCATCGAGCCACCAGTAGGTGAGCGCAGGCGCCTGGTTGTAGGCCAGGCGCGCCGCGCTGCAGGCCGTCAGTGTGCCGGCCAGCAGCAGCAGCGCCAGCCATCGCACGAAACGGCCGGCGATAATGCGCGGCAATGTGTCGCGGGCAGCGCCCTGGCGACGGGTTCCCCTGATCGAGGTGTTCATGTCCTTTTCTGTGGATGTGGTGGTGATGGCGGCCGGCAAGGGCACGCGCATGAGAAGCAACAAGCCCAAAGTGTTGCACCGTTTGGGCGGTCGTGCGCTGGCGCAACATGTGATCGACACCGCCGTCCGGTTATCGGCGCGCTCGGTGGTGGTCATCACGGGCCACGAGGCCGAGCGGGTCGAGGCCGGCCTGGCCGCGCCAGCCGGCTGTGCCACGGCGCTGCGTTATGTGCGGCAGGAGCCACAACTGGGCACCGGCCATGCGGTGCAGCAGGCGGCGCCGCTGCTGCCCGACGACGGGGTCACGCTGGTTCTGTCGGGCGACGTGCCACTGACCCGGGTCGAGACCCTGCAGGCACTGCTGGACCTGTGCGCGGGTGAGTACCTGGCCTTGCTCACCCTGGAGATGACCGACCCCACCGGCTACGGGCGCATCGTGCGCAGTGCCGACGGTTCGGTGCAGGCCATCGTGGAGCAGAAGGACGCGAGCGAGGCGCAGAAGGCCATCACCGAGATCTACAGCGGCATCATGGCGGTGCCCACGCGGCTGCTGCGCGGCTGGCTGGCGCGGCTGGACAACCGCAATGCACAGAACGAGTACTACCTGACGGATGTCGTGAAGTCGGCCGTTGCTGACGGCCAGGGTGTCAAGGCCCACCGCATCCACGACGCGATTCAGGTGGCCGGCGTGAACAGTCCGCTGCAGCTGGCCGAGCTGGAGCGTGCCCACCAGCGCCGCCAGGCGGAAAGCTTCATGGAGCAAGGGGTGCGCCTGGCCGATCCAGCCCGCTTCGACCTGCGCGGTGAACTGGTCTGCGGTCAGGATGTGGAGATCGACGTCAACTGTGTGTTCGAAGGCCGCGTGTTGCTGGGCCAGGGCGTGCGCATCGGGGCGAACTGTGTGATAGCCAACGCGCAGATCGACGACGGCGCGGTGATCCACCCTTTCACCCATATCGACGGCGAGAAGCTCGGGGTGCGCGTGGGCGCGGACGCGCTGATCGGGCCGTTCGCCCGCCTGCGACCCGGCGCGCAGCTGGGACCTGAGGTCCACATCGGCAACTTCGTCGAAGTGAAGAACAGCACCCTGGCGGCCGGCGCCAAGGCCAACCATCTGGCGTATCTGGGGGATGCCACCGTGGGCGAACGGGTGAACTACGGGGCCGGCAGCATCACCGCCAACTACGACGGCGCCAACAAGCACCGCACCGTCATCGAAGCCGACGTGCACGTGGGCAGCAACAGTGTGCTGGTCGCGCCTGTGACCATCGGCGCCGGCGGCACGGTCGGCGCCGGATCGGTGATCACCAAGGACGCGCCGGCCGGTGCCCTGTCGGTCTCGCGCGGCAAGCCCTTCACCGTGCCGGACTGGAAACGCCCCGCCAAAAAGGCGGGTTGAACCGGCCCACCGGGAGACCGGCTTTCAGTGGCGGGTTTCGCTGAACCCGCTGCGATCGAACCCGCCGCCGTCTGCGCCGGCCGGCGAGCCCAGGCCGGTCAACCGGCCCTTGCGCTCGAGCTCCATGAGGCCGCTCAGGCCCATGACTTCGGAGTCGCTGAACCCGGTCGCCGGATACAGGCGGTCGAAGTCCGACATCTGGGATTCCAGTTGCTGACGCACGCTCTGGCGGTCTTCCCGCTCGCGCGGCTTGGGTCGGGGCAGTTCAGCCAGATTCAGCTGCTTGCGGAACTCGGCCGGCGAAGGCATGCGGTGGATGCCATTCTTGAGAAAGACGAAACGCACACCGGCCGACTTGAGGATGCGGTTCTTCATCTTGACCTGATGGGTCCTGGCCTTGGCGTTGCTCAGGTGGTATTGCTCGATGTCGAAGGCAAACATGGGTCGGCCATCTTCGCCACAGACGACAAAATCCACTTGCTGGCGCTGCAGCCGCTCTTCGGCCCGGCGGCGGTCACCCGCCTTGCGTATGGAGAGCATGTCCTTGAGCTTCATGTTGGGCAACACCACCTGGCCGGGAAACGTGTCCTGCAGGTAGTCGAGCATCTGGACCTGTTCGGTGCTCAGGATGCGCTCTGGTGTGTAGCGGTCATCGCGGCCGGACGGCACCCGGCGGTAGCGCTGGTACAGCCAGATGCCCGCAGCAGCCGCGACCAGGGCGGCAGTCAACGCAATCCACAGTGGCAGCATGCAAGCTCCTTGGGGGTGTCAGGGTCCGGTATCCGGACTTCTGTACGACGGATGGACTCAGGGAGTTGTCGAAGAGGTCGCAAGAGTATCCAATTTTCTTCATCCAAGTCCATCCCCCGATCGTGTGATTTGTGACCCAAGTCCGGATGACATGCCCTCCGATCGACCGACGGTGCAAAAAACCGGTTTCAGCGGTGGCGGGGGCTTGTCAGGCGGGCAGGGGCAGCCGCGGATCGAACTTGCTGCGTTTCAGGCTGAAGTAGGTCTTCACATTGCGCACGTTCAGGTCGGCGCTGAACAGCCGACGGGACAGGGCGAGGTAGGCCGGCATGTCGGTCGTGTGAACCACCAGCACAAAGTCCGGCCCGGGGCTGACGCGGTAGCACTGCTGCACCGCCGGCTCGTCCAGCAGGCGCGACTCCAGGGCGTCCAGATGCTCGCTGCCCTGCCGATCGAGCGTCACCTCCACCAGCGCCGTCAGTCCGTGCCCGACGGCGGCGGCCATGCGGTCGGTGTGCAGGATGGCCACCTCGCGCTCGATCAAGCCGCGCTCCCTCAGCCGCCGCACACGGCGCAGGCAGGTGGCCGGCGACAGGTGGGCGGCCTCGGCAAGGGCCTGGTTGCTGCGGGATGCGTCGATCTGCAGCAGTTCCAGCAGTCGAAAATCGGCCTCGTCAAGTTGAAATTCGTTCATTGTTTTCTATTTGATGAAACAAAACACCAACATCCTACTTGAATGACGGAATAGTGCGCATCTCTATAAACAACGAAGTTTTATTTCATCCGAGGTGGCCTAGCATTGGCGTGCGTCGCCCGGATGGGTCCGGTCGCGTGCCTGCCTGGAGGGCTTGATCATGTGTGGCATCGTCGCCGGAGTGTCCGGTCGCAACATCGTTCCTGTGCTGGTGCAGGGTCTGCAACGTCTGGAATACCGGGGGTACGACTCCTGCGGGGTCGCGGTGCATGCCCACGGGGCGCTCACCCGCGCGCGCAGCACAGCCCGCGTGGCCGAGCTGGCCCAGCAGGTGCAGACCGACGGCATCGGCAGCGGCACCGGCATCGCCCACACCCGCTGGGCCACCCACGGCGCGCCGGCGGTGCACAACGCCCACCCCCATTTCAGCCACGGCCCGGGCACCGCGTCGGGCGCGCCCGGACGGGTGGCCCTGGTGCACAACGGCATCATCGAGAACCACGACGAACTGCGGGCCGAGCTGCAGGCCCGCGGCTACGTGTTCGAGAGCCAGACCGACACCGAGGTCATCGCCCACCTGGTCGATGCCCATTATGACGGCGACATCTTTGCCGCCCTGCAGTCGGCGGTGGCGCGGCTGCACGGGGCCTACGCGCTGGCCGTGTTCCACAAGGACGAGCCGCTCCGCGTGGTCGGTGCCCGCGCCGGATCTCCCCTGGTGCTGGGGGTCGGCGAGGGCGGCGCGGAGCACTTCCTGGCCAGCGACGCCATGGCCCTGGCCGGTGTGACCGACCAGATCGTCTACCTCGAAGAAGGTGACCTGGTCGACCTGCAGCTGGGTCGCTACTGGATCACCGACGCGCGTGGCCGAAGCCACGAACCGGACCAGCGACCGGTGCGCACGGTGCAGGCCCACAGCGGCGCGGCCGAACTGGGCCCCTACCGGCACTACATGCAGAAGGAAATCTTCGAGCAGCCGCGCGCCATTGCCGACACGCTCGAAGGCATCGAAGGCATCACCCCCGAACTGTTCGGCGATGGCGCCTACCGCGTCTTCAAGGACATCGACCAGGTGCTGATCCTGGCCTGCGGCACCAGCTACTACAGCGGCTGCGCGGCCAAGTACTGGCTGGAGTCCGTGGCCCGCATCCCGACGCAGGTCGAGGTGGCCAGCGAGTACCGCTACCGCACCAGCGTGCCCAACCCGCGCACCCTGGTGGTCACCATCAGCCAGAGCGGCGAGACGGCCGACACCCTGGCCGCCCTGCGCCACGCCCAGGGCCTGGGCATGACCCAGACCCTGACCATCTGCAACGTGGCCACCAGCGCCATGGTCCGCGAATGCAAGCTGGCCTACATCACACGGGCCGGAGTGGAGATCGGGGTCGCTTCGACCAAGGCCTTCACCACCCAGCTGGCCGGCCTGTTCCTGCTCACGTTGGCGCTGGCGCAGGTGCGCGGGCACCTGTCCGACGAACAGGAGGCCAGGTACATCAGGGAAATGCGCCACCTGCCGGTGGCCCTGCAGGCGGTACTCGCACTCGAACCCCAGGTCATCAGCTGGGCCGAAGACTTCGCCCGCATGGAGAACGCCCTGTTCCTGGGGCGAGGCCTGCACTATCCGATCGCGCTGGAAGGCGCGCTCAAGCTCAAGGAAATCAGCTACATCCACGCCGAGGCCTACCCGGCCGGGGAGCTCAAGCACGGCCCGCTGGCCCTGGTGACCAGCGCCATGCCGGTGGTGACGGTGGCGCCCAACGACGCGCTGCTGGAAAAGCTCAAGAGCAACATGCAGGAGGTGCGCGCGCGCGGCGGCGTGCTCTACGTGCTGGCCGACGCCGACACCCGCATCGGCAGCAGCGAAGGCGTGAACGTCATCCGCATGCCCGAGCACTACGGCGCGCTCTCACCCATCCTGCACGTGGTGCCGCTGCAGCTGCTGGCCTACCACACGGCCCTGGCCAAGGGCACCGATGTCGACAAGCCGCGCAACCTGGCCAAGAGCGTGACGGTGGAGTGAGGAGCCGTGGATCGGTTCACCAATCGTGGTTGTGACACCTTCAGCCCTTGAGCTGAAGCTCGCCGAATCCCGATGGCCTCGGGTGTCGGGGCAGGTGCACAAAGAATGTCGATCCTTCGCCCGGGCGGGACTCGGCCCAGATTTTTCCCCCATGGGCCTGCACGATGCGTCTGCACATGGCCAGCCCGATGCCGTCGCCCTGAATGCTGTTGTCCGCCACGGCCCGGGAGAACATGGCGAAGATGGCGTCCTGCTGGTGGCCTGCGAAGCCGCACCCGGTGTCGCGCAGGAACACGGTCCAGCCCTCCGGAGTCTCCTTCGCACCAAACTCCAGTTCGATCACGGGCCGCATCTGTGAGTACTTGAACGCGTTGTCCAGCAGGTTGCTCCACACGTCGCGGATCAGCACCGGATCGGCGTGCACCACCGGCAGGTCCGAAAGCCCGCAGGAGGTGAAAACACTTGAAGGAAACGATGACGCGGCTTCGCCGAGGCACTCCGAGACGAGCGAAGGCAGGTCTACGGACGACGGATGGATGCCGTTTCTGCCCATCCGGCAAAAAGCCAGTATCCCCTCGATCAGGTGCTGAAGCCGGATGCCTGCGGCAATCACCTTGTCGGCATAGGCCATGGCCTGGTCAGCGTCGCCGCTGGCCATGAGTTGCCTGGTGATCTCGGCATAGCTGACCATATGGCGCACAGGTTTTTTCAGGTCGTGCGACAGGGCATGTGAGAAGGCCTCCAGCGACCGATTCGCTTCCTCAAGGTGTTGTGTACGCTCATGCACCATGGATTGCAGCCTCTCGTTGGTCTGCCGCTTCTGTTCGATCAGCTCCCGGTACACGGAGACGTCCTGCACCGTCCACGTCTCCGGCGGGCGGTAGCCTTGCTGCAGTGGTACAGGCAGCGCCCGGCAGCGTACCCATCGTCGCTTCCCTTTGGCCGTGATGATCGGTAGCTCGAGATCGATGGCTTTCCCGGACTGCAGGTGTTGCCGGGTCATCAGTGGCACATGCTGTCTCACCCCCCGATCGATGAATGTGGTCAGAAAGTCAATGGAGCCACGTACAACCGATCGTTCGATATCCAGGAGATCACACACTTCGACCGACCACTCCAGCTCGCCTTCCTTTTCCGTCTGGGCGATGCGCCCGAGCCTGGCCAGCGCCTGGGCCTCCTGAAGCTGATGCTGAAGTCGGCGGTTGGATTGCTCGAGGGCCCGCTTTTCCGTCACGTCGCTCTGAATCGAGAAGTAGGCGACAGTCGCGCCCTGGTGGTCTCGAATGGGCTCGATGTTGAGCAGCGCTACGTAGGCTTCACCGCTCTTTCGGTAGTTGATGATCTCCACGCCAACCACCGATTGCCCTGCCCTGAGTTTCTCGCCCATGGCAGCAGCCACGCGCTTGTCCGTCAGTGGGCCGCTGAGCACCGCCCCTGCCTTCTGCCCGCGCACTTCGTCCAGGGTCCAACCCGTGACAGCCGTGTAGGTCCGGTTGACCCAGTTCACCCGCTGATCTCGGTCGGTGATCACCACCATGTTGCCACTCTGCTCTACGATCCGCTCGAGGATCAGGAGCCATGAAGTCAGTTCATCGAAATCATCGTTTGCTGTCAGCACCATCAACTCCTTGGCGGCCGGAAGTTGGCGTGCGGCGGGTGGTATCCTGCGCGGCGCCATAGCAGGGGGCTAACAACATCATCGGCGCTTGAAAGAGGAATCTGGCTGGAGAATCGCAGTCGATGTGATCGGCCTCACAAAGCACGAGAGTGGCTGCAGGGTTTCATCGTTCAGGCTTGCATGAAAATGCATGCAATTTTCTGTTCCGGTGGCCGAGGTGGCGAACGGAACATGACCCGACGCCTGCCTGTGTCGTTCTCCTCCTAGCGTGCACAAGAGATGACCTCGCCACGTGATTTGAAACCTGACTGTGATCGCTGCCTGAACAAGGGACATTGCCTGTTTCAGTCTCTGCCTCCTGCCGTTCTTTCGCACATCGTGGAACTTGCCCACAAGCCAGGGGATGAGCTGGAGGTACAAGGCGACTTCTGGAACACCTTGGGGGTCATCAAGGTCGGGCAGGTCAAGGGTTCGCGCGCCAATGCGCTGAACAAAAGCAAGGCGGTGGTTTTCCTGGGTCGTGGGCGCCCGGTGGGGCTGGGCAGCGCATTTGGTCACCGTTCCCAGCTGACGCTGGTGGCCATCACATCCGTGCGGGTCTGTTGCATGGATGCGAATCTGGTCCGGACGCTGGCCATGCCTGACGCGGAGTTCAGGAAAGCACTCCAGGACACCGCCGGCAGCTTCGTGAACTGTCTGACCGACTGGTCACGTGTCCTGCGCGAAGACGAGTTTGCACTCAAGCTCTACTATGCGCTGCACCTCATTGCGACCGAAGGTCGAAGCGCCTCGTTCACCATGCCAAGCCACGCCGAGCTGGCCGACTTGTTGGGGTCCCGGCGCGAAACCATCGGTCGTCATCTCACGGCCATGGTTGGAGAAGGCCGACTGGAGCGGAGGGACCGCCGGCATTTTGTGCTGGTCAGCGACGTGGCGATCCCGTCTTCCGCCGGGTGAGGGCCACGGGGTGTCGGCCACACCCCTCTGAATGTGCGCTCGCTCACATGGCGTGCATTTGGCGGTGAATGCCCCGCTTTTCCTGCTTTTGCCGATTATCGGCATGCCGAAGATGCCTGGCAGGCAGATCGGAAGTCGATCGCCGGAGACTCTTGATTTCAAGAAAAGGACGGCGCATGCGAAACAACCAACCCGTGACCCAGCGCGAGTACCCCCTGGGTGATGACATGACTCTCATGTCCACCACAGACACTCGAAGCCATCTGACCTATGCCAATGCGGCCTTCATCGAAGTCAGTGGTTTCGAACAGAGCGAACTGATGGGGCAGCCGCACAATCTGGTCAGACACCCAGACATGCCAACGCAGGCCTTTGCGGACATGTGGCAGACCTTGAAGGCGGGAAGGTCGTGGACTGCGCTGGTGAAAAATCGCCGCAAGAACGGGGATCATTACTGGGTCCGCGCAAATGCAACCCCCGTCAAGCGCCAGGGGGTCACGATCGGTTACATGTCGGTGCGGACGAAGCCGTCTTCGGAGGAAGTCGCGGCGGCAGAGAAGCTGTATGCCGAATTCCGCAGCGGGAGAGTGTCGGGCCTCGCTTTTCATCAAGGCCTCGTGGTTCGCACAGGCGCGCTCCGATGGATGTCGGCCCTGCAGCTTCTTCCCACGCCATGGCGTGTGCGGCTGGGCATCCTGGGCCTGGTGTCGGCCAGCGCCGCCGGATCGGCATGGCTGAGCGCAAGCCTGCTTGCTGTTCTTGCCGTGTCCGGGATCGCAGGGCTGCTGGCGTGCTGGTGGATCGAAAGCCAGGTCACTTCGCCTCTGAAGACCATCCTGCGCAACGCCGAGCTGATCGCGGCCGGCCAATCTGTGGTCATGGCACCGATGGACCGGGTGGACGATATCGGCATGCTCGCTCGGGCCATCAATCAGGCGGGGCTCAACCTCCGTTCCTTGCTGGACGATGTTTCCCAGCAAGTGACGGGCATACAGGTGGCCAGCACCGAGATCGCCCAGGGCAACACCGACCTGAGTGCTCGCACGGAGCAGTCGGCGGCCAGTCTGGAGCAAACGGCGGCCAGCATGGCTCAGATGAATGCTTCCGTGGCCAACAACGCCGAACGTACCCACGAAGCGGAAAGGCTGGCCCGACAAGCGAGCACCGCAGCCGAACATGGACGCCACGAGTTTTCGGATGTCGCAGAGACCATGTCCAGCATCCAGGAGAGCAGCAAAAGGATCTCGGAGATCACGTCGCTGATCGATGGTATCGCCTTCCAGACCAACATCCTGGCGCTGAATGCTGCGGTGGAAGCGGCACGTGCCGGTGAACAGGGTCGCGGGTTTGCGGTGGTGGCCGCCGAGGTGCGCAACCTGGCTCAGAGAAGTGCCGCGGCGGCCAAGGACATCAAGAGCCTGATAGACGACAGCGGCGAGAAAGTTCGACGCGGCAGTGCACTGATTGACAAGGTCGGTCAAACCATGACGCAGATCGTGGTTGGCGTACAGAGGGTTTCCGGACTGATCGACGAGGTATCCAGCGCGACCAGAGAGCAGGCCGACGGCATCTCGCAGGTCGATACGGCCATCACCCAGCTGGATCAGACCACCCAGCAAAATGCCGCGCTGGTCGAACAGTCGGCGGCCGCTGCAGGCAGTCTCAAGCAACAGGCGGTACGCCTTGGGGAGGCGGTGCGAGCCTTCAGGGCCTAGTGGCCGGACCAGAAGCCGTTTCTCGCGCCGGGCAGTGGGGCCGGGTCAGTTGCCTCGTCCGGTCACGCTCACCGCAAGGGCTGCCGTCCGGGGCATTGGGCTGTCTGCCCTTCAGTGGCAGAATGGAACAGAACCCTTTGTTTTTTCCTCGGCCTGTCACCCATGGCTTTTCCTGTCGGGTTGGAACGATGGTCACCGCGGTCAATCCGGCATCGCCTTGCGGGGCTGATGGTCATGGTGTGGCTGTCGTTGTTGACCGCATGCGCACCGCCACCCGCGGCGCCGCTGGTGCTGGGCCTGGGGCCGTGGATCGGCTACGACCCGTTCATTCTCGCGCGCGAAGAGAGGCTGGTTGACGGTCAGCGGCTGAAGCTGATCGAGTTGTCCTCCAGCACGGCAACGATGCGGCATTTCCGCAATGGCCTGCTCGATCTGGCTGCCATGACACTCGACCAGGCCCTGCAACTGGCCGCCCAAGGCATGGATCTGCGCATCATCGCTGTTCTGAACGAATCCCGGGGTGCCGATGTCGTGATGGTTTCCCCCGCCATGGCCGGGCTGCACCAGCTCAAGGGCCAGGTGATCGTGGCCGAGTCGTCGACGGCCAGTGTCCTGATGCTGCGAAGCCTGCTCGACGTCGCCGGGCTGCAGGCTGGCGATGTCCAGATCCTTCCCATGGAGTCCAGCCAGCACCTCGGCGTGCTGCAGACCCGCCGGGCGGTTGCCGCCATCTCGTACGAGCCCATGGCCACCCGGCTGGCGGCCTCGGGTTATGTGCGCTCGCTGGACAGCCGCCAGCTTGATGCCCGGATCATGAGGGTGCTGGTGGTCAGGCACGAGGTGCTCCAGCAGCGGGCCGACGACGTGGACCAGGTGTTGCGGGTCTGGGCCGCCGGGTTGCGGCAGCTTGAGGCCGATCCGCAGGGCGCAGCCCTTGTGCTGGCGCCCTCCCTGGAAATGGCTTCGGAGGCCTATCTGGATGCCATGGAGGGCCTGCGCCAGATGACACCGGCGGATTCGCTGGCTTACCTGGCCGGTGTCCAGGCTCCGTTGCGGCAACGCGGCCAGACGTTGGCCGAGGCGCTGATGGCCATGGGTCAACTCACCCAGGCGCCTGACTGGAACCGTCTGGTCGACATCGGGCCCGCCGGGCGCACGCAGCAACCGGGGGAAAGGCCGTGACCGGGCGTGGGCTGCTGTACCGCTGGCCGGCGCGCTGGGTGGCTCCGGCCCTTCTGGCCTTGTTCGGCGCGCTGGCAGCCCTCGGTCACCATGCTTTTCGGGCAGGCCAGGTGCTGGACAACTTCTGGGCGGAGCGCGAGCGACACCTGACCGAACGCCTGAGCATCGAACAGCAGCGGCTGGAGGTGCAGGCCGGGCTGGGCAACGAGGCACTGGTGCGCCGGCTGGTCACCGGGCTGGCCCTGCACGAAGGGCTTGACCATGCCTATCTGGTCCGACCCGATGGGGTCGTGCTGGCGTCCCTGTCGCGCCTGGACAGGGGGCGCCCTCTGCCTGAGCTGCCGTCTGGGGTGGCACGCGAGCTGGCCGGGCGCAGTGTGACCCCCGGCCAGGCCATCACCGTATGGACCGACTGGGCGGCCGAACGGCTGATGGCCCAGGTTCCGCTGATCGATGGCCGCCTGCTGGCGGTTTCGGTCGATCTGCATCAGCCTCAGGCCAGCCTGTTGCATGGGGTGCGTCAGGACAGCCTGCTCGTGGGCGCCCTGATACTGGTCATGTCCGCGGTGCTGGCCTGGATGCTGCACGCGCTGTGGTTCCGACGGTCGGCCCGGCTGGTTGAACAGCTCGACCGCCTGGCCGACGGCGAAGGGGACTTCCGCTTAGGCATGCCGGGCCGCGACGAGATCGCCCAGATCGGGAGGGCGGTCGATGCCATGGTGCAGCGGCGCTCCGAGGCCGAGTCCCAGGTTCGGCACATGCTCGACATCGTGAACCGGTCTCCGGTGGTGCTGATCGAATGGCGCAACGCGGCGGGCTGGCCGGTGGTCTTCGTGAGTGACGTGGTGCGCCAATGGGGTTATGGGCCACAAGACCTGCTGGAGGGTCGTCTGGTGTGGAATGACCTGATTCACCCGGACGATGTGGAGCGGGTGAACCATGAAATCGCTGCACACGTGGCCGAGGGCCGCAGCGAGTACCGTCAGCGCTACCGCCTGAAGTGTGCCGACGGTTCGTGGGCCCACGTCATCGACGACACCATGGTCACCCGCGACGAGGCCGGTGCGGTGACCGGTTTCAGCGGTCTCCTCACCGATGTGACCGAGCTGGAGCGGGTAGAGGCCGAGCTCAGGCGGCAGGCCGATCGGGTGGCCGGCTTCTACGAGCTTCCGTTCACCGGCATGTCGATCACGGCGCCTTTGAGCCGGCGCTGGCTTCAGGTGAACGACCGTCTCTGCGAAATCCTGGGTTATTCGCGCGAACACCTGCTGGCCATTCCCTGGACGGAGATCACCCATCCGGAGGACCTGCAGGACAACCTGACGCTGTTCGAGGAGCTGCTGGCGAACCAGCGGCAGCATTACAGCCTGATCAAGCGCTTCATTCGGGGCGACGGCCGCATCGTCGTCACCGAGATCGATGTGCGTGCCCGGCGCCTGCCCGACGGCACGGTGGACGAGGTGTACACCACCACCCAGGACATCACCGAGCGGCTGCAGGCCGATGCCCAAATCCGGCGCCTCGGTGCCATGGCGGACAACGCCAGTGAGGCGCTGCTGCTCACGGTCGACGGGCGCATCGAGGACTGCAACCCGGCCGGCTGGCAATTGTTCGGCTACCCGGACCGCCACACCTTCGTGGGTTCTGCGCCGGTCGACCTGTCGCCCGAAAGGCAGCCCGACGGTACACCCAGCGAGCAGGCCGCCCGTGAGCGTCTGGCCGCCGCCATGGCAGGGCAGCCCCAGTCCTTCGATTGGCTGCACCGGCGCTTCGACGGTTCGGTGTTCGAGGCCGAGGTCAGCCTGCGCCGCTTCCAGCTCGGCGATGGCCGCCACGCCGTCATTGGCGTGGTTCGGGATGTTTCCGGGCGCAAGCAGCAAGAGGCCCGTCTGCGTGAAAGCGAGACGCAATTGCGTGAGGCCCAGCGCATCGGACGCATGGGAAGCTGGGCCTTCGATCTGGAAACAGGCCGCGTGACCTGGTCCGACCAGACCTATCGCATCCAGGGCCTGGATCCGGCCACCGAGCAGGCCAGCTTCGACAGATTCCTGTCCCTGATCCATCCGGAGGACCGGGCCCGTGTCGAGCGCGATTACCGGGAATCGGTCGAGCAGCACCAGCCCTACGAAACACGTTACCGCATCTGCCGGGCCGACGGAAGCATCCGTCATCTGCATGTGCGCGGCGAAACCGAGTACCGGGCCGGACACGCCGTGCGCAGCGTGGGCATGGTGGCGGATGAAACCGAGCTGGTCGAGGCCCAGGCCGAGCGCGACCGGCTGGTGGCGGTGGTCGAGGCCACCAGCGACATTGTCAGCATGGCCGACCCGCAGGGTCGGGTGTTCTATTTCAATCGGGCCGGCTACGAGCTGCTGGGACTGCCGCCGGACAAACCGCTGGATGCCGTCATACCCCAGGTGCATCCCCCCTGGGCGGCCCGCCGCGTGCTGGAGGAGGGCATACCGGCCGCCCTGCGCGACGGCCTGTGGCTGGGCGACTCGGCCGTCTACGACGCCCGGGGCGACGAGGTGCCGATGTCGCAGCTGATCGGCGTGCAGCGCGACGATCGGGGAGAAGTCCGTTTCCTGTGGACCATCCTGCGCGATGTGTCTCAGCTCAAGCGCGCGCAGGGGGCGTTGCAGCTCGAGCGCGAGCGCCTGAACGAGGCACAGGCGGTGGCCCACATCGGCAGCTGGAGCGTCGATCTGCCCGAAGGGGCGACGTCATGGTCCGATGGCAACTTCCAGGTGCTGGGTCTGGAGCCGGGCCGGGTGGCGCCCAGTGTGGAGGCCTACCTGGCTGTGGTGCATCCGGAGGATCGGGAGCGGGTGCGCGACCATGTGATGCTGACCCAGCATTGGGACCCTGCCAGTGTGGACGAGGTGCGCCGGATCGAACTGCGCATCGTCACGCCCGCGGGGGTGCGCCATGTGGAGGAGCGGGCGCAGGTACAACGAGACGGGCAGGGCCGGATCGTGCGGCTGTTCGGCACCACCATGGACGTGACCGAGCGGGTCGAGGCCACGCGCGTGCTGGAAGAAACCAAGGCCATGCTGGAACAGGGTGAGGCGGTGGTGCGCATGGGCAGCTGGAGCTACGACAGCGACACCAGGGAACTGAACTGGTCGGACCAGATGTTTGCCAACATGGGCCTGCCCTGGTCTCCCAGGCCACCCAGCATCGACGAGTACTGTGCGCGCGTCCACCCGGACGACGTGTCCCGGGTCCGGGCCGTGATCGACCTGCTGGTGACCGCCCGGGATGTGCCCGAGGTGCGCTTCCGTACCCATCCCGATCTGGGGCCGGTGCGCTGGCTGCGCCGGGTGATCCGCAAGATCGACCGGTCTGCCGAAGGCAAGGGCCCCAGCTACATCGGCACCCTGCTGGACATCACCGACGCCGTGCAGGCCGAGGAGAAGCTGCGTGCCATCAACGAGGAACTTGAGCGCCGGGTGGCCGAGCGCACCGAGCAGCTGCAGGAGGCCAATCGCGACCTGGAAGCCTTCACCTACACCGTGTCGCATGACCTGAAGGCGCCTCTGCGCGGCATCGACGGCTACAGCCAGCTGCTGGTGGACGACTACGGGCGCCAGCTGGGCGACGAAGGCCGGATGTTCGTCGAGCGCATCCGGCGCGGCGTGACCCAGATGGGAGAACTGATCGCCGACCTGCTGGATTATTCGCGCATGGAACGCCGCGCCATGGAACCCCAGCCGCAGGCCATTGTTCCGCTGGTGGAGCAGGTGATCGAGGCTTACGAGGCCGACATCGGGCGCCAGCATGTGCAGGTCCGGCGCAGCCTGGAGCCGATGACGCTCAAGGTCGACCGGGAAGGCATGGCGGTCGTGCTGCGCAACCTGATCGGCAACGCGATCAAGTTCAGCCGGGACTGCCCGACCCCGGTGGTGGAAGTCGGTACCCGGGTCGATACCGATCACTTTCTGCTCTGGGTGCGTGACAATGGGGTGGGCTTCGACATGCAGTACCACGACCGCATCTTCGGTATTTTTCAGCGCCTGCACCGGGCCGAGGACTATCCCGGCACCGGCGTCGGGCTCGCGCTGGTGGCCAAGGCAGTGCAGCGCATGGGGGGTCGCGTCTGGGCCGAAAGCCGCCCGGGCGAAGGCGCCACCTTCTTTCTGGAGTTTCCCCGATGAGCACCGTCAACAGCGTCCCGCCCATCCTGCTGGTTGAGGACAACCCGATGGACCTGGACCTGACCTTGCGGGCGTTTGCGCGCAAGAAATTCGCCAACGAGGTGCAGATCGCTCGCGACGGCGAAGAGGCGCTGGCCTGGCTGCCGCGCTGGGATGAAGGCGCGGCGCAGCCGGCGGTCATCCTGCTGGACATCAACCTGCCCAAGGTCAACGGGCTGGAGGTGCTGCAGCAGCTCAAGGCTCACGAGCGCTACCGGCGCATTCCGGTCGTGGTGCTGACCTCGTCGCGCGAAGACCGGGACCTGCGGACCGCTTACGATCTGGGGGTGAACTCGTACATCGAAAAGCCGGTCAGCTTCAGCAAGTTCATCGAGGTGGCCGAGCACATCGAACTGTACTGGTGTGTGTTCAACGAGCGGCCTTACTGAACAGCGGTGCCGTTTCATTCAAGAGAGTGTTCATGCTGAAGTTGCTGATTCCCGTCGATGGCTCCCCGTCTGCCCTGCTGGCCGTGCACCATGCACTGGAGCTGGTCGGTCATGGCCTGAGGGCTCGCTTTGTGGTGGCCAATGTGCAGGAGCCGGCCAATCTGTACGAAGTGGTGGTGGCGCACGATCCGGTGGTGTTGCAGCAGGTCAGCGAAGCCGCCGCCCGCGACCTGATGCAGCCGGCCATCGAGCTGCTGCAGGCGGCCGGTCAGCAGGTCGAGGTGGCGCCCGCCAGCGGCGATGTGGTGCCTGCCCTGGTGGAGGTGATCGAGACCCACGGCTGCCACGGCGTCATCATGGGCTCGCACGGTGCAGGCGGATTCAAGGCCGCAGTGCTCGGTTCGGTGTCCGGTGAAATGGCCAGGAGTTCCCCCGTGCCGGTGACCCTGGTCAAGCCGGTCGAGGTCGAGGAGGCCTGAACGCCGGCGGGGCGTCCTCTCGGCATCCGCGCTTCGCTGGCGGCTTCTGCCTTCTCCGAAAGGCAGGGCTGCACCCCGGACCTCTTAGAATGGAAGGTTGTTCCTTCCACCAGCAACTGCTCCCATGAGTCTGAAGTGCGGCATCGTCGGCCTGCCCAATGTCGGCAAATCCACCCTGTTCAATGCCCTGACCAAGGCCGGCATCGCGGCCGAGAACTATCCGTTCTGCACCATCGAACCCAATGTGGGCGTGGTCGAGGTGCCTGACCTGCGCCTGCAGCAGCTGGCCGAGATCGTCAAGCCCGAGCGCATCGTGCCCGCCATCGTCGAGTTCGTGGACATCGCCGGTCTGGTCGCGGGCGCCTCCAAGGGTGAAGGCCTGGGCAACCAGTTCCTGGCCCATATCCGTGAGACCGATGCCATCGTGAACGTGGTGCGCTGTTTTGAGGACCCCAACGTCATCCATGTGGCCAACAAGGTCGACCCGATCGCCGACATCGAGGTCATCCAGACCGAGCTGTGCCTGGCCGACATGGGCACGGTCGAGAAGGCCCTGCAGCGCTACACCAAGGCCGCCAAGAGCGGCAACGACAAGGAAGCGGCTGCGCTGGTGGCCCTGCTGACCAAGGTGCAGGCGGTGCTGGACGAGGGCAAGCCGGTGCGCGCCCTGAGCCTGAGCGACCAGGAGCAGGCGCTGCTCAAGCCCTTGTGCCTGATCACCGCCAAACCCGCCATGTTCGTCGGCAACGTGGCCGAGGACGGCTTCGAGAACAACCCCTTCCTCGACCGCCTGAAGGAATACGCCGCCGCCCAGAACGCGCCGGTGGTGGCCATCTGCGCCAAGATCGAGGCCGAGCTGGCCGAGATGGACGACGCCGACCGGCTGGAGTTCCTCAAGGAACTGGGCCAGGACGAGCCGGGCCTGAACCGCCTGATCCGTGCCGGCTTCAAGCTGCTGGGCCTGCAGACCTATTTCACCGCCGGCGTGAAAGAGGTGCGCGCCTGGACCATCCACATCGGCGACACCGCGCCGCAGGCGGCCGGTGTCATCCACGGCGACTTCGAGCGTGGTTTCATCCGCGCCCAGACCATCGGTTTCGACGACTACATCGCCTACAAGGGCGAACAGGGCGCCAAGGACGCGGGCAAGATGCGGGCCGAAGGCAAGGAGTATGTCGTCAAGGATGGTGACGTGATGAACTTCCTTTTCAACGTCTGAGCATGAACACGGCGGCCGCAGGCGAGCCGCAGCGCCTGGCCAAGCGCGTGGCCGCGCTCATGGGGTGCTCTCGCAGCGAGGCCGAGCGTTTCATCACCGGTGGCTGGGTGCGGGTCGACGGGCAGGTGGTCGAGGTGCCCGAAACCCGGGTGTCGGATCACCAGGCCGTGACGGTCGATGCGCAGGCGAGCCCCGAGACCTTGGCGCCCATGACCGTGCTCTGGCACAAGCCGGCGGGCCTGCCTCTGCCCGAGGCCCTGCACCTGACCGATCACCTGGTGCGGCGCTGGTTCAGCCCGGACAGCCGGTCGCCGTCCGACCGATCCCGCATCCGCCCGGTGCGGGCTCATTTCCACCGGCTGCAACCCTTGTGTCCGCTGGCCACCGACGAGTCGGGCCTGATGGTGTTCACCCAGAGCACCCCCATTGCCCGTCGGTTCCTCCAGCAAGGCCTGGAGGTCGAACACGAATGGTTGATCGATCTGGCCGAGGGTCTGGGGCCTGGCGAAGCGGACTGGCGCGCCGGTGTGCTGCGTTCGCTGCAGCAGCCCACGAGCTGGCAGGGGCGCCATCAGCCACCGGCCCGGGCCAGCTGGCAAAGCGACCGGCGCATCCGCCTGGTGGTCAAAGGGTGTCCGCCCGGACACCTGCACCGCCTCATTGAGCGGGCGACCCTGTCGGTGGGTCTGGTCCGCCGCCAGCGCATCGGCCGTGTCGCGCTGACCGGGCTGGAGTCCGGGCAGTGGCGCTACCTGCTGCCCGCCGAGCGTTTCTGAAGGCGGGACGCCCAGACACTGGCCGCCATGGCCAGCAGCATCAGGCCCAGGCCCCAGGCGTGCAGCTGGTCCATCTTGCCCTGGGCAATCAGCACACCACCGGTGGCCGCGCCCAGGGCCTGACCGCCATAGATGGCCGAGGTGTTCAGGGCCACGGTGGCCGGGGCCAGAACCGGTGACATGTGCACCAGCCTCGCCTGCTGGGCCGAGTTGGCCGAGAAACAGCCCAGGGCCCAGGGCACCATCACCGCCGCCTGCACCCACAGCGCCCAGGTGCCCAGCGGCCAGATCAGCAGGCTCAGCGCCATGCCACCCAGGGTGATCAGGACCGCTCGCGGCGCGCCCAGGCGGTCGATGCGGCGCGAGACCAGCACATTGCCCAGCAGGCCGAAGGCGCCGAACCACAGAAACATCAGCGCCATCATCTGCGGCCCGACACCGTTGACCTGCTGCAGGTAGGGGGCAAAGTAGGAGAACAGGATGAACTGGCCAAAGGCCGACAGCAGGGTCACGGTCACCGCCAGCATCAGCGGGGCCGATCCCAGGGTCTCGCCCCAGGCCTGGCGCGACAGGGCCGCCGGTTTGATGCCGTCGGGCATTTCGCGCCAGAGCCAGGCGGCCACCAGCACCGCCAGCACCGCCACCAGCCCAAAGGCCCAGCGCCAGCCGAGCACACCGCCGATCCAGGCCGACAAGGGCATGCCCAACACCGATGCCACCGACCAGCCGAGGAACACGAACGTGATGGCCCGTCCCCCTTGGCCGGCGGGCACCAGTTGTCCCACGCAGGCAGCCGCCTGGGGCGTGAAAATGGCCGGCGGAATCACCGCCAGCACGCGCAGCAACAACAGGCTGCCGTAGGTCGGGGCCAGTGCACTGGCTCCCATGAACACCGCGTACCAGAGCAGGGACAGCACCAGCAGGCGCCGCCGGTCCCAACCCGCCACCACGGTGGCGAACAGGGGCGCACCGATGCCCATGACGATGGCGGCCGCCGTGATCAGCTGGCCGGCCTGGGGAATCGTGACACCCAGCGAGGCGCTGATGTCAGGGAGTGTGCCCGGCACGACCATCACGCCGGTGCCGATGACAAAATTGCCCAGCATCAGCGCCCAGAGGGCGCGCGGCAGGGGTTGTGACGTGGTGGGCATCCGCCAAGTATGGAGGCGAAGCCGCGTGTCTGCTCAGAGCGGCAGTCCCCCAGGGAACACCCAGAGCAACGCTGCCGTCATGGTCACGTAACGCAGGAACTTGCCGATCGCCATGTAGGCCACGCAGGGCCAGAAGGGAAACCGAAGCCAGCCCGCTGCCGCGCAAAGCGGGTCTCCCACGATCGGCAGCCACGACAGCAGGCAGGCCTTGGGACCGAAGCGCTCCAGCCAGCGCAGCGCCCGCAGCTCGGTCGGGGTGCCGTGGCGCAGCTTGTCGACCGCCTTGTGGGTGCCCAGCCCCATGAGCCAGGTCACGGCGCCGCCCAGGGTGTTGCCCGCAGTTGCCACCAGGATGGCGGGCCAGAACAGCTCGGGGTTGAGCTTGATCAGGCCGAACACCGCCGGCTCGGACCCCATAGGCAGGAGCGTGGCCGAAACGAAGGCGACCACGAACACGGTGCTCAGTCCCACCTCCGGGAGGGACAGCCATTGCATCAGGTTGAGCATCCAGGAAGGCATGGGGATTCGGATCGACAGACGGTGGGCGGGTTCCGTCTGCTGAAAAAACAGGCAGCTACAATGCCCATCCCTGCCAGCGCCGCCGTGTCAGGGACCTTGCCAAAGCCGCCGATTCTCCCACCACCATGCACATCGGGCCGTACCGCCTGCCGAACACCCTGTTGGTTGCGCCCATGGCCGGCGTGACCGACCGGCCCTTTCGCAAGCTGTGCAAACGCCTGGGTGCCGGCTACGCGGTCAGCGAAATGGTCACCAGCCGACCCGACCTGCAGGCCAGCCTCAAGACCTCGCGCCGGGCCGACCACAGCGGTGAGCCGGGACCGATCGCGGTGCAGATCGCTGGCACCGATGCGCAGATGATGGCCGACGCGGCCCGCTACAACATCGACCGCGGAGCCCAGATCATCGACATCAACATGGGCTGCCCGGCCAAGAAGGTGTGCAACAAATGGGCCGGCTCGGCCCTGATGCAGGACGAGGCGCTGGCCATCGGCATTGTCGAGGCCGTGGTGGCGGCCTGCGAACCCCGTGGAGTGCCGGTCACGCTCAAGATGCGCACCGGCTGGTGCGCCGATGTCCGCAACGCGCCGACCCTGGCCCTGGCGGCCGAGCAGGCCGGCGTGCAGATGCTCACCGTGCACGGGCGCACTCGTGAACAGGGCTACAGCGGCCAGGCCGAACACGACACCGTGGCCCTGATCAAGAGCCGGGTGACCGTTCCCGTGGTCGCCAATGGCGACATCGACTGTCCGCAGAAGGCAGCCGCCGTGTTGCGCCGGACCGGCGCCGATGCGGTCATGATCGGACGTGCGGCCCAGGGGCGCCCCTGGATCTTCCGCGAAATCGCCCACTTCCTGGCCACCGGCGAGTTCTTGCCGGCGCCCGATTGGGGCGAGGTCAGGGGCTGGCTGGTGGAGCACCTGCATGACCACTACGATCTGTACGGCGAGCACACCGGGGTGCGCAGTGCCCGCAAGCACCTGGGCTGGTATGTGCATGCGCTCGGTCTGCCGGCGCATGAGATCGCCTTGTTCCGTTCCCGCATCAACACACTGACCCGGTGTGAGGACCAACTGCAGGCCGTGACCGAGAGTTTCGATGCCTGGATGTCCCGTCCTCCGACCGCCGACGCCCCGCCGGACGGGGTCACCGACTGGAAGCTTGCCGCATGAGCCAGAGCCCTTTGCACGAATGTGTGCGCGCCAGCCTTGAAAGCTATTTTCGCGACCTCGACGGCACCGAACCTGCAGGCCTGCACGACATGCTGGTGAAGGCGGTGGAGAAGCCCTTGCTGGAGGTGGTGATGGAGCAGGCGCAGCACAACCAGTCGCGCGCAGCCCAATGGCTGGGCCTGAACCGCAACACGCTGCGCAAGAAGCTGCTGGAACACAAGCTGATCGACTGACCGCGTTTCCTCCCGTTCTTCAAACCTCCCGAACCCAATCCATGCGCGCACTTCTCTCCGTTTCCGACAAGACCGGCATCGTCGAATTCGCCCAGGCCCTGCACGGCCTGGGCGTCAAGCTCCTGTCCACCGGCGGTACCGCCAAATTGCTGGCCGATCGGGGCCTGCCGGTGACCGAGGTGGCCGAGGTCACGCACTTCCCCGAGATGCTCGACGGCCGCGTCAAGACCCTGCACCCCAAGGTGCACGGCGGCCTGCTGGCGCGCCGCGAACTGCCCGAACACATGGCCGCACTCAAGGAACACGGCATCGAGACCATCGACCTGCTGGTGGTCAACCTGTATCCGTTCGAAGCCACCGTGGCCAAGCCCGGCTGCACCCTGGCCGACGCGATCGAGAACATCGACATTGGTGGCCCCGCCATGGTGCGCAGTGCCGCCAAGAACTGGAAGGACGTGGGCGTGGTCACCGACGCCGGCCAGTACGAGGCCGTGATCGCCGAACTCAAGGCCGCCGGCAAGCTCTCCGACAAGCTGCGCTTCGCGCTGTCGGTCGCCGCCTTCAACCGCATCGCCCAGTACGACGGCGCCATCAGCGACTACTTGTCGTCGGTGACGTTTGAAGAAGCGAAGCTGAGCGAGAGCTACGTGCCTTCGCGCAACCTGTTCCCCGGCCAGTCCAACGGCCAGTTCATCAAGGTGCAGGACTTGCGCTACGGCGAGAACAGCCACCAGCAGGCCGCGCTGTACCGTGACCTTTACCCGGCCCCGGGCTCGCTGGTCACCGGTGTGCAGCTGCAGGGCAAGGAGCTGTCCTACAACAACATCGCCGACGCCGACGCGGCCTGGGAATGCGTCAAGAGCTTCGAAGCGCCGGCCTGCGTGATCGTCAAGCACGCCAACCCCTGCGGTGTGGCCGTGGGCAAGGACGCACACGAGGCCTATGCCAAGGCCTTCCAGACCGATCCGACCAGCGCCTTCGGCGGCATCATCGCCTTCAACCGCACGGTGGACAAGGCGGCGGCCGAGGCCGTGGTCAGGCAGTTTGTCGAGGTGCTGATGGCGCCCGACTTCACCGCCGAAGCGCTGGAAGTCTTCAAGCCCAAAGTCAATGTGCGCCTGATGAAGATCGCGCTGCCGAATGTCAGCAGCGCCGACGTCGCGGCGCGTGGCGGCGCCAGCGCCTGGGACCAGGGCCGCAACGCCATGGACGCCAAGCGCGTGGGTTCGGGCCTGCTGCTGCAGACCGCCGACAACCACGAACTGGCCCTGGCCGACCTGAAGGTCGTCACCGCCCGGCAGCCCACGCCGGAAGAACTGCAGGACCTGCTGTTCGCCTGGAAGGTGGCCAAGTACGTCAAGTCCAACGCCATCGTGTTCTGCAAGAACGGCATGACCATGGGTGTGGGCGCCGGCCAGATGAGCCGCCTCGATTCGGCGCGCATCGCCAGCATCAAGGCCGAGGCCGCCAAGCTGTCGCTGCAAGGCACCGTGGTGGCCAGCGACGCCTTCTTCCCGTTCCGCGACGGCCTGGATGTGGTGGTCGACGCGGGCGCGACCTGCGTGGCGCAGCCGGGTGGCTCGATGCGCGATCAGGAGGTGATTGACGCTGCGAACGAACATGGCGTGGCCATGGTCTTCACCGGCGTGCGCCACTTCCGCCACTGAGCCGGCCCCTTCGGCCTTCTTTCCTTCCAGGAGGAGCGAGTCCATGGAACCCTACGTTGACGATGAACGCACGCGGTCGGCCAAGACCCTCACCACCATCATCTATGCCCTGTACGCGGCCTCGTTTCTGGTCGGCATCACCGCCCTCGTGGCCATCGTGATGAACTACGTCAAGCGCGAGGACATGCAGGGCACCTTGTTCGAGAGCCACTTCCGCTGGCAGATCCGCACCTTCTGGTTCGGGCTGCTCTGGGGGGTGCTGGGGGCGCTGTCTCTGGTGATCCTGGTGGGCTTTGCCGTGCTGCTGGCCAACGCGGTCTGGATCATCTACCGCATCGTCAAGGGCTGGCTCAACCTCAACGACAACAAGCCCATGTACACCGTCTGAGACAGCGCAAGCGCCCGGGCGCGCAGGGCGCCACGGTGCTCAGGCCAGCTGCTTGAACACCTCACGCGCCGCCGCCACGGTGGCCGCAATGTCTTCGTCGGTGTGTGCCGCGCTCACGAATCCGGCCTCGTACAGCGCCGGTGCGATGTACACACCGCGGTCCAGCAGGCCGTGGAACAGGGTGTTGAACTTCGCGCCCTCGGTCTTCATCACGGCAGCGTAGTTCTGCGGCAGTTCGGGCATCAGGAAGAAACCGAACATGCCACCCTGACAGTCCACGCTGAACGGTACACCCTCGGCGTCGGCCGAGGCCTTCAGGCCGTCCACCAGGGAGCGGGTGGTGGCCGACAGGGCCTCGAAGAAGCCGGGCTTCTGGATTTCTTTCAGGGTGGCCAGGCCACACGCGGTGGCCACCGGGTTGCCCGACAGCGTGCCGGCCTGGTAGACGCCACCCAGCGGCGCCAGGTGTTCCATCACCGCGCGCTTGCCACCGAAGGCGGCCAGTGGCATGCCCCCGCCGATCACCTTGCCCATCACCGTCATGTCGGGCTCGAAACCCGGGATCAGCGAGGCGTAGTGGCCCTGTGCGCTGCCCAGGCCGACGCGGAAACCGGTCATCACCTCGTCGAACACGAACAGTGCCCGGTGCTGCGTGCACAGCTCGCGGATGCGCTTGATGAACGGCGCGCTGGCACGCACGAAGTTCATGTTGCCCGCGATCGGCTCGATCATCACGCAGGCGATGTCGGCACCGTGTTCGGTGAACGCGGCTTCGATCTGCGCGACGTTGTTGTATTCCAGGACCAGGGTGTGCTGCACCACCTCGGGCGGCACACCCGCGCTGGTCGGGTTGCCGAACGTGGCCAGTCCCGAGCCGGCCTTGACCAGCAGGGCGTCGGCATGGCCGTGGTAGCAACCCTCGAACTTGATGATGGTCTTGCGGCCGGTGGCGCCACGCGCCAGGCGGATCGCGCTCATGCCGGCTTCGGTGCCCGAGCTGACCAGCCGGACCATCTCCAGGCTGGGCACCAGTCTGACGATTTCTTCGGCCAGCTCGATCTCGCGCTCGGTCGGTGCACCGAACGAGAAGCCGTCCATGGCGGCTTTTTGCACCGCCTCCAGCACCGCCGGGTGGCCATGCCCCAGGATCATCGGGCCCCAGGAGCCGATGTAGTCGATGTAGCGCCGGCCATTGGCGTCCCAGAAGTGGGCGCCCTGGGCACGCCGGACAAAGCGTGGCGTGCCCCCGACAGCGCGAAAGGCCCGCACGGGTGAGTTGACGCCGCCGGGAATCAGGGTCTTGGCTCGATCGAAAAGGTCAAGGTTGCGGTCGGTCATGGGGGCGGTCAATGCTTGGTGGTGTCCAGAGGAAAATCGTTTGCGTCCAGGGTGCTGTCGGACGGCAGGTCGGCCGGTTCGGCGCTGGACTCTTCGACCACTTCGTCGTCATGTGCCCAGAACAGCCTGTCGGGCGTCGCGTGCCCCATGCCCGGCTGGAATCCGGCGTCCAGGCATTGGTCCAGATAGTTCAGGGCTTCGGCGCAGGCCGTCTGCAGGTCGGCGCCGCCCGCGATCAGGGCGCACAGGGCGGCCGACAGCGTGTCGCCAGCCCCGTTGAACGTGGCTTCAAAGCGCTCGTAGCGGGCGCCAGCGAGCACCGCTTCCGGGGAGGCCAGGTGGCTCTCGAGCATCTGGTCGGCGGCATTGAAGCCCGTCACCAGGGTGTAGGGCACCCCGTGCACGGCCGCCGCGCGGGCGATCTCGCGCGCGTTGGGGGCACGGTCCCCTTCCCAGTCGGGCAGCAGCCAGCGGCACAGGGTGTTGTGGTTGCCCACCAGGACCGTGGTCTGGGGCAGCAGCAACTCGACGCAGGCGTCCAGGTAGGTTTCGATGGCCAGTTCATCCCACCATGACAGGTCGGGCATGTAGGCCACCACCGGGACCTCGGGGTAATCGGTGGTCACGCTGGCAATCGCGCTGAGGTTCTCAGGACTGCCGACAAATCCGACCTTGAAGGCCTGCACCGGCATGTCCTCGAGTGCACAGCGCGCCTGGTCCGTCAGCACGTCCTCGTCGAAGGCGACGTGGTCGTGCACTTCCGACGTGTCACGGATGTAGGTGCCGGCAACCACCGGCAGCACATGCACCGAGGCGCTGGCCATGGCGGTCAGGTCGGCGGCCAGGCCACCGGCCCCGCTGGGGTCGTTGGTGTTGAACACCATGACACAGGGCAGCGATGTCTGACCGGGTTCAATGCCGGATGGGGAGGAATCTTGCTTGTCGCTCATGGGCCAGTCGATGGCAGATACCGTCCGGAGGCCAAATGAAACCGTCCGCGAACTGCGGGAAATCCAGCGTGACGCGTACCACACAGGCGGCTTTCCAGCGCTGCCCCGGTCGATACAATCGTTGCATTCTATGTCAATGACCCCTATAAAGATGAGCGACCCCAAGACTTGGATGTGCCTGATTTGCGGCTGGATCTACGACGAGGCGGCCGGTGCTCCCGACCACGGCATCGCCCCCGGCACGGCATGGGCCGATGTCCCCATGAACTGGACCTGTCCAGAATGCGGGGCCCGCAAGGAAGACTTCGAAATGGTGCAGATCTGACGGCCCGACCGTCCTGCCTGCCCACCCATCACTGACGCCTTTTCCGGAGCAAGCCCAACGTGAGCACGAACGCATCGCTGAAGGTCCTGGTGGTGGACGACAGCAACACCATCCGGCGCAGTGCCGAAATCTTTCTCAAGCAGGGCGGTCACGAGGTGCTGCTGGCCGAGGACGGTTTCGACGCGCTGGCCAAGATCAACGACTACCAGCCGGATCTGGTGTTCTGCGACATCCTGATGCCTCGCCTGGACGGCTACCAGACCTGCGCCATCATCAAGCGCAACGCGCGTTTTGCCGGGCTTCCGGTGGTCATGCTCTCGTCCAAGGACGGTGTGTTCGACAAGGCGCGCGGACGCATGGTGGGATCGCAGGAGTACCTGACCAAACCCTTCACCAAAGACCAGTTGCTGCAAGCGGTGCAGCAGTTCGGTGCCAACCCCAACGGAGCTGCGTGATGCCCATCCAGAAAGTGCTCGTCGTCGACGATTCCAAGACCGAACTCATGGTCCTGTCGGACTTGTTGGGTAAAAACGGCTACACCGTGCGGACCGCCGAGAATGCCGATGAAGCCTTTCGTCGGCTAGGCGAAGAAAAGCCCGACCTGATCCTGATGGACGTGGTGATGCCCGGTCAGAATGGTTTCCAGTTGACCCGCGCCATCACGCGGGATCCCCAGTTTTCGAACATCCCGATCATCATGTGCACCAGCAAGAACCAGGAGACCGATCGCGTGTGGGGCATGCGGCAGGGTGCACGCGATTACGTGACCAAACCGGTCAATGGCGAGGAGCTGATCTCCAAGATCCGGGCGCTGGGTTGACCCGTCCTGTCTGATCGACGCGAACACAGCATGGCCAACCGTCAGTCACTCAAGGAGCTTCAGGAACGCCTGGCGCAGCGCCTCACCGCTGCTCGGACCGAGGCGGCCACCGCCTCCTGGTTGGCCGTCGAGGCGGGTGGGCAGGCGTTTCTGTTTCCCCTGGTTCAGGCGGGAGAGATTTTTCCCTGTGGGGGCATCAGGTCCGTCCCCTACACCAAACCCTGGTACCTCGGTGTTGCCGCCCTCCGGGGTGGGTTGCAGGGGGTGGTCGACCTGGTGACACTGATGCCCGGAGGCTCGCGTGATGCCGTGGTGACCGACCGGGTCACGTCCGAATCGCGGCTGGTGAGCCTGCACGGCGCGCTCGGTGTCAATGCCGTTTTGCTCATTGACCGCCTGCTCGGCTTGCGCCAGTCATCGGGTTTCACCGCGGCCGGAGATCCGCCTCCGGGGTCTCCGGCCTATGTGACGCGAGTGCTCACCGACGGAGAAGGTCGTTCCTGGTTGGAAGTCGACTTGCAGGCGCTGGCCGGTGATCCGGAGTTTCTCTCGATTGCAGCCTGATGCTGCACAGCCCGGTCGGGCGCTGTCTGTCGTAGCGTTTTTTTGTTGGAAGGTTTCGTATGGCCCTGCTTGATCGTTTTCCAGGTCTGATGAAGAAAAAGACCGGCGATGAACCCGAGGCTCCTGGCGGGGTCGATCAGGCCGTTGCAGAGTTGGCCGCCGCCAGTCTGGCTGCGACGCCTGAGGACTTTGCAGAAAGCCGGCTGGCATCGGACGACGAGCCGCAGCCTTTCATCGGTGGGGTGGTCACGCTGCCCCTGCTGGGACAGAGACCGCCGGAGAAGCACCAGAGAACCCTCTCGATCCTGCTGGCCGTCGCGCTGGTGGTGCTGGGTGCGGCGACGGTGTATGCGCTCAACCAGGCCGAGAAGACCGGTCAGCAGGTGGCCGCCAGCGGTCAGGCCCTGATGCAGTCACAGCGACTGGCCAAGAGCGTGTCCCAGGCCCTGGTGGGATCGCCGGAAGCCTTCGTGGAGGTCCGGGACAGCGCCCAGGTGCTGGCCAGCAACTCGCGGGGCCTTCGCGACGGCAATCCGCAGCTGTCGCTGGCTCCGCTTGACCAGAGCTTTGCGCCTGCGCTGACGGACATCCTGACGCGGGTCGATGAAGCCGAGCGCAATTCGGCCGCCATCCTGGCGCAGCAGCAGGTGTTGACGCAGGTGGGTGCCGCCTTGCGGACCATCAACCGACAGTCGTCCGACCTGCTGGAGATTGCAGAGACCGTGTCCTCGCTCAAGCTGCAGCAGAATGCGCCAGCTGCCGAGATCGCGGCCGCCGGCCAGCTGGTGATGTTGACCCAACGCATCGGCAAGTCGGCCAACGAATTCCTCACCCTGGAGGGTGTCAGCCCCGAGGCGGTGTTCCTGCTCGGCAAGGACTTGAACACGTTCAAGGAAATCGGTGAAGGCCTGCTGGGGGGCAGCCAGGAACTGCGCCTGAGTGCTGCCCGCGACCCGCAGGTGCGCGAGAATCTCGAGGCCTTGCTGGCCTTGTACGAGCAGACGAGAACCGAGGCCGGAGCCATCCTCGGCAACCTGCAGGGTCTGGTCTCGGCACGTGAGGCCCAGGCGGCCATCGTGACCGACAGCGAACCCCTGCGCATCGCGCTGGAGAAGATGCAGTCCGATCTCTCCTCGCGTTCGGGGCTGGGTGCGGGTCAGGTGGCGCTGCTGGTGGCCACCGCCCTGTTTGCGCTGCTGTGCGCGGTCGGTCTGGCCTATGTGCAACTGCTCGACAGCCGCCAGCGCCAGCTGGTGGCCGAGAGCCAGCGCCGCGCGGCCGAGGGTCTGGAGCAGGAGGCCAAGCGCGTCAACGATGCCAACCAGGCCGCCATTCTGAGGCTCATGAATGAACTGCAGACGGTGGCCGAAGGCGACCTGACCCAGGAAGCGACCGTGACCGAGGACATCACCGGCGCCATCGCCGACTCGGTGAACTACACGGTGGAAGAGCTGCGCTCGCTGGTGGGCAACGTGCAGGCCACGGCCACCCGGGTGGCCCAGACGACGTCGGCGGTGGAAAGCACCTCGACCGAACTGCTGGCCGCCTCGACCGAGCAGCTGCGCGAAATCCGCGAAACCGGCCAGTCGGTGCTGGACATGGCGCAGCGCATCAACCAGGTGTCCGGTCAGGCCCAGGAGTCGGCCCAGGTGGCCCGGGCTTCGCTGCAGGCCGCTGAGTCCGGCTTGCAGGCGGTGCAGGACGCCATCGGCGGTATGAATGCCATCCGTGACCAGATCCAGGAAACCTCCAAGCGCATCAAGCGGCTGGGCGAATCGTCGCAGGAGATCGGTGAAATCACCGAGCTGATCTCGGACATCACCGAACAGACGAACGTGCTGGCCCTGAACGCCGCCATCCAGGCAGCGTCGGCCGGTGAAGCCGGTCGAGGCTTCTCGGTGGTGGCGGAAGAGGTGCAGCGTCTGGCCGAGCGCTCGGCGGATGCCACGCGCCAGATTGCGGCGCTGGTGAAAGCCATTCAGACCGACACACAGGATGCCGTGGCCGCCATGGAGCGTTCCACCCAGGGTGTGGTCGAAGGGGCCAAGCTCTCGGACAACGCGGGAACCGCCCTGTCCGAGATTGACCGCGTGTCGCGCCGACTGGCCGAACTGATTGAACAGATTTCCAACTCGGCACTGCGTGAAGCCGAATCGGCCAACGAAGTGGCCGGCAACATCCAGCACATTTTTGCAGTGACCGAGCAGACCGGTGAAGGTACCCGCTCCACCGCCCAGCAGGTCCGGGAACTGTCGGCGATGGCCGAGGAATTGCGCCAGTCGGTATCCCGGTTCAAGATCGCCTGACCCCCGAAGACCATGTTGTCCGACACCACCCGAGACGCCCTGTCCGGCGAAGCCTCCGCCACCGATCTGGGGCCGCTGGCCTGGGTGTTCGACGAGCTGCGCAAGTCGCTCGATGGCGCCAACAAGGCGATCAAGCGTTTTGTGCGAGAGACCGAGCAGGCGCGCGTGAGCGACCTCGAGGCGGTGGATCCGGCCTCGCTGCGCATCGCCCGCCAGCAGCTGCACCAGGCGGTCGGTGCGCTGGAGATGGTGGGCCTGGCGGCGCCGGCCCAGGTGGTGCGTGCCATGGAGTCCGCGGTGCAGCGCTTCGTCCAGAAGCCGCTGACTTGCACTCCCGAGTCGGCCGAAAAGGTCGAGCGCGCCGGGTTTGCGCTGGTCGAGTACCTGGAATCCGTGCTCAATGGGCGTTCCGTTCCCCCGGTGGCACTGTTTCCTCAATACCGCGATGTGCAGGAGATCGCGGTGGCCGAGCGCATCCACCCGGCCGACCTGTGGTCCCACGAGCACCGTGGCCTGCAGGCCGGTCCCGCCCAGGGGGTGACGCCGCTGCAATGCGAGCCGGCGCTGCGCTCCCTCTTCGATCGTCTGGTCTTGCTGGTGGTCAAGACCCAGAGCGCCGCTGCGGCTCAGCAATTGTCCAAGCTCTCGGCCGGTTTGTCGGCCGGCGCATCCGATTCCCGGGTGCAGTCGTTCTGGCGTGTCACGGCCGCCTATTTCGAGGCACTGGCGCAAGGCCTGCTGCCGATGGACGTGTATGTGAAGCGGGCCGCTTCGCGCGTGCTGCTGCAGTTCGCCACCTTGTCCCAGGGGCAGCGCCAGATCTCCGAAACCCTGATGCACGACCTGCTGTTCATGTGTGCACAGGCAACGGGGCTGGCCCCGGAGAAATCGGCCCATCTGGCGGTGGTCCGTTCTGCGTTCGGACTCGACCGGGAAACCGCTGTCGATTACCAGAAAACCACGCTGGGCCGCTACGATCCGGCCATTCTGGCGCAGGCCCGCAAGCGAATCCAGTCGGCCAAGGAGTCCTGGTCGCTGTTCTCGGGCGGCGATGCCAGCCGGGCGCGTCAGGTGATCGACCATTTCGGTCTGCTCGGGGATTCCCTGCTCAAGCTGCACCCGGCCAGCACCGTCCTGGCACAGGCCTTGGTCAGGGCGTCCGACCAGGCTGCGCGCGACGCCCGCGGCGTGCGTCCTGAGCTGGCCATGGAAGTGGCCACCACCACCCTGTTCCTGGAGGCGGCCTTCGAGGATTTTGATCCGCAGGCGCCTGAGATGACCGAGCGCACCCAGGCACTGGCAACCAGGCTGGATGCGGTGCTGGCGGGCGAGGCGGCGCAGCCGCTGGAACCCTGGATGGAGCAGTTGTACCGCCGTGTCAGTGACCGCCAGACCATGGGCAGCGTGGTCGGGGAACTCAAGGCGTCGCTGACCGAGGCCGAGAAGTCGCTCGACCAGTTTTTCCGCAATCCGGTTGAGAAGGGTGGCCTCCCGCTGGCGGTGAGTCAGTTGGCCCAGATGCGTGGGGTGCTGTCCGTGCTCGGTCTCGACCAGGCCGTTCAGGCGGTCAGCCGGATGCGCACCAGCGTCGAGCAGATTCTGGATACCGAGGTGGACGAGGACAAGGCTCGCACCGCAGGGACTTTCCAGCAGCTGGGCAACAACCTGAGCGCGCTGAGCTTCATGGTGGACATGCTGAACTACCAGCCTGCGCTGGCCAAGAAGCTGTTCGTGTTCGACGACGAGCTGGGCGAGCTGGTCCCGATGATGGGGCGAAGCCCGGCAGCGGCGCAGCCTGTCCATCCTTCGCACGAAGCGGCGCAGGAAATCGGCGCGGGTGTGCAGCGGGTGGTCGAGGGGGTCGAGGCCGGCGTCGATCTGGCCGACCTGAGCCAGCGGCTGGGCGACCTGGCATCCCAGGCTTCGCTGGCCGAACAGCCGTCGGTGGCCAAGGCCGCGCAGGACGCTGCCGAGGCCGTCATCCGGGCCGATGCGCAGGCCGGGGCACAGGCGCTGGCCGAGCTGGCCCAGTCGCAGTTTGCCCCCCTTTCCGCCGATCCGGGACGGCCCGATCCGAGCCTGGCGACCGACGACGGGGACGAGGACGACTTGCAGGGCATCTTCCTCGAAGAGGCCCGCGAAGTGGTCGGTCAGGGACTGGAGGCGATCGCACAGCTGCTGGTGGAGCCAGGGGAGCTGGAGCACCTGACCGCGCTGCGGCGGGCCTTTCATACCCTCAAGGGCAGTTCGCGCATGGTGGCGCTCAACGAGTTTGGCGAAGCGGCGTGGGCCATGGAGCAGATGCTCAACGCCGCGCTGGCCGAACAGAAGCCGGCTGCCAGCGACATGCTGCGCGTGGCCGGGGAGGCCATGCGCGCTTTTGGCCACTGGGTGGAAGACATTGCAGCTTCAGGCGCGCAGCACTGGAGCGCGCAGCCTTTCCGTCACAGCGCCGAAAGCTGGCGCCAGGATGGGCGCTACCTGCCGCTGGCGGCAGGCGCCGAGACGGCCAGCCCCGACCACGCTGTCGCGGCCCATGCCACACCCACGGTCGATGCCGATGCGCCTGTTGCCCTCTCCATCCCGGCGTCGGATGCGACGGTCGATACGGGCGAACCGCCCATCCCCGGCGAGCCGATCGATGTCGTTGAACTGAGTTTCCCGTCCGGGACCGAGATCGCGCCCGAGCCCGGCGGGACCGAACCGGGAGACATGGCGGGACAGGCGGATTTCGTCGATACCTCTCCCTATGGCGACGAGCTGAATGTCGGTCACCTGTTCGTCGACGTACCGGGTGCGGTGCAGGACTTGCCGGTGATCGAGGACATCGATTTCTCGGCCCTGCAGTCGCTGTCGGGCGCCTCGGCGGGGCATCCGCCCCCCGCGCCGGTCGCCGCCGAGGAAGAGGTTCTGCCACCGCTGGACGAAACGGCGCTGCCTATCCCCGCACCGGAGGGTGACGAAGCCGCTGCCGATGCACGCTTTACCGGCGAGGCGGTGTGGACGGCGGAGCCTTCGCCGGCTCCGGGGGTGGCGCCGGTCGCCGCCGAAGGGCTGGTCGAAAATGACGATGAGGGTTCGGCGCTGGCAGACGAGCAGGTCCGGATCATCGGTCCCTTGCAGATCGGCATCCGGCTGTACAACGTCTATCTGAACGAGGCCGACGAGTGGTCGCGCCGGCTGGGTGTCTGTCTGTCCGAATGGGCATTGGAGCGCCACGAGCCCCTGCCTTCGGATGCCGAGGCGCTGGCCCACTCGCTGGCGGGCAGCTCGGCCACGGTCGGGTTCGAGGCCTTGTCCGGGATCGCGCGTGCGTTGGAGCACGCCCTCGCTGCCCTGTCACAGCATCAGCACGACGGTGTGGCCGCGACCGAGGCACAGGCCAGCCTGTTTGTCGATGCCTCGGAGGAAATCCGCCGACTGCTGCATCAGTTTGCCGCCGGTTTCCTCAAGGAACCCAGTCCCGAACTTCTGCAGGCCTTGCACCGGGTCGTGCACGACATGCCTGCAGCAGCGCTGGATGCCGATTCCGTTGACGCGGGGCCAGACATCGAGATCACCTCCCGCTGGGGCCAGCCCGAGCCGGTGCAGGACATGGAAGTGTCTCTGGCCGACGCGGATGGCATGGCGGAGCCGCCGGCCGTCCACGACGAGACCGTCTTTGCCGCGCTGCCGGGAGTGCCGGCATCGGTTGGGGACGGTCCGGTCCAGGACATCGACGACGACATCGACGTGCTCGACACCATCGATGCCGACCTGTTCCCGGTGTTTGCCGACGAAGCTGCCGAACTGTTGCCGCAACTCGGCAGCGCCCTGCGCCAGTGGGTGGCACGCCCCGACAACGGCAGTGCCCGTGCGGAGGTGCTGCGCAATCTCCACACCCTCAAGGGCAGTGCCCGCCTGGCTGGAGCGCTGCGCCTGGGCGAAATGGTGCACCGGATGGAAACCCAGGCCGAACGCCTGGGCAGCGAGGTGCGGCGCAGCGAAGACGTCGAGCCACTTCAGCATGACTTCGACGCCATCAGCGCGCGCTTCGAGATGCTGCGCCAGACGGACCTGTCCTCCCAGGATGTGGTGCGCACGGCTGCCGAACTCCGGCCATCTGCCGACCCCGCCGGGGCGATGCTTGCGCCGTCCGGGGCGACGGACGGCGGGCCGGACGCTTCCATACCCGCGCTTGCATCGCCGGCGGTATTGCCCGTGCTGGGCGCGCCCACTCCCATGGCAGCGCGCACCGGCGCGGCGGTACGCGTCCGTCCCGAACTGCTGGACCGCCTGATGAACCAGGCGGGTGAGGTCATGATTTCTCGTTCCCGGATGGAGAACGAGCTGGTGACCCTGCGCGGATCCCTCAAGGACCTGACAGGCAACCTGGAGCGCCTGCGCCTGCAGTTGCGTGACATCGAGCTGCAGGCCGAAACGCAGATGCAGTCCCGGTTGGCACAGGCCAAGGACGCGAACCAGTCCTTCGATCCCCTGGAGTTCGACCGCTTCACCCGGGTGCAGGAACTCACCCGCATGATGGCCGAGTCGGTCAACGACGTGGCGACCGTTCAGCGCAACCTGCAGCGCGCCGTGGAATCCACCGAAGACAGCCTGGTGGCCCAGGCCCGCCAGACGCGCGAACTTCAGCGCGACCTGCTGCGCACCCGCATGGTGGAGTTCGAGGGCATCTCCGAGCGCCTCTACCGTGTGGTGCGCCAGGCGTCCAAGGAAACCGGCAAGCAGGTGCGCCTGGACATTGTGGGCGGCAACATCGAAATGGACCGCGGGGTCCTGGACCGCATGACGGGCGCTTTCGAGCACCTGCTGCGCAACTGTGTGGTGCACGGCATCGAGCCGCCCGAGCAACGCTTGGCGGCCGGCAAGCCGGCCGAAGGTCAGATCGAGATTCGTCTGACCCAGGAGCTCAACGATGTGGCCGTGGTGTTCCGCGATGACGGCGCCGGTCTGGATCTGCAGCGTCTGCTGGTCCGTGCCCAGGAGCAGGGCTTTGTGGCGCCCGGGGCCGCGCTGTCGGACGACGAGGTCGCCCAGCTCGTCTTCACTGCCGGACTGAGCACCGCCAGCGAGGTGTCCGCACTGGCCGGACGGGGCGTTGGCATGGATGTGGTGCGCAGCGACGTGGTGGCCCTGGGTGGACGCATCGTGACCCACACGCAACGTGGGCAGGGCACGAGCTTCGAGCTCATGCTGCCCTTGACCACCGCGGTCACCCAGGTGGTGATGCTGCGGGCGGGCGAGCTGACCTGGGGTGTGCCTTCGAATCTGGTGCAGATCGTCCGCCGCGTCGGTGCGACCGACCTGGCGCGGGCCTATGCGACCGGGACGCTGCAGGAAGGTGGCGAGGACGTGCCGTTCTACTGGGCGGGTGCGCTCATGCAGTCGTCCACCCAATCGCAGGAGATGCAGCATCGCACCCTGCCCGTGGTGATTTTCCGCAGTGCGGCCCAGCGGGTGGCGATGCACGTCGACGAAGTGCTGGGCAACCAGGAAGTCGTGGTCAAGAACCTGGGTCCGCAGCTCTCGCGCCTGCCGGGTCTGGCCGGTATCTCGATGCTGGCCTCGGGGGCCGTGGCCCTGATCTACAACCCGGTGGCCCTGTCGACGGTCTATGGCGCCCAGGTGGCCGATTGGGCCGCTACCCAGCAGGCGGCGCCGGCCAAGGCCACGTCGGGCGATGCCGATGCCCTGTTGGCGGCGCAGGCGGTGTCCGCCGTGCCCCTGGTGCTGGTGGTGGACGACTCGATCACCGTGCGCCGCGTCACGCAGCGACTGCTGCAGCGAGAAGGCTATCGTGTCTCGCTGGCGGCCGACGGCCTGCAGGCGCTGGAACGCCTGCAGCAGGAGCGCCCCACCGTGGTGCTGTCGGACATCGAAATGCCCCGCATGGACGGCTTCGACCTGGTTCGCAACATTCGGGCCGATGCCCGTCTGGCCGACCTGCCGGTGATCATGATCACCTCGCGCATCGCCGAGAAACACCGCGAACATGCGCGCGAGCTGGGCGTGAACCACTACCTGGGCAAGCCCTATTCGGAAGACGAACTGCTCGCCCTCATCGCGCATCACGCGCAGGTGGCGGCCGAGGCCTGATTCCTGCGGTCGGTGGCGTTCAGGCCCGGCCGGACAGGTTGGCCGGCTTCTTCACCACCGCGTAGCGTGCCAGCGTCTGCTCGCGAGCGACGGCGTGATCCACCAGCGGCTTCGGATAGTCCAGGCCGAGTTGCACGCCGGCGGCTTGTCGTTCCATCTCCCGTGCCAGCCACGGCGCGTGGATGGCACCGTCGGGCAGGCCGGCCAGCGCGGGCAGGTAACGCCGGATGAAGCGTCCCTGCGGATCGAATTTTTCGCTCTGGGTGACCGGGTTGAAGATGCGGAACCAGGGTTGTGCGTCGCAACCGGTGGAGGCTGCCCATTGCCAGCCGCCGTTGTTCGATGCCAGATCGTAGTCGATCAGGTGGTCGGCAAAGTAGGCCTCGCCCCAGCGCCAGTCTACGCCCAGGTCCTTGACCAGAAAGCTGGCGGTCACCATGCGCAGGCGGTTGTGCATGTACCCGGTCTGGTTGATCTGGGCCATGGCCGCATCCACCAGCGGGTAGCCGGTGCGACCTTCGCACCAGGCCTCGAACAGCAGCTTGCCGTGCCGGCTGTGGTCGAACCGGACCTGGTCGTACTCCGGTTTGAAACTCTTGCCGACGACGTGGGGAAAGTTGGCCAGGATCTGGTGGTAGAAATCCCGCCAGATCAGCTCGGACAGCCAGGTGCTGGCGCCCTGCATGCCCTGCAGGTGCATCCGGTAGGCCACCGAGGCCACCGACCGGATCGAGAGGGTGCCGAAGCGCAGGTGCACGCTCAGGTAGCTCGGCCCCTTGATGGCGGGGTAGTCGCGCGTCTCGTGGTAGCGGTCGATGCGCTCGATGAAGTCCTCGAACAGGCGGCGGGCGCCCCGGCTGCCGGTGGGCAGGGCCAGGGAGGACAGGTTGCTGGCCTCGAAGTCGATGTCGGACAGGCGCGGCACCGGGTTGTTCCACTCGCCACCCGGCAAGCCCGGCAAAGGCGCCAGCGCTCCGGCCAGCGGCTCGATCGGATGGGGAGCGAGGTCGTCGTCGGTCAGCCGCCGAAGCCAGGCGTTCTTGTAAGGAGTGAACACGCCGAAGGCGCCGCCTGACTGGGTCAGCAGCTCGCGCCGCTCGAACACCACCTGGTCCTTGAAGCCGTGGAACATGATGCCGGCGTGGGCCAGGGCGCCGAGCACCTGGGCATCACGTGCCTTGGCCGCCGGATCGTCGTCGTGGTTGGCGAACACCGCCTGCACACCCAGCCGAGAGGCCAGCGAGACCACCTCGTCGCGGGCTCGGGCGTGTCGAACGATCAGGCCGGTTTCCGGAATGCCGTGTGCCTGGCCCAGGGTGCGCAGCTGTTGGTCGAGGTCGACCAGCGACTCGCGGATGAACTCGACCCGGCGATCTGCCGTCAGACCGCGGTCCTGCAAAGGGTCCAGGATCTCGGTGTCGAAGACAAACACGCACCAGACCTGGCGGCAGGTGCGCAGCGCCTGGTGCAGCGCGGTGTTGTCGCTGGCGCGCAAATCGCGCCGGAACCACATCAGGCCCTTGTCGTAGCTGTTCATGAATGCCTGCCGCAATGGACGGAGTAGGGTGATCGGACGGCCCGGTGCCTGCCGGTGCGCCCCTTAAAATGCCTGCATGTCTGCGGATTCTGCCCCCATCAACCTGACCGATCATTTTCTGATTGCGATGCCCGGGCTCAGCGACGAGCTTTTTGGCCGCAGTGTCGTCTACATGTGCGAGCACAGCGAGCAAGGCGCCCTGGGGCTGGTCATCAACAAGCCCGGCGACATCAGCCTTGCCCAGCTGTTCGACAAGGTGGAGCTGTCCCTGGGGCGGGAGGAACTGGCCCGGCAGCCGGTGTTCATGGGCGGGCCGGTGCAGACCGAACGGGGGTTTGTGCTGCACGAAGCGGTCGACGGTGGTGAAGGCGAGAGCGTGTATGCCTCGACCATGACCATCCCGGGAGGGCTCGAGATGACGACCTCGCGCGACGTGCTGGAGGCCATGGCCTCCGGTGGCGGGCCGCGCAAGGTGTTCGTGACCCTGGGTTATGCATCCTGGGGCCAGGGACAGCTGGAATCGGAAATCACCGAGAACAGCTGGTTGACCGTCGCCGCCGACCACAGTCTGATCTTCGATGCCCCGGTGAACGAACGCTACGACCGGGCCATGGCCCTGCTGGGGCTGCAGTCGTGGATGCTCTCACCCGATGCGGGGCATGCCTGAGCCCATGAAGCATCCCCCGCGCCGCTTTGCGTCACCCCCTTTCCTCGCCTGTGGCGGGAGTGGGCCCGTGCCTGCGGCCCGTCCTGAGCCTGTTGAAGGGCGGTTCTGCGACGGGTGTTTGCCGGTCAACTCTTTGGCCCTGGTGGATGGCTGATGTTCACCGACCTGCCTGAGTCCTGCCAGACCTTTCTGGCTTTCGACTATGGCCGCAAGCGCACCGGCGTGGCCAGTGGCAACCGTTTGACCCGGACTGCCACGCCCCGAGGGACGATTGCAGCCGGAGGCGATGCGCGCTTTGCCCAGATCGCCGAACGCCTGCGTGAATGGGAACCCGATGCCCTGGTGGTCGGCGTGCCGTTCCACCCGGACGGGGCCGAGCACGAGAACACCCGTCTGGCGCGCAAGTTCGCGCGTCAGCTGCGCGGCCGCTTCGGTCTGCCGGTGCTCGAGGTCGACGAGCGCTACAGCACCACCGAAGCTCACAGCCTGGGCGCGCAGGATGCCGACGCGGCCTCGGCCGCGATCATTCTCGAACAGTTTTTGAGGAGTCTGGATTGAGCCAACTGTCATTGGATGCCGAGCAGCTGTACGGCCAGCTGCTGCGCGGGGTGCGCGGCCTGCTGGCCACGCTGAACGGGCCGGTGTGCCTGGCGGGTGTGCCCTCGGGCGGCGCCTGGCTGGCCGAGCGCCTGCAGCGCGACCTGGGGCTGGACGGTGCGCCGGGTGTGGTGTCCTCGTCCATGCACCGCGACGACTTCGGCCGCCGCGGCCTGTCACTGTCGGCGCAGACCCAACTGCCGTTCGATGTGGACGGTGCCACCGTGCTGCTGGTGGACGACGTGCTCTACACCGGCCGCACGCTGCGCGCCGTCATCAACGAGCTGTTCGACTACGGCCGCCCGGCCTGCATCAAGCTGGCGGTGCTGGTGGACCGCGGCGGGCGGGAGCTGCCGATCCAGGCCGACGTCTGCGCCGCCACCGTGTCCCTGCCCGAACAGCAGACGCTGGAACTGGCGCGCGCCGACGACGGCCGCCTGAGCTTTGTGGTCGAGAACAAGAAGGAGGCCTGAGCCCATGGCCCGCAACCCGCAACTGAACCAGAACGGCGAGCTGATCCACCTGCTCTCCACCGAAGGCCTGTCGCGCGACATCCTCACCCACATCCTGGACACCGCGTCCAGCTTCGTGAGTGTGAGCGACCGCGAGGTCAAGAAGGTGCCGTTGCTGCGCGGCAAGAGCGTGTTCAACCTGTTCTTCGAGAACAGCACCCGCACCCGCACCACCTTCGACATCGCGGCCACGCGGCTGTCGGCCGATGTCTACACGCTGGACATCGCGCGCAGCTCCACCGCCAAGGGCGAGTCGCTGCTGGACACCATCGCCAACCTCTCGGCCATGGCGGCCGACATTTTCGTGGTCCGGCACAGCGAGTCGGGCGCGCCCTACCTGATCTCGCAGCACGTGGCGCCCCATGTGCACGTGATCAACGCCGGTGACGGGCGCCACGCGCATCCGACGCAGGGTCTGCTGGACATGTACACCATCCGGCACTACAAGAAGGACTTCACCAACCTGTCGGTGGCCATCGTCGGCGACGTGCTGCACTCGCGGGTGGCGCGCTCGGACATCCATGCCCTGACCACGCTGGGGTGCCCTGACCTGCGGGTGGTCGGGCCGCGCACCCTGGTGCCGTCCGACCTGTCCCACATGGGCGTGCGGGTCTGCCACACACTGGAGGAGGGCATCAAGGGCTGCGACGTGGTCATCACCCTGCGCTTGCAGAACGAGCGCATGAGCGGTGCCCTGCTGCCGTCCAGCCAGGAGTACTTCAAGAGCTTCGGCCTGACGCCGGAGCGCCTGCGCTGGGCCAAATCCGATGCCATCGTCATGCACCCGGGCCCGATCAACCGCGGTGTGGAGATCGATTCGGCGGTGGTCGACGGGCCGCAGAGCGTGATCCTGCCGCAGGTGACCTTCGGCATCGCCGTGCGCATGGCGGTGATGGGGATCGTGGCTGGAAACGAGGCATGAACGTGGCCCCCACGCTCCACCGCTGCGCGGATCGCTGCCCCCCGAGGGGGTGCGTTTCGCCTTGGGGCGGCCCGGCGGCGAAACCACGATTTTCGAGGTAAGGCTATGAAGATATTGATCCAGAACGGCCGTGTGATGGACCCGGCCACAGGCCGTGACGAGATGGCCGACGTGGCCGTGGCGGCGGGGCGCATCATCGCCATCGGCCAGGTCGGCAGCGACTTCCACCCCAACCGGGTCATCGACGCCGCCGGTTGCGTGGTGGCGCCGGGGCTGGTGGACCTGGCGGTGCGCCTGCGCGAGCCGGGGCAGGAGCATGCCGGCATGCTTGAAAGCGAAATGAGTGCGGCGGTGGCCGGTGGTGTGACCTCGCTGGTGTGCCCACCCGACACCGACCCGGTGCTGGACGAACCGGGGCTGGTGGACATGCTCAAGTTCCGCGCCGAGAAGCTGCACCTGGCCCGGGTGTTCCCCCTGGGCGCGCTCACGCGCGGCCTCAAGGGCGAGGTGCTGACCGAGATGGCCGAACTCACCGAATCGGGCTGCATCGGCTTCGGTCAGGCCGAGGTGCCCATCGTCAACACCCAGGTGCTGCAGCGCGCGCTGCAGTACGCCGCCACCTTCGGCTACACCGTCTGGCTGCGGCCGCAGGACCACTGGCTCGGTCAGGGTGTGGCCGCCAGCGGACCGCTGGCCACACGCCTGGGTCTGTCGGGTGTGCCGGCGGCGGCCGAGACTATCGCCCTGCACACCCTGTTCGAACTCATGCGCGCGGTTTCCTCCAAAGGCAGCCGGGCGCGAGTGCACCTGTGCCGCATCAGCAGCGCGGCCGGCCTGGAGCTGGTGCGCCAGGCCAAGGCCGAAGGGCTGCCGGTGAGCTGTGACGTGAGTGTGCACAACCTGCTGCTGACCGACGTCGACATCGGCTACTACGACAGCCGCCTGCGCCTGCAGCCGCCGGTGCGCCAGCAGCGCGACCGCGAGGCGCTGCGGGCCGGGTTGGTCGACGGCACCATCGACGCCCTGGTGTCCGACCACAACCCGGTTGCCGCGGACGCCAAGATCCTGCCCTTTGCCGAGGCCGAACCGGGCGCGACGGCGGTCGAGCTGCTGCTCGGTCTGGCCCTTCGTTGGGCACAGCAGGACGGGCTGGGGTTGATGCAGGCGCTGACGGTGCTCACCAGCGGCCCGCAGTCGGTCCTCGGTGGCAGCCTGGGGACGCTGCAGGCCAGCGTCGGGCGCCTGGCCGTGGGGGGCGTGGCCGACATCTGCGTGTTCCACCCGGACAGCCCCTGGGTGGTCACGCAGCAGGCCTTGCGCAGCCAGGGCAAGCACACGCCCTTCGGCGACCAGGAGCTGCCTTCGCAGGTGCGCGCCACCCTGGTGGGAGGTCAGCTGGCGCACCTGGCCGATGGTGTGGCGACCCAGCCGGCCGCCCACGCGTGAAGAAGCTGCGTGCGACCTGGCGCGCCTGGCGCGCCATCGTGCACGTGCTGCGCGGGCTGTGGATCATCCGCCGCGAGTTCGGTCGCATGAACGACGCGCAAAAGCGCCTGCTGGTGCGCGAGTGGTCCCGGCGGATGCTGGCCATCCTGGGGGTGTCGCTGGAGGTGCGGGGCAGGGTTCACGGCAGCGGACCGCTGCTGGTGGTGGCCAACCACATTTCCTGGCTGGACATCATCGTCATGAACGCCTGCCAGCCGGCCCGTTTTGTGTCCAAAGCCGATGCCGGTCACTGGCCTGTGCTGGGTGCCCTGATCCGGGGTGCCGGCACCCTGTTCATCGAGCGGGAAAACCGGCGCGACGCCATGCGGGTGGTGCACCTGATGGCCGAGCGACTGGTGGACCGGGACATCGTGGCGGTGTTCCCCGAAGGCACCACCGGTGACGGTCGCCAGGTGCTGCCCTTCCACGCCAACCTGCTGCAGGCGGCCATTTCCACCGGTGCGCCGGTGCTGCCGGTGGCTCTGGGCTACCGGGATCCGGTCGATCGGACGATCAGTGACGCTCCGCTGTTTATCGGCGATACCACGCTGCTCTCGTCCATCTGGAGCACCCTGTGCGCCGATGGTGTGCTGGCTGTGGTGCACCAGGGTGAGCCTGAAGAGGCCCATGGCCGGGATCGCCGCGCGTGGGCGCGGGACCTGCAGGACATGGTCGGCCGGTTGGCGGCCGAGATCTGACAGGTCTTCAGCCCAGCCGGTAGGCCTGGCGGTCAGGCCGCTGCACGGCCTTCACGTACTCGGCGGTGAAGCCGGGAAACAGGGCCACGATCTTGCCGCCGTCCATGCGGTACCAGCTGCGGCACTGGGCCCAGACCGAACCGCCCAGGCGCTGCTGCAGCGACCGGTTGTATTCGGCCATCACTTCGGTCCGTACCTCGATCCAGCGCTGGCCTTCGCGTCCGACCCGCTGCATGCAGGCAATGGCGTGGCGCACTTCGGGCTCGATATAGAGCAGGGTCGAGGTGTGGCCGGTGGCAGTGTTGGGGCCCAGCATCAGGAACAGGTTGGGAAAACCCGCCACGCTGATGCCGTGGTAGGCCTGTGGCCCGTCGGCCCAGGCCTGGCGCAGCGTATGGCCGTTCAGGCCGGTGACCTTGACCGAGGAGAGCAGCTGCACCGTCTCGAAGCCGGTGGCACACACCAGCACGTCCACCGGCCGTTCGCGGCCGTCGGTGGTGACGATGCCACGCGGCGTGATGCGCTCGATCCCGGTGGTCACCAGTTCCACGTGGGTCCGCGTGAGGGCCGGGTAGAAATCGTTCGAGTAGATGATGCGTTTGCAGCCCAGCGGGTAGGGCGGGGTCAGTGCCTCGCGCAGCGCCGGGTCGGACACCTGTCGGGCGCGATGGGCGGCAGCCGTCTTGAGCATGCCGCGGCGTGCCAGCGTGCCCTCGTCGAAGCCACGACGGCCCCACTCCAGGATCTGTGTCCAGGCCCAGCGCGTGAAGGCGGCGTACGGCGGCAGGCGGGCCAGCAGGCGGTCGAGCCGGCCATAGCGCCGGTCCAGCCGTGGCAACACCCAGTTGGCGGTGCGCTGGAAGACATGCAGGCGCGCCGCCTGCTGCGCGATGGGGGGCACCAGCTGCGAGGCGGTGGAGCCAGTGCCGATCACGGCCACGCGGCGCCCGGCCACCGGAATGGTGGGGTCCCAGCGGGCCGAATGCAGGCGATCGCCGGCGAAGCTGTCCAGACCGGGTATGTCGGGCCAGCGTGGCTGGTTCAGCGGCCCGGTGCTGCAGACAAGGAAGCGTGCGCGCAGCGTGTCACCGCGCGCGGTGCGCAAATGCCAGTGGCCGGTGGTCTCGTCAAAGCGCGCTTCGGTCAACTCGCTGCCCAGGCGCGTTCGGGCACCCAGGTGGTGCCGGTCGGAGAGGCCTTGCACATAGCGCTGGATCTCGGGCGCCGACGCAAAGCGCCGCGTCCACCGCGGGTTGGGTGCGAACGAAAAGGCATACACCGGCGAGGGCACGTCCACATGGGCGCCCGGATAGGTGTTGTCCCACCAGGTGCCGCCCACGCCGGGCTGCTTCTCCAGAATCACCCAGTCTTTGATGCCGGCCCGGTTCAGCCCGAGGCCCATGCAGACCCCGGACATGCCGGCGCCCATGATCACCACCTCGTGTTCACTGTGGCGGGGCTCGGCCACCGCGTCCAGGCGCTGGCGGGCAAAGCGGGTCAGACGGGCAATGGCTTCGTCGGCGCTGCGCAGCGCACCGCCGTGCAGCTGGAACACATGCCAGCGGCGCTCGGTGATGTCGCAGCGGCTGTCCACACCGGCCGACCGCAGCGCCTCATGCAGGGCCAGCGCCTGGCCGTGCAGCATCTCGTCGGTGCCAGCCTGAATCAGCACCGGCGGCAGACCGCGCAGGTCGGCTTTCAGGGGCGAGGTCATCCAGGCCCGGGCGTCGGGTGTTGGCCCCAGGTAGTGGGCCGCACAGGCCTGTGCCCAGGCGGCGCTGAGCATGGCCTCGCCCGGTGGTTCCTCGGGCACGGTGTCTGGTGCCATGTCGGCCCAGGGCGACAGCAGGAGCAGGCCGGCCGGTGGCGCCTCGCCGGCCTCGCGCAGTGCGAGCGCCAGCGACAGGGCCAGCCCGCCACCGGCAGAGTCGCCCGCCACCACCACCGGCCCCTGCAGGCGCAGCGCGCGGTAGGCCGCCAGCGCATCCTCCAGCGCGGCCGGAAAGCGGTGCTCGGGTGCCAGCCGGTAGTCGGCCACGAACACCGGCACGCCCGTGCCCTGGGCCAGCCGCGCCGTGAGGGCGCGGTGCGTGGCCGGACTGCCGACACAGTAGGCACCCCCGTGCAGGTAGAGCAGGGTGCCGGCGCGCACCGGCGGTGCATCGCCATGCCGCAGCCACTCGCCGGGCATCCCTCCGACCGTGTCGGGTGTGATGCGCACCGAGCGCGGGACCAGGGTGGTGCGAGAGAGCAGGCGCAGCCAGCGGCGCTGCAAGCCGATGGACCAGCGCGGCGAGAAGACCGGTTTGAGCAGGGCGCGCAGGGTGCTGCGCAGCACCCCTGCCAGCAAGGCCTCGAACAGACCCTCGGGCCGGTGGAGGTCCACGCCCTCGGTCACCTGGGGATGGTGGTCGCGCACCACAGCCGGTCCGGCCGCTTCAGCCCTTGGCCGCGCGGGCGCGCTGCATCATCAGCTCGGTGTTGGTCTTTCGGTCGGCATTGACCTTCACCACACTCGGGCGTTCTCCGACCTTCTTCAGATAGTCGCGCACCGGCAGCTCGGCCAGGAAGTCGCGGCCGTAGACGACTTTGGTGGCGCCGGAGACCAGCGGCAGGTGCACGATGGCCGCGCAGTCGGCCAGGGTGAAACTGTCGCCGGCGATGAAGGGCGAGAACTTCACCAGCTTCGCGAAGGCGGCGATGTTCTTCTCCAGCTGCTGGCCGGTCTTCTCCTTGGCCGCGTCGCTGACCTTGCCACCGAAGAAGGCCTCGGGGTAGAGGTTGCGCGCCACCAGCTCCAGGTGCAGCTCCAGGTAGCGCAGCAGCTCGCGCACCTTGGCCGCGGCAAACGGGTCGGCCGGCAGCAGGGCCGGCTGCGGGTACTTCGCCTCGATGTACTCGAGCATGACGGTGGACTCGCACAGCGTGCCTTCGTCGGTCTTGAGGTAGGGCACCTTGCCCAGCGGGCTGGCGGCCAGGTCGGTCTCGCCGACCCAGGCCAGCTCTTCGTCGAAAGGCAGGCCTTTTTCGAGCAGGGCGAGCTTGACCTTGTTGTAGTAGTTGCTGGCCGAAAAGCCGCAGAGGGTGAGCATGGTGGTCTCCGTTGGGGGAAGGGGAAACTGGATGTTAGGCCGAGCGCGGCACTTTGTCGCGTCACACGGATGACGTCGGCCTGCTAAACTGTCGCCATGGACGCGATCCGTCTGCACCGCCGTTTTGCCGCCTGGCTGGCCATCTGGGCCCTGCTGGTGGCTGCGCTGTGGCCCGCCCTGGTGCAGGCGGCCGTCGCGGGCACGGACAAGTCCGGGTGGATCGAGGTCTGCAGCGCCTCCGGCATGGTCTGGGTCAAGGCCGACGGTTCGTCCGAGTCGCAGGACCACCTGGCCAAGGACGCTGCCTCGCACTGCAACTGGTGCCAGCTGCACAGTGGCGGTGGACTGCCACCACACCACACAGACGCTGTGGGCCTGATGGCTGGCACCCACGACGTTCCCGCTTTCTTCACCGCAGCACCGCGACCGGCCCAGCCGCTGGCCACCCGATCACGCGCTCCCCCGCTGGCCGCCTGACATCCCGACGCCCACGTCCACACGGCGGACGTGTTCCTGGTTCCGATGTTCAGGAGGCGCCATGCCTCACGCCCCGTTCAAGCAACTTGCTGTGTCTGCCGGCCGGCGCCGTGCGCTGTCCTGGCTGTTGTTGCCCGCTTTGACTGCGCTGGCTGCTTGTGACCGCTTGCCTGGTTCGTCGGGTTCGCCGGGATTCGAAGGCGTCGACATCACCGGTGCGCCCTATGGCCATGGTTTCGCGCTGACCGATTTCAGCGGGCAGCCGCGCACCCTGGCCGACTTCCAGGGCAAAGTGGTGATGCTGTATTTCGGCTTTGTCCAGTGCCCGGACGTCTGCCCCACGGCGCTGTCTCGTGCGGCCGCCGTGATGGAGCAACTGGGCCCGCAGGCCGCCGAGGTCCAGCTGCTGTTCGTCACGGTGGACCCCGAGCGCGACACGCCCGAGCTGCTGCGCGCGTACATGGCGGCCTTTGACCCGTCCTTCATGGCCCTGACCGGCGCCGACGAGGACATCAAGGCAGCTGCCGAAGCGTTCCGGGTTTACTACAAGAGGGTCCCAACCGGCAGCAGCTACACCATGGACCACACGGCCCTGACCTATCTGATCGACCGCCAGGGGCGTCTGCGCGTGGCCCTGAGGCATGAGCAGGGCGCCGACGACTACGCCGCCGACATCCGGACTTTGCTGGCCGAAGACGCCGGCTGAACCAATTGTTTTTTTCCCACCCATCGACCAGGAGTCATCCCCATGAAAAAACTCATCATCACCGGCCTGCTGGCCATCACCACCGCTGCCTGGGCCCAGACCGTGGTCAAGGTGGAAGACGCCTGGGTGCGCGGCACCGTGGCCACGCAGAAGGCCACCGGCGCCTTCATGCGCCTGACGCCGTCCGCTAACGCACGCCTGGTCGCGGCCGAGTCGCCCGTGGCCGGCGTGGTGGAAATCCACGAAATGGCCATGGAGAAGGACGTCATGAGAATGCGCCAGATCCCGGGACTGGACCTGGCCGCCGGTCGCACCACGGAACTCAAGCCGGGTGGCTACCACGTGATGCTGATGGACCTCAAGCAGCCCTTGCAGGCCGGACAGAACGTGCCCATCACCCTGGTGTTTGAAGACGCCGCCCGGCAGCGCTTCACGCAGCAGATTGCGGCGCCCGTCCAGGCGCTGGGCGCCGGCCACGGTCACAACAAATCCCACGGGGGCCACAAACACTGAGTCCCGCCAGACCTGCGCGCCTGACCATGTCCCGGTCGCTCCTGCATGCCCTCACCCGCTGCCTGCTGGCCGCGATGGTGCTGGCCGTGCTGGCACCGTCGGTGTCGCGCGTGCTGGCCGCCGAGCGCACGGCGGGCGAATGGGTGCAGATCTGCACCGCGCAGGGAATGGAATGGGTGCAGCTGGGTGACCGGCAAGACCCGCAAGACGCCAACGATCCGCTGGCCGTGCACGACCTGTGCGGCCATTGTGTCCTGGCCGCCGATCGCTTTGCACCGCTGTTGCCGACGCTGCCTGGCTGGCTGCCACCCGAGGGCGAGCGGGTTCCCCGCGACCAGCTGGTCCTGCCGCACCTGGCTTCGTCGGCGATGCCGCCGCTGGCCCGGGGGCCACCGAACACCTGATCTGAACGCCGGTGCACCTGCCCCAACGCGGGCTCGTGCGCCGATGAGTTCCTGGCCGATCGCCGCGTGTGATCGCCTGCCAGGGTGACGTTCCAGTCAGGAGTTCCACATGTCCCAGACTTCCGACCTGCCGCTGCAGGTCTTTGCCGGCCAGAGCCGGATCTTCAAATCGGGCGAATACGGTCCCCTGTGGCGGGTGACCGAGGGCGCCGTTCGGCTGGACCGCGAAAGCGGTCCCCAGCGCCTGCCGGTGCAACTGGCCCTGCCCGGTGACCTGGTGGGCCTTGAATCCCTGTGCGATCTGCCCTACCAGTTCACCGCCACGGCGTTCCAGGAGTGCCGGCTGGAAAGGGTCCCGGTGGCCGACCCGGCACACCGCCAGGCCCTGTTGCGCCAGGCCTTGCTGCAGCAGCAGGAGCGCAGCCACGACATGGCCACCTTGCGCACCGGCAGCGTGGTGCAGCGCGTGGTCCACCTGCTGCAGTTGCTGGGCCTGCCCTGGCAGAACCTGACGGCCCTGGCCGGTGCGCAGGCCGATGCTGTGCGGGCCCGGTTGCCGGCCCTGCGTGAGCTGGCACTGATGATCGACGCCAAGCACGAAACCGTCTGTCGTGCCCTGGCCCAGCTGCTGCCGCCGCGCAGCCGCAAGGGCGGACCGCCACGAACGTCGGTGCCCGTGGGTGCTGGTTCCGTGCCCTGGGCGGCAGGACCTTGGCAAGCCTTCCCGGCGGTGGCGGCATGAGGCGCGTGCCAGTGAAGCGACGGACCGCCCTTCGGGTGGGGCTTGCGCTGGTCATCGTGCCTGCCGCCGTGATGGCCCACGACTTCAGGGTCGGCGACCTGCGCATCGACCATCCCTATGCCACGCCGTCCCTGCCGGGGTCCGGCACCGGTGCGGTCTATTTCCGTTCCATCAGGAACCGGGGGCGCGAGCCCGACCGCCTGCTCTCGGCATCGACACCGGCGGCCGCGCGGGTCGAGATCCACCGCATGCGGATGGATGGCGACGTCATGCGCATGCGGGCGGTGGCCGATCTTCCCTTGCCCGCCCGATCCGACGTGCGGCTGCGGCATGGCATGACCGACGGTCATCACCTGATGCTGCTGGACCTGAAAGCGCCACTGAAGGACGGCGACCGCTTCCCCATCACCCTGCGCTTCGAACGCGCCGGCGAACACACGGTGCAGGTCTGGGTACAGACGCCGCGCCGCGCAGGCAGCAGCCACGGACATCACTGATGCGCTGCTCGCCGATCGTGCGCATGGCAGCGGCCATCTGTGGGGACGGGTCTGATTACCCCGGTCGCTTTCGGTCTGACGATCGATCCACCGGGGACTGCTCGATGGCCGGCCGTTGGGCCGGCGCGAACGTTGACCGTCCGATGATTCCGGTGTTTCGCCAGCAAGGTTTCTGATGTCGGTTCATCGATCCGGCCTGTTGTCGCTGCCAGCCGCCCGTGTGCGTGGCTGGCTGCGGCTGCTGTTGCTGTGTTCGCTGTTCTCGGCGCTGCACGCACCGCTGGGCGGCTGGGTGCTTGCCACATTCAGCCAGCAGGTGGTGGTTCAGGTCTGCACCCCGCAGGGCATGCAGTGGGTGGCTCTGGACGACGTGGATGCGGGTCGACCCGAAGGTGAACATTCAGAACCCACGGTCACCCTGCAGCCCTGTGCGTGGGCCGCTTCGCAATCGGCATTGCCCGGGCCCGCCCTGACGGATGGGGTGATCGCTGGGATCTTCGGTCGTCCTGTGGGCTGCGTCTTGCCCGACCCCCCGCCCAGCGATCACGTCAGTCGCGTGCTCCTCATGTCCCCCATGCGGGCGCCGCCCCAGGTGGCCTGATGGTCTCCATCTCCTCTCTTGTTGCCGGTCATCGCCCGCCAGGGCCGCCGTCCGGACGGTGAGCCCGTGCGTGGCTCGGCAATCCTGTTCCCTGTCTTGTTTCTATTTTGAGATCCAACCATGAAAAACACGTACACCCTTCTCGCGGCATCCCTGATGACCGCCGGACTCCTGGTCGCATGCGGTGGCGGCAGCGAAGATGCCACTCAGGATCCGCCCGCACCCCGCCAGGTGACGATCGATTTCGGTCTGGTGGCCGGTGAGACGGCGGTCAGTTGTGCCACCGAATCCATTCCCGGACTGGGCACGACCGACGCCACCGGGCGCCTGCGCGATGCGCGCTTCTACGTCAGCAACGTCGCCATGATCAGCGCCGATGGGGTGGAAGTGCCGTTGACGCTGCCAGTCAACGACAACTGGAACGTGACCGTGGGCGACAACCGCGTGACACTCATTGACCTGGAGGACCGCAGTGGTGCGTGTTCGGTGGGCACCACCGACATGAACCCCAGCCTCACCGGAACGGTGCCAGCTGGCGAATATGTCGGCGTGGTGATGACCTTGGGGGTCCCTTTGGCACTCAACCACACCGACCAGGCCGCTGGCCTGGAGGTCACGCCGGCGGTGATCAACAACGCCGCTCACCCCGGCATGGCCTGGGCCTGGGCCGGCGGACGCAAGTTCGCCAAGGTCGAGCTGACCGACGTGCTGGCGGCCGAACCGGCGGGTACGTCTGGCAAGTGGGCGGCCCCGGTCTTCAACGTGCACCTGGGGTCGACGAACTGCACCGGCGACAACCCGGCCGCCGGACAGGTGAGCGCTTGTGCCCAGCCCAACCGGGCAACGATTCGTTTCTCCGCCTTTGATCCCGCCACACAGAAGATCAACCTCGATGTGCGGGCACTGATGGCGGGCAACGATGTCACCGTCAACCGGTCGGGCCCCACGGGCTGCATGTCAGGGCTGAGCGACTTCGAGTGCACCGGTGTGTTCACGGCCTTGCAGATTGGCTTTGATGGCGCCGCGGCTGCCGGAGCGACCTTCAATGGCGAGCCGCTGGTCATCGGCAAGGTGGGTGACGCGGCAAACTTCGGTCTGCCGATCAACGGCGGCGCTGCACAGACCGTGTTCATGGTGGCGGCGAAATGAGCCCGGGGCAACGTCTGATGCAGGCGTTGCTCGGCTTGGCCGGTGTGTCCGCCTTGGCGGGCACACTGGCCCTGTCGGGTTGCGGTGGTGGGGGCGTGTCGGTGACCGATACCGCACAAGGCGCCTTTCCGTGGAATCTGCCGCCTGGTTTCCCGGTGCCGCGGGTGCCCGACAGCAACCCGTTGACCGAGGCCAAGGCCGAACTGGGGCGCTTCCTGTTCTATGACCGGCGCCTGTCGGGCAACGGAACCCAGTCCTGCGCCAGCTGCCACCACCAGGACAAGGCCTTCACCGATGGACGCGCGCTGGCGATCGGCTCGTCGGGTGAGGTGCATCCGCGCAACGCCCAGGGCCTGGCCAATGTGGTTTATCACCCCACCCTGACCTGGGCCAACCCGTCGCTGCTGAGCCTGGAAGCGCAGATGCAGGTGCCGCTGTTTGGCGACAGCCCGGTGGAAATGGGCATCAACGATGGCAACAAGGACGAGGTTCTGGGTCGCATCCAGAGCGATCCCCGCTATGCCGAGCTGTTTGCCCAGGCGTTTCCGCAAGTGGAGACGCCCATCACCTGGGGCAACATCACGCGCGCGGTGTCGAGCTTTCAGCGCACGCTGATTTCGGGCAACAGCCGGTTCGACCGCAGCCAGCGTGGACAGGAAACGCTGTCACCCGCCGAGCAGCGCGGGCAGACCCTGTTCTTCGGGGAAAAGGCCGAGTGCTTCCACTGCCATGCCGGATTCAATTTGAACGATCAGGTGGTGCATGCGTCCACGCTGGTGCTGGACACCCCGTTTCACAACACGGGTCTGTACAACATCGGTAACACCGGCAACTTCCCGGAACACAACCAGGGCCTTTTCGAATTCACCAACCGGCTCACGGATCGGGGTCTGTTCAGGGCCCCCAGTTTGCGCAATGTGGAGGTGACGGCGCCCTACATGCACGACGGGAGCATCGCCACGCTCGAAGAGGTGCTGGATTTCTACGCCGCAGGCGGACGCAACATCACTTCCGGCCCCCATGCCGGGGATGGCCGTCTGCATCCCAACAAGAGTGACCTCATCGCGCGCATCGACCTCAACCAGCAGGAGAAAGCCGACATCGTCGCTTTCCTCAGGACCCTGACCGACCATGATTTCCTCACCAACCCCAAGTTCTCCAACCCGTTTGCGGAAGGGCGCTGAGCGCCACCTCGCCCAGGCCCTGATCGTGGTCGGCGGGGTTCTGTTCGCCACCCATGCGCAGGCCCACGGCGAGGTGGATGACGCCTTGCCGCCGGAGCCTGGCATCCGGTGGGATGCCGCTGCTGCGCTGCGTTCGCTCAAGGCCGACAACACCTTGCCGTCCACCCGACTGGACGGTTATCTGCTTCAGGGCGATGCCGGCATGAACCCGGATGGCACCCAGCTGGAGCATGGCGCCATCGGACTCGCGGCGCGGCTGAACAACACCTGGGGTGCCCGGCTGCTCATCGGAAAACACGGTGGCGAGAGCGCTGAAGTGGAGGAGGCCTGGGTACAGGCCCGCCGCGACGCCGACAACGGTGATGTCTGGCGCATGAGCGCTGGACGTCAGCGACCCGCCATGGGCGCAACTCTGGCGGGTGCCGGCCATTTCGATCGCTTCGGACTCATGCCTTTGGCGCAGCGCGCCGCGCTCGACCACCACTGGGTGGACGATGGCCTTCAGTTGAGCTGGCGCCGGTATCGGGCCTCGACGTGGTCGGTGGATATGGGGCTGTGGCGGGGAAAAGGGTTTCCCGGCTCGGCAGAAGGCCCTTGGGTACCCAGCCTGCACCTCGGCTGGGGCCGTGGTCCCTGGCAGGCCGATGTCCTGTGGGCGGGCTTCAGACCCGGTGGTCGGGGTGCCTCGGTGTCCAGTTCCGAAGATCACAGCCACGGGGCGCCGGTGTGCGATGCCCGTTTCACCGAGGTCATCTGCTTTGCCGGTGACAGCCAGCTTCTGGCCGCAAGCCTGTCCTGGTCGGGACTTGCCTCGGACGCCGCACTGCCACTGACCCTGACAGCCGCCGGCTGGTGGCGCAACGAGGACGGCACCTTGACATCGGCCAACGGACTGGCGGATTACCGCGGGAGCAGCCGCGGAGGCTGGCTGGAGGCGATCTGGCACATGGCCCCTGGCTGGGAGCTTGGTTGGCGTGGCGAGCGCCTGAGCGCATCGCACCGGTTGCACGGACCGGGTGCCTCCCTGCTGATGCGGGAAGCGCGTTTCGACCGCTACCAGCCGGTGACACGCCACGCGCTCATGGTCGGCTCGCGGCTGGCACCCTGGGCGCGCTGGACGGCGGAGGTGGGACGAGAATCGGTCCCTGGTTCGTCCCATCCCTACGCGGCCGTGCGCCTGTTGCTGCAAGCAAACGGAGGCCACGAGGCGCGACCCTAGGGGGCTGCGAGGCAGAAGGCATCGAAGCGAAACGAATGAAAGCCTTGGCTTTCAGACCGAGCGGCTGACCGCCGGTGCCGGCGGCGACCCCGCCGCGCCGCCGCGCTCGAAGGTCACCACGTGGTCGACCTCGGCGCGGATGCCGATCCACTCCCCCACCGCGTGGTTGTGGTGCGAGGGCACGTGGGTCATGAGGGTCTCGCCGCTGGCCAGGCGCAGGGTGTAGAGAAACTCCGAGCCCCGGAAGGCCTTGCGCACGATCTGGGCTTTCACCGGCGCGTCGTCGTCGTGCACGATGTCATCGGCGCGCAGCAGCACGTCGCACAGACCGGCCTCGTAGGCGCTGGGCAACGGGCACTCTTCCATGTCCTGCAGGGCACCCAGCGGGGTCTGCACCGTCACTTCGCCGCCGTCGAGGCGGATCTGGGCAGGCGCGAACACGCCGTGACCGATGAACTCGGCCACGAAGCGGGTGGCCGGCCGGTGGTAGAGGGCATAGGCGTCGTCCCACTGGTGCAGGTGCCCTTCGTGCATCACACCGATGCGGTCGCCGATGGCGAAGGCCTCCAGCTGGTCGTGGGTGACGAACAGGGCGGTGGCCCGGGCGGCTTTCAGGATGCCGCGCACCTCATGGGCCAGGCGCTCGCGCAGGTCCACGTCCAGGTTGGAGAAGGGTTCGTCCAGCAGCAACAGGCGCGGCTGCGGCGCCAAGGCCCGGGCCAGCGCCACGCGCTGCTGCTGGCCACCCGAGAGCTCGTGGGGGTAGCGCGACTGCATCCCGTCCAGACCGACCAGGCCCAGCACCTCGGCCACCCGCCGCTGGCGCTCGGCCCGCGGCAGCCGGGCAATGCCGAAACCGACATTGCGTTCGACGTCGAGGTGCGGGAACAGCGCGTAGTCCTGGAACACCATGCCGATGCGCCGCTGTTCAGGGGGCAGGTGCCGGCTGCCGTCGCTGACGGTCTCGCCACCGAGCACGATGCTGCCCCGGCTGGCCCGCTCCAGGCCGGCCACCGCCCGCAGCAGGGTGGTCTTGCCACAACCGGAAGGGCCGATCAGCACACCGATGTCGCCGGCGGCCAGCTCCAGGGACACACCCGCCACGGCCGGGCGGGCCGCTGCGGGGTACTGGACATCGAGTTGCCGAACCGATAGGAACATGGCTCCTATTGTAGATAACTACAATTCTCATTTGTGTTGATCTGCCTCAATCCACTCGGAAAAGGGGTGCCTGGCCAGGCTGGCATGATGGCGGCTGTGCCGCTGTCTTCTGGCCCGACCCCATCCTGTTCATGCCACGCTGGTTTCTCCTGGTCTTGCTCCTGCTGGTTGCCCTGGCGCTGACTCTGCCCGTGCTGGCCTTGCTGGGTTCCTGGGCCCAGCTCGATGCGGCGGCGCGCGACGTGTTGCACCAGATGGCGCAGACCGTGTTGCCAGACTACCTGTGGACCACGGTGTGGCTCTGCCTGAGTGTGGCCCTAGGTGTGGGGGTGGTGGGCATGGCAACGGCCAGCGCCGTGACCCTGTTCGACTTTCCTGGGCGACGGGTCTTCGAATGGGCCTTGCTGCTGCCACTGGCCATGCCGGCCTATGTGGTCGCCTACGCTTACACCGACTTCCTGCAATTCAGCGGCCCTTTGCAGGTGTGGTTGCGCGAAACCTTCGGTCTGAGCGGTCGGGTGTTCCCCGAGATACGCAACACCCCAGGGGCAGTCTGGGTGTTCACCTTCACCCTCTACCCTTACGTCTACCTGCTGGCGCGCACGGCGCTGACCGAACGGGCCTCGCAATTGATGGAGGCGGCCCGGCTGCTGGGGGCTCCGCTCATCCGGCGCATCCGCGAGGTGGCCTTGCCACTGGCCCGGCCGGCCGTGGCGGCGGGCGTGGCCCTGGCGTTGATGGAGACCCTGGCCGACTTCGGGGTCGCCAGCTATTTTGGGATCCAGACCTTCACCGCCGGCATCTACAAGGCCTGGCTGGCCATGGACATGCCATTGGCGGCGGCCCAGCTGTCCACCATGCTGCTGGCGCTGGTCGCGCTGCTGCTGTGGCTGGAACACCGGGCCCAGCGCCGCATGCGCTTTGCCAGCCTGCGTGGCCAGCGTGCCGGCAGCGACGAGGCCCAGCCGACGCGCCTGAGGGGGGCACGTGCGCTGCTGGCCTGGGTCTTGTGTGCCCTGCCGGTGCTGTTCGGCTTTGTGCTGCCGGTGCTGTTCATGCTGCGCCCGCTCATCGGTGGCTGGGACGAGCTGCCCTGGAACATGTTCCTGCAATGGTCGCGCAACAGCCTCTGGTTGGCCGGCATCAGTGCCGTGCTGGCCACCGCGCTGGCGCTGCTCCTGGCTTTTGCCGCGCGGGTGCGACCGGGCGCGTTGACCCGCGGTGTGTCCCAGCTCGCCAGTCTCGGATACGCGGTGCCCGGTGCGGTGATTGTGGTGGGCATTCTGCTGCCGGTCGGGTGGGTGCAGTCGGTCCGGCCGGACACCTCGGTCGGATACTGGATCACCGCCACCGCGCTGGGCATCGTCTGGGCCTACCTGGTGCGTTTCACGGCGGTCGCCCTGCAATCGGTGCAAAGCGGCTACAGCCGGGTGCCGGCCAGCCTGGACGACTCCGCCCGGATGCTGGGCACCACCGGCTTCGGGCTGGCCTGGCGGGTGCATGGGCCGCTGTTGTGGCGCTCGACCCTGGCGGCCACGCTGCTGGTGTTTGTGGATGTCATGAAGGAGCTGCCGGCCACCCTGGTGCTGAGGCCCTTCAACAGCGACACCCTGGCGGTGGTCACCTACCAGCTGGCGCGGGACGAGCGCCTGGGCGAGGCGGCGCTGCCGGCGCTCACGCTGGTGCTGGTGGGCCTGCTGCCGGTCATCCTTCTCAGCCGCACGCTGCGCCAGCGCTGAACCGGCGCCACGGGCCGCTCCGCATCAACGGATCTGCTCGATCGAAAAGCGCTTTTCCGTCACCACCGGCGTGACCAGCGCATAGCCCCGGTTCTGCCAATGCACCAGCTCGGTGATGGCCGAGGGGGTGACCTCGATGAAGTCCTGCAGGTCGGCACGCGTGTAGCCATAGTCCTGCAGGGCCAGACCGCAGATCTTGAACTTCACGCCCTGATCGGCGTAGTAGCGCATGCGCTGCACCACCTCCTCGTAGCGCGTCTCGTTCTTCTTGGCCACGGTCACGATCTCGGTGCCGTGCAGCACCACGATCACACTCATGTCTTCGGCGAACAGGCTGTAGGGCGCCTCGACCAGCGGGTTCATGAACGAGCGGATCCAGTACAGGGCCGTGCCCATCTTGGCCGGATCGTCGAGAAAAAAGTCGAACAGGACCCTGGGGTTCTCGTAGGGGGTCTGGACGAAGCGGGCCTCTGCCCTGGCCGCAGGCTGGGAGACGGCCAGCAAGGCCAGCAACAGGGCGGCGCTGACCGCCAACAGGGACTGCCGAACGGGATGCGATGGCATGCGGGCCTCCTGGAATCCTGGGTCCGACATGTGGTACCACCAGCAGGAATCGAACCTGCATCTAGCGCTTAGGAGGCGCTCGTTCTATCCATTGAACTATGGCGGCACGCCGGAACGGCATCGCATTGTATCGGGCGCATCGTCGGCAGGCCCTTGGCCGGTTTCAATCGAATTCCCGCGTGAACAGCAGGTCGAGGGCGTTTTCTTCGCCGGCCCGGCCCCGCAGGGTCAGCCAGCGCGAGGCCTCATACAGCACCGAGACGGTTCCCAGCGTGCTGACAAGGCCGTATTCGTAGCTCACGTAGAGCCGGTTCGAGAAGCGCTTGCCCACGCTGATGGCGTCACCGGCTTCGCCGCGATCGACCACGCCGAGCTGGTCGAGCCCCAGAAAGCCGGCCAATTGGCCACCGGCCCCTTCACCTTCCCCGGCGAGCAGGGCCAGGGCCGCCTGCTGCAGGATGGCGGTCTCGGCACCGGCGCCGGTGGCCGGTCGGCCCAGCACCAGCCAGGCCAGTTTTTCGCTGTCGGGCAGGTCGGGCTCGGAGAACAGGCGCACTTGCGGGCGCTGGGCTGTGCCCAGGATCTGCACGCCCACGCGCTGGTCGCGCAGGTTGGGCCGCACGGCGACGATGTCCAGTCCGGGATCATCGTACGGCCCGGCAAACCGCAGCACTCCGGTCTCGATGTTCAGTTGTTGGCCGTAAGCCCGGTAGGTGCCGCTCTGGGTCCGGACTTCGCCCAGCACTCGAAGGCTGGGCAGCGCGGGCGTGGCGCGAACGGACAGCTGTCCCCCGAGCTGCGTCGCCATGCCTTGTCCACGCACCTCGAACCGGCGCCCGAGGTCGATGTCGACCTCGACCTGGGTCTGCACGCGTGTGCCGTTGGGCGGAGGTGGTGAGCCCCGGCCGCGCACCACCACGTCCTGGCCGAGGCTGGGCGTGAATTCGTCCGGCAGCAGGAACAAGGCATGGTCCGCGGCCAGCCGACCGCGGATATCGAGCAGGCTGCCCTCCAGCCGGGTTTGCAACCGGCCCGAAAGCGTCAGCCGCCGGTCCGGCCGGTTGGACACCCGCAGCTGGCGTGCGCTGGCTTGCAGCTCGATCAGCGGCTCACGCCGCCGTTGACCCTCGCGGACCACGGACCGCCAATGCGCGCTGCCGCTGGCTTCGAGTTCACCCCCTTCACCCGCTGCCCCCGGACCCTGCAAGGTCAGCTGGTCGACACGAAGGCGGTCGCCATCCAGGCTGGCACGCAGGCTGCCGCGGGAAAAGGCAAAGCCCTCCACCACGGACCGTACCGCCAGGTCGTCGGCGCGCAGCTGGCCGACCCACCTCGGCTCCTGTCGGGTGCCGGACAACTCGGCTTCGGCCTCCAGCGTGCCCTGGATGCGCCAGCCGGGCGGAGCCAGGGCCGACCAGACGCCCACCTCGGGCAGTCGGGCCCGCAGCTGACCGGCAAGCGGAGCCTGCGGCGCCCAGTGCCAGGCCCCGTGTGTGCTGTCGGGTGGTGCCAGCTCCGTGCCCGTTCGCGCATCGATCTGGCCCAGGCGATCGCTGTCCCACAGCAGCCGGGCCTGCACCGCGCGCCCCTGGTTGGCCACCTCCAGGCGCGCTGTGCGCACACCCGCCGTGATCACCGCGGAGGTCCCGTTCGGACCGCCAGCCGGCTGGCCATCGGTGCGCAGGGTCAGATCGCCGCGCTGTCGCTCCACCTGCAATTGCACCTGGGGCAGCGCCTGGGCACCCGCCGGTAGCTGCAGATCCCAGCGCCCTTGCAGCAACAGGTCCGATCGGATGCCCGCCTGGGCCAACATGCCGAGGGTGGGGTCCTGCGGGGCGCTGAGCAGGTCCAGCCAGGCCAGCGGCACACCCTCCAGTGAGCCGCGTGTCGACAGCGCACCCTGGTCCCAGTCCAGACGCTCCCACCCGATGCGCACCGGTTCCCCGACCGACCGGTCCTGGGGCAGGGGCCTGAGCTGTACTTGTCCCGGTCCGATGCTCCATTGCCAGCCCTGGCCACGGCGTTTCCAGGTGGTGCCGACCGGTGCCGTGTCGGTCAGGTGCCAGCCCAGTGGCGCCTGTGTCGGCAGGTGGGCCCGGATGTCGAGCCGCTCGACCTGCCAGCGCCCCGCTTCCGGGGTGGCACTGATGGTGCGCGCCGATGCGGGCCAGACCGGCTCGATCCGCCACCGGGTGTCCAAGCTCAAGTGCACGGGTTCGCCGCTGACCTTCGCCTTCAGCTCCACATCCAGGGCCTGCGGCGGACCCGCCAGCCGCAGCTGGCCGGCTTCCAGTTGCCAGGCCGGGTCCTGCGGGCCGCGCTTGAACGCCAGTCGAGGCAGCTGCAGATCCGCGCTCAGCTTCAGCGGTTGTGCGGGGGTGCTGGCGCTGGCGGGGCCCGCGGGGTAACCCAGGGTGGCCAGTCCGCCCTCCCAGGCCATGGCCAGGGTGCCCTGGCCTTGCAAGTCGATCCCGTCCAGAGCGGCCAGGCCCGGCCCGATCTGCGAACCGATCCAGGGCGCGGTCCGCAGCGCGCGCAACCATTGCAGGGCGCTGGCCCCGTCCGCCAGGTCGAGTTTCAGTTCGCCCTGGCCACGGGTGGCACCGGCGTCACCGGTCCAGCGGGCCGAAAGGCCCGGGACGCGCAACTGCAACCGGCCTTCCAACTGGTGGCTGGACAGGTCCAACCGGGTCTGACCGTCCAGATGAAGTCCCAGGGCCCGAAGCGCCAGGGAGTCCAGTTGCAGCCGACCGCGTTCGGGAGCGTCGACCGGGGCTTGCCAGCGGCCCCGGAGTGTCAGCTCGTCCAGTGGCAAGGCATCGGGCGCCTGTCGCTGGGCTGCGGGTGTGGTGTTGTTCAGTCGGCCGCTGAACTCGGTGGAGAAGCTGCCGGTTTCGGCCGCGATCGATTCGGCCTTGACTTCGCCGTCGGCGCGGCCAGCGGCCAGCCGGCTCCAGATCCGGGCCGGATCGAGGCGCTCGATCTGGACCAGACCGTTCCAGGCACCCAGCCAGAGGGCGTGGTCACCGGCAGTGACCCGCGCCTGACCCCGCAACCGGCCGTCGCCCAGGCGGGCTTCGAACAAGGGCAACGCCCAGTGGGTGGGAGTGCGGTCCAGTTCCAGTCGCAGTTGTTCCAGGGGCAATCCCCGCCGGTCCAATGGCCCCGGCAATGTGTTGTTCAGGTGAATCCGGGCTTGCCAGCCGGCCTCCTGGGGCGTAAGGCGGGCCTCGCCCGACAAGGCGGTACGGGGCGCATCGGGCCAGAGTCCGGCCAGGTCGAGGCGGTGTACCTGCACGTCCAGCTGCTCCAATACCTGATGTTCATGCCAGGGACGGACCCGCGCCCGGGCATCCAGGGCGGGGGGCTGGCCTTCAGGAGCGTTGGCCGGGTGCAGCTGCAGTTGCAGGTCCAGGGCAGCCGCGGCACCGGCCAGTGAGCCGGAGGCCTGCAGCTGGGCGAGCAGATCCTGGGCCAGTCCGTCGGGCACGTCGACCCGGACTTCGCCGCCCGCCTGCAGCCGCAGGGGCATGGGCGACTGCGCGCCCAGCAGCAACTCGCCGCGGTACTGGCCATCGGCCCAGTGCAGCTGCTCCACACGCAGCTGGTGGGCCTGGGGCGTACCCAGGCCCTCGGGTGCCTGGCCGTAGCGGTACAGGCCCTGCAAAGCCAGCAGGTGAATGTCGCCTTCCGCGGGGAGATCGAGCCGGTCGATGGACCAGGGCAGGTAAAGCGTCAGCGGGAGTTCGAGATCCTTCGGAGGGGCAGTTCCGTCGGGCGTTTCTCCCGGGGACCGGTTTTCTTCGCGGACGGCCAGGCGGTCGATGTGCAGCCGACCGACGTCCAGGTGCCGGCGCGTGAGCGCGGTGATCATCCAGTCGTCGGGCAGCTCCAGTTGCACGCCTTCGGCTTGCACGGACAGGCCTTCCTGCTCCCAGCGCAGCAGGGCCAGCCGGCCACCTCGGCGCAGACTGCCTTCGGCACCTTCCACCTCCAGCCGGCCGGCGGCGCCGGGCCGATCCTCCAGCCAGACCTGTGTCCAGTGCAGCGCCTGCCCGAGCGAAGATGCGCTGCCGGCCCAGATCCAGACCGCCAGAACCGCCGACAGCGCCACCGCCAACGCCGCCGCCGGCAACCACAGCAGCAGCCACCAGAGCAGCCGGGGCGAACGGCCCACCGGCGCGGTGGCAGGAGATTGGGCAGGGGGTGCAGGATTCATGCGGTCAGAACGCAAAACCGACCCGCAGATGCAGGCGCCATTCCCGTGGCTTCAATCCGTAGGCCAGATCCATCTGCAGCGGGCCCACCGGGCTGTTGTAGCGGATGCCGCTGCCCACGCCCCATCGGGCCCGCAGATCCTGGGGCTGGTTGGCGACGGCACCGCCGTCGATGAACAGCACGTGTTCCCACGGGCCGGGCTGGCCGTGGCGGCCGATGGGTCGCTGCCATTCGAGACTGGCCACGGCCAGGTAGCGGCCGGGATCTGTTGTTCCGGTGGTGGAGGTGATGCCGATCTCGCGCAGGCCGTAGCCCCGCACGGTGGCATCGCCGCCGGTCAGGAACAGCAGGGTGTCCGGCAGCACCGCTTGCTGCCGGGCCAGGATCGCGCCGCCCTCCAGCCGCAGGGCCAGCCGGCCCAGACTGCCCCGGGCTTGTACCCGTTCCGGTTCCCGGGCCTGGCCCGCCTGCGGCGGCGGCTCGGGCAGCGCAGCCCCGATCGGCCAGTAGGTCAGCCAGCGTGCGTTCAGCCGTGCGAACGGCTGCACCGGGCTCTCCAGAGTGGCACCGAGCCCGACTTCCACGGCCAGTCCCTGACCCCGTTCCGGGAAGATCAGGTCGTCGAAACGGCGCCAGGTCCAGCCCTGGTTAAGGCTCAGCGATGAGCGACTCCTCTCGCGAACCGTCATGCGCAAGACGGAGTTGACCGTTCGGGCACGCTCGAACTGCAGAAACTGACTCTGGTCCAGGCGGGCTTCCTCGCGCGACCGGCCCCAGCGCAATCGCTGGCTGGTGGTGGTGCTGAGCCCATCGGTCTGCTCACCCCAGCGGACACTGGTGATCCGTCGCCAGGCCTTTTCGTCCACCGGTGAGGTCCACACCGTCTGGGCCAGCCGATCCTGGCGCTCGACCTGGAGGCGGTTGTCGACCTGCCAGCCCATGCCCGGCACGTCCCGGTGCCGGTATTCGACCGAAAGCCGGGGGCCGTTGTCGGTGCTGGCACCCAGGCCGAGCTGCAGCCGTTGGCGTCGGCGCTCGCGCAGCTGGATCAGCACCGGAAGATCGGTTTCGTCGCCGGCGGGCTCGACCGTGACCAGGGCGGTTTCGTACAGGTCGCTGCCGGCCAGCCGGGTCTGGGCCGCCTGCAGCACGCCCAGGCTGTAATCCATGCCGGGCTCGATGCCGGCCAGGCGGGCCAGCCGCCGGGCCCGGTCGGCGTCGTAGCGGTTGGCGCCGAGCACCTGGATCTGGCCCAGTCGCCGGGCCGGACCCGAGTCGAGCTCGATGTAGAGATGCGCCTCGCGGGTGTCGGCGTCGATGTCGGCCAGGCTGTTGAGCAGGCGCCCGTTGGGGTAGCGTTCGCCGGTCAGGCGGCGCAGAGCCTGGGTCTTGGCCTGTTCCCAGTCCGCCTGGGTGAACACCTCCCCCACCGGGCGCAGGACATCCTGTTCGATCGCCTCGCGCTGGCCGGCGGCAGCCGGGCTGGTGGCGATGTCTCCCCGGAAAAAGACCCGTGCTGAGGCCACGCGGGTGGCCGGTCCGGGTTCGACGTCGATCCGCACGAGACCCAGCGGGGTGGTGCCGTTGCCTTCACGGACGATGCCGATGCGGGGCGAGAAGTAACCCAGCGTGCCGAGCAGCCCTCCCAGGTCGCCCGGGGCACGCGCCAGCAGCCGGTCCAGTTCGGCCGAATCCAGGTCTTCGAGCCGGCGAAAACGCTGCAGGTCCATGTGACGCAGCAGGAAGGGCCTGACCGCTTCCGGGGCCTGCAGGTCGATGTCGAAGCGGGGCGCCAGGGCAACGTCCGGATCGGCCGGGGCCTGTGCCGGGCGCGTGACGCTCGCCGGCTCGGCCAGGACGCCGGCCTCGGGAGGCAGGTCGCCCACGCCGCCGGCGAAAGCCCGTGGCGCAGCGCTCAGTGCCAGGCAGGCCAGAGCGAGCACGGAGCAGGCGGTGATGATCGGCATGGACCGGCCCCCGGAGGCCGGCCCCGGGCGGGTCGGATGCATGGTTTCTATTTCGACAGCATGCGCATGGCGTCTTCCAGGCCCTTGAGCGTGAGCGGGAACATGCGCTGGCCCATGAGCTGCTGGATGATGCTGATGCTTTGTCGATACTGCCACACCCCTTGGGGTTCCGGGTTGATCCAGGCAAATTTCGGGTAGGCGTGTGTCAGGCGCTGCAGCCACTCGGCGCCGGCTTCCTCGTTGTTGTACTCGACGCTGCCGCCGGGCTGCAGGATTTCGTAGGGACTCATGGTGGCATCGCCCACGAACACCAGCTTGTAGTCCTTGTTGTACTTGCGAATGATGTCCCAGGTCGGGAACTTCTCGGCGAAGCGGCGGCGGTTGTTCTTCCACACGAAGTCGTAGACGCAGTTGTGGAAGTAATAGAACTCCAGGTGCTTGAACTCGCTCTTGACGGCGGAGAACAGCTCCTCCACGCGGGCGATGTGTTCGTCCATGGTGCCACCCACGTCCATCAGCAGCAGCACCTTCACGTTGTTGTGCCGCTCCGGAATCATCTTGATGTCCAGCCAGCCGGCGTTGGCCGCCGTGGCGCGGATGGTGTCGGGCAGGTCCAGCTCCAGCTCGTGGCCCTCGCGCGCAAACTTGCGCAGGCGCCGCAGCGCGACCTTGATGTTGCGGGTGCCCAGTTCCAGGTTGTCGTCGTAGTCGCGGTAGGCCCGCTGGTCCCAGACCTTGACGGCCGATTTGTTGCCGCCCTTGCCGCCGATGCGGATGCCCTGGGGGTTCTGGCCGCCATGCCCGAAGGGCGAGGTGCCGCCGGTGCCGATCCACTTGCTGCCGCCCTCGTGCCGTTCCTTCTGCTCCTCCAGGCGCTTTTTCAGCGTCTCCATCAACTCGTCCCAGTCCATCTTGGGCGCGTTGGCTTTCTGCTCATCGGAGAGGATGCGCTCCATCTCCTGGCGCAGCCAGTCGGCCGGGATCGGCTTGGTGAAATCGGCCAGCATCTCTACGCCCTTGAAATAGGCGGCGAAGGCACGGTCGAACTTGTCGAAATGGCGCTCGTCCTTGACCAGCGCGGTGCGCGCCAGGTAGTAGAAGTCGTCCATGCTGCAGGCGTCCGGGTTGGCCGGGCCCACCACATCGGCCTTCAGGGCCTCCAGCAGCGTGAGGTATTCCTTGACAGAGACCGGCAGCTTGGCTGCCCGCAGGGTGTAGAAGAAGTCGATCAGCATGGGCGTGCCTCCTGCTCAGGCCGTCCGTGGACGGGCCAGCTGGTGCCGAAGGTGTGCCTTCACCATCGGCCATTCGTGCGCCAGGATGCTGTAGACGCAGGTGTCCCGCAGCGAGCCCTCGGCATCCGGGTGGCGCACGATCTGGTGGCTGCGCAGAATGCCGTCCAATCGGGCCCCCAGGCGTTCGATGCCGCGCCGGCTCTGGTGGTTCATGAAGTGGGTCCGGAACTCCACCGCGATGCAGTCCAGCGACTCGAAGGCGTGCGTCAGCAGGGACAGCTTGCATTCGGTGTTCAGCGCCGTCCTCTGCACCGTCTTGCGATACCAGGTCGAGCCGATCTCGACCCGGCGGTTGGCCGGGTCGACGTTCATGTAGGTGGTCATGCCGACGGCCTTGCCAGCGGCATCCAGGATCGCGAACGGCAGCATGCTGCCCTGGGCGTGAAGGTCCAGCCGGCGTGCGATCTCGGCCTGCATGCCCTCTGGCGACGGGATGGCCGTGTACCAGAGCTTCCAGAGTTCGCCGTCCCGGGTGGCCTCGCACAGATCGTCGTGGTGGGACGGCGCCAGCGGGACCAGGCTGCCATGCACGCCTGGCAGGCTCACCCGGGGCAGGGGCGATGGCAGTGGGTTCATCGCCACCGGGCCGGACATCACCGGTTCCTCTGGTTCATGAACACCAGCTTCTCGAACAGCGTCGTGTCCTGCTCGTTCTTGAGCAGGGCCCCCACCAGTGGAGGGATCGACACCTTGTTGTCGGCGTTCTGCAGGGCCTCCAGCGGAATGTCCTCGGCCATCAGCAGCTTGAGCCAGTCGATCAGTTCGGATGTCGAGGGCTTCTTCTTCAGGCCGGGCAGGTTGCGCACGTCGTAGAAAGTCTTCATGGCGACCGTCAGCAGCTCGTCTTTCAGGCCGGGGAAGTGCACATTCACGATCTGCTTCATCGTGTCCGCATCGGGGAACTTGATGTAGTGGAAGAAGCAGCGGCGCAGGAAGGCGTCCGGAAGCTCCTTCTCGTTGTTCGAGGTGATGAACACCAGCGGACGGTGTTTGGCCCGGATGAGCTCGCGCGTCTCGTAGCAGTAGAACTCCATGCGGTCGAGTTCGCGCAGCAGATCGTTGGGAAACTCGATGTCGGCCTTGTCGATCTCGTCGATCAGCAGGGCCACCGGGCGGTCGGCGGTGAAGGCCTGCCAGAGCACGCCCTGCACGATGTAGTTGCGGATGTCCTTGACGCGCTCGGCGCTGTCGCTGGTGTTGAGCTGGCTGTCGCGCAGGCGGCTGACCGCGTCATACTCGTACAGGCCTTGCTGGGCCTTGGTGGTGGACTTGATGTGCCATTGCAGCAGCGGCATGTCCAGGGCCTGCGCCACCTCTTCGGCCAGCATGGTCTTGCCGGTGCCGGGTTCGCCCTTGACCAGCAGCGGGCGCTTGAGCGTGATGGCGGCGTTGACGGCCAGCATCAGGTCCTGGGTGGCGACGTAGTT
>CALMYH010000055.1 GCA_937873395.1 uncultured Burkholderiales bacterium
GCGATTCGGCGTTGATGATCTCGTTGTCCTCGGCCTCGGCCAGGGTCTCGATCAGTTCGTCCTTGGAATCCGGCCCGGGGTGCAGGAACTCGGCCAGTTTCTGGAGCAGGCTGCGTTTGTCGGGGTGCCGCAGACTGCGCTGCGGCCCGCTACTGGGGGGGGAGTCGGCCACTGAAGAAGGGCGGTAGTTGCGTCAGGGCGCAAGGATAACCCAAGGGTCACCCGGGGTGCAAAGACCGCCCCCGGTCGCCCTGCCGCCGATGCTCAGGATCGCAAGCGCCGCAGCACGTCCTGCGGCAGCGACTGCAAACCGGACAGCACACGCCAGAACAGCCGCGCCTGGGCCTTGAGGTGGTAGTCGGTCAACGCCACCTGGCGGTCGACGATCTCGCTCACGCGCGAGTCGAAGTCTGCGGGCGGCAGCCTCAGGTGCGCTTCGCTTTCGGCCCCGTCACGCTCGATGATCGCGCCTGCCTTGCGCGCGATGCGCAGCATCGCCGTGTTTTCGCTCAGGGCATGGATGAACAGCATCTGCACACCCTCGTTGCGGGCATGCACGACCGCGCGCTCGAACAGGCGGCTGCCGTAGCCACGGCCCCGCGCGCTGCGCGAGACCGAAACACCGAACTCGGCGCAGCTCAGGCAACGCGGGTCCACCGAAAAAGCCAGGTGGGCCATGGCAATCAGTTGCAGGCGACGGTTGAAAATGCCCAGCAACTCGTCGCGCTCGAAGCGGATCTGCTCGACATAACGCCGCACCTGCTCGTCCGTGGCCGCATAACCGAAGCGCAGGTAGCGGTCCTCGGGCGACAGGGCCAACAGGTGGCGCGCAATGATGCGGCTGTGCGAGCGCGACAGCGAGCGGATCGGCACCACTGCTTGAGCGGCTGCCGGGCGTCCGGGCTCATTGGCGGGGGCTGCAGCCGGCGGATGGTCGAGGGCACGGCCCGCCGACACATCCAGCCCCAGCCATTCGGGTTCCTGTTTCATGCGTCAAATATAAGGGTTAACCCTCATTCGACAAGCAGCCGGGATGGGGCAGCCCCCCTAATTCAGGACAGACGGTGACAAAAGTCCGCCCCAAGGCCCCGGGGCGACGGTCTACACCGGCAAAGCTGTGGTGCTCTTGACACGGTCCATGACAAAACTGGTCTTGCAGTCTTGCACGCTGGGGTGTTTGAGCAGGGTGTCCATCATGAAGCGCGAATAGGCGGCCATGTCGGCCACCATCAGCCTGAGCTGGTAGTCCATTTCACCCGTGAGGGCCACACACTCGACCACCTCCTGCCAGGCCTGCACGCTGGCGCGGAACACGTCCATCGGGTTGCGCTTGCTGCCTTCGGCGTGCTTTTCCAGCCGCACGTTCACATAAGCCGTCAGCCCCAGGCCGACCGCTTCGGGCCGCACCAGGGCCACATAGCGGTCGATCACGCCCACCTCTTCGAGGCGGCGCACGCGCCGCAACACCGCACTGGCGGACAGCCCGACCTGCTCGGCAATCTGGTCGTAGGTGGCGCGCCCGTCGTCCTGCAGCTTGCGCAATATCTGTCGGTCGAGCTTGTCGAGTGCTTGCATGGATCACATTTTGCAGTTTTTGTGCAATAAGGACAAGCGGCACGCCCCAAAACGCAGCAATCGTGACATCCTGCGCCAATACAGTGACGCTTTCGCGCCAACCACCAGGAGACAGCCATGAACGCCGCATTGCCAGAGACCACCGCCCAGATCACATCCGATTGGCCAAACCCCATGGGCACCGACGGCTTCGAATTCATCGAATACGCCGCCCCCGATCCGGTCGCCATGGGCGCGCTGTTCGAGAACATGGGCTTCAAGGCCATCGCGAAACACCGCCACAAGAACGTGACGCTGTACCGCCAGGGCGAGATCAATTTCATCATCAACGCCGAGCCCGACAGCTTTGCCCAGCGCTTTGCCCGCCTGCACGGCCCCAGCGTCTGCGCCATCGCCTTCCGCGTCAAGGATGCCAAGGCCGCCTACGAACGCGCCATTTCGCTTGGCGCCTGGGGCTATGCCAACGCCGCCGGCCCTGGCGAGCTGAACATCCCGGCCATCAAGGGCATCGGCGACTCCATCATCTATTTCATCGACAAGTGGCGGGGCAAGAACGGGGCCAAAGAGGGCGACATCGGCAATATCGGCTTCTACGACGTCGACTTCGAGCCCCTGCCCGGTGCCGAGCTCTATCCCGCCGGCCATGGCCTGACCTACATCGACCACCTCACGCACAACGTGCACCGTGGCCGCATGGCCGAATGGGCCGACTTTTACGAGCGCATCTTCAACTTCCGCGAAATCCGCTACTTCGACCTCGAGGGCCAGCAGACCGGCATCAAGAGCAAGGCCATGACCAGTCCTTGCGGCAAGATCCGCATCCCGATCAACGAGGAAGGCAACGACAAGGCCGGCCAGATCCAGGAGTACCTGGACCGCTACCACGGCGAAGGCATCCAGCACATCGCCCTTGGCTCGACCAACCTGTACGACACGGTCGATGCCCTTGAGCTCAGCGGCATCAAGCTGCTCAATACCAGCGAGACCTATTACGAGCTGCTGCCCAAGCGCATTCCCAACCACGGCGAAGACCTGGAGGCCCTCAAGCAGCGCAACATCCTGGTCGACGGCGTCCCCGGTGAACTGCTGCTGCAGATCTTCAGCGAGAACCAGCTGGGCCCCATCTTCTTCGAATTCATCCAGCGCAAGGGCAACGACGGTTTCGGCGAAGGCAACTTCAAGGCGCTCTTTGAGACGATGGAACTCGACCAAGTCCGCCGCGGCGTGCTGAAAGGCTGACATGGCTGTTGAACCTGTTGTCTACGGCGCCAGCGACCGCCCGCCACGCGGCGACTATGCCCGCGCGCGCGACGATTACACCTGCGATCAGGACTGGGCGGCCTACACCGCCGCCGACCACGACACCTACCGCCGCTTGTACGAGCGGCAATCGGCCCTGCTGCCGGGATTGGCGTGTGACGCGTTCATCCGTGCCCTGCCCTCGCTCGGCATCAAGGACCACATCCCGCGCTTCGAAGAGATCAATGCGCGCCTGCGCCCGGCCACCGGCTGGGAAATCGTGGCCGTGCCAGGCCTGATCCCGGAGCGACCTTTCTTCGAGCTGCTGGCCAACCGGCGTTTTCCGGTCACCGACTGGATGCGCAGCCCGGAAGAGTTCGACTACATCGTGGAACCGGACGTGTTCCACGACCTTTTCGGCCATGTGCCGCTGCTGTTCGATCCGGTGTTCGCCGACTACGTGCAGCGCTACGGCCAAGGCGGGCTCAAGGCCCACGACCTGGGCGCCGGGGAACTGCTGTCGCGGCTGTACTGGTACACCATCGAGTTCGGGCTGATCCGCCAGGCCGACGGGTTGCGGGCCTACGGCGCCGGCATCCTGAGTTCGCCCGGTGAACTGCAGCACAGCGTGCGCACGCCAGGTGTGCAGCGCATCGCCCTGGACCTGCTGCGCTGCATGCGGACCCGCTACAAGATCGACGACTACCAGGCGACCTATTTCGTCATCGACAGCTTCGAGCAGCTGTTCGACATGACCGCGCCCGACTTCACGCCACTCTACGAAGCGGTGCGGTCGGCCGGCGAGATCGCAGCCGGCGAGCACATGGACAGCGACTCGCCGATCACGGTGGGGTGAAAGGCCATGGCGACGTGGGGTGTGGCGGGCAGGAAGCGGTTGTCCGCCCCCTCCAGCGTGCCCGTCGAAGCCGGAAAGACGATGTTGTCGGCGCTCGAATACCAGCACACGAAACGGGCGTAGGTCTGTTCGGGCCGCTGTTCCCGCTCGCGCTGCTGCAGACGGGACAACCATTCCCCTCCGACGCGCATCTGCCTCCCGTTGGGCACGTGACTGAACTGGCCCAGCCAGGTGCCCTGGTGCGGTGAGCCGATGGTGATCACCCGGGACACACGCTGGCCGTTCGACGGCTGAGCGGCCAGCCAGGCGCGCGCGGCCAGCCCGCCCATGCTGTGGCAGACCAGCACCGGCGGAGGGCCACCCGCCCCCTCGGCGCGGGCGACAGCGTCCTCGATCAGCGGCACATAGTCGTCGATGGAACCGAACACCGGCTCCAGATTGACCGACACATAGGCTTGTCCACGGGCCCGCAAGCGCTCCATCCATGGCAACCAGAAGCCCCGGTTGCAAACAAAGCCATGCACCAGCACCAGCACCGGCAGTTCCCCCGCATTGGCGGCGGCACCGGTGTCCGGCAGGCTGCGCCAGCGAAACGGCTGCCGCCAGGCAAACACCAGTGGCGCGACCCGCGTCTCCTGCCACCAGGCAGACAACAACTGGGGGGCGCTGGCGCGGGGTGCCGGGTCGTTACGGTGCAGCCATGCCACCAGCACGAACTCGAGTGCCAGAAAAAGTGTGTAGCCGAACAGGATCAGCGCCATGCCACCCAGCACCCAGAGTGAACCGCTGCCCCTGAACACCCAGGCCCAGCCCAGCGCCAGGGTCAAGGCCGTCAGCACCAGCACCTGCTGCAGACGGGCCAGGCGTGACGGTGGCGAAGTCATGGGGTGGAGGAGTTCTCGCGGTTGTCCTTGCCCAGCTTGGCCAGCAGGGCCCGGGCTTCCTTCTCGTGAACCTTGACCTCGTCGAGGTTGGCCACCAGATCGGCCATCTGCTCCTCGAGCTGGCGCCGGTGCTCGGCCAGCACCAGCAGGAACTTGCGCAGCTGCGGCCCGGTGTCGCGTGGGCTGTCGTACATCTCGATGATGTCCTTCGCTTCGGTCAGCGACAGCCCCAGCCGCTTGGCTCGCAGGGTCAGCTTGAGGCGGGTGCGATCGCGTGCGCTGTAGACCCGGTTGCGCCCGCCCGGACCCTCGCGCTTCGGCTGCAACAGCCCCATGTCTTCGTAGAAACGGATGGCGCGCGTGGTCAGGTCGAACTCGCGCGCCAGATCGCCGATGGTGTAGGTGGGCTGTGTGGCCATGAGGGTGGGCAGGCGTGTCGGGTGGCGGACAGGCGAGGCCGATGGGCCTCCGTAGAATGCCTCCAAGCTTGACGTTTACGTTCACGTCAATGTCCGATGTTAACGGAAGGCCGCCGGCATGACACCTGATCGCGATGCGCTGGAGCGCCAACTGCACTACCCACTGGGGAATCAGCTGCCGGGCGAGGGCCAGACACTCGCCGTGGCACCCGGTGTCAAGTGGGTACGCATGGGGCTGCCGTTTGCCCTGGACCACATCAACCTCTGGCTGCTGCGCGACCAGTTCGACGGCATCGAGGGCTGGACCGTGGTCGACTGCTGCATCGCCCACGACAGTGCCCGGGCGCAGTGGGAGCAGATTTTCACCCGGGAACTGGAGGGCCTGCCGGTGCTGCGCGTGGTCGTGACCCACATGCACCCGGACCACATCGGGCTCGCGCAATGGCTGTGCGAGCGCTGGCAGGCGCCGCTGTACATCAGCGCGACCGACTACCACATGGCGCGCCTGGGCTCGCAGAGCACCACCGGCTTCGGGGGCGAGGCGGCCGCACGGCACTTCGCCCGCCACGGGCTGAACGACCCCGAAAGCCAGCAACGCATCCGCGCACGTGCCGCCTACTACCCCGGTCTGGTGCCGGGTGTTCCGGGCGAATTTCACCGCCTGCTGGATGGAACAGTCCTTCGCATCGGCGGTCGCCTCTGGCGCTGCATTGCCGGCCATGGTCATGCACCCGAACACATGGCGCTGCACTGCGACGAGCTCTCGGTGCTCATCAGCGGCGACATGGTACTGCCACGCATCTCCACCAACGTGAGTGTCTACGATCAGGAGCCGGAAGCCGATGCACTGGCCCTGTTCCTGTCTTCGCTGGAGCGTTTCCTGCCGCTGTCGGCCGACACGCTGGTGTTGCCTTCTCACGGCAAACCCTTCGTGGGGCTGCATGAGCGGATCGGTCAATTGCAGGGCCACCATCGCGACCGTCTGGGCGAGGTGATGGCCGCCTGCCGCGACCGCGCCTGCAGTGCACTGGACATCGTCCCGGTGCTGTTTCCCCGTCCGCTGGACCTGCACCAGACGACCTTCGCCATGGGGGAGGCCATCGCCCACCTGCACTTCCTGTGGCACGGCGGCCAGCTTCGGAGACAGGCGGACGCGGACGGTGTCTTTCGCTTTTCGGCGGTCGGACCCTCCTGAGTCACGGCCGTCGCGCCGGTGCGTGCCGGGTCCGCCTCAGCGCACCACGCGGAGGATCTCGCCGTTGTCGGCGAGCAGCCAGATCCCCCCGTCCGGTCCCTGCCGCACATCGCGGATGCGGCGGTTCATCGGGATCGCTTCGCAAGAAGCGAAAGCGCCTGCGGCCAGCGTGATCCGCCAGAGCTGCTGGCCCGAGAGTGCCCCCAGGAACAGCTGTCCGTTCCATTCCGGAAAGCCCGTTCCCCGATAGACCATGAGGTTCGATGGTGCCATCGAGGTTGGGGCCCAGAAGGTGACGGGTTCGGTGAAAGTCCTGCCATCCAGCGGCTGGTGCGCACCGCCCCCGACACGGCAAGCCCCTCCGGGCGGTGCACCATAGGGGCATCCATAACTTCGTACCGGCCAGCCGTGGTTGGCCCCCGGAAGCACCCGGTTGAGCTCGTCTCCGCCCTGCGGGCCATGTTCGCTGCTCCAGAGCGCACCGCTAGCGGGATCGAAACTCAGGCCCTGGGGATTCCGGTGTCCGTAGCTCCAGATTTCGGGTCGTGCGCCAACCTGCCCCACAAACGGGTTGTCGGACGGCACCGATCCGTCGCGGTGAATCCGGATCACCTTGCCCAGGGTGTTGCCCAGATGCTGGGCATGCAGAAGGGTCGGGTTGCCGGGGTCGTCAAAACCGCGATCCCCCAAGCTGACAAACAGGGTCCGGTCGCTGCCAAAGGCAAGGCGCGAGCCGAAGTGGACGCCCCCTCGTCCACCCTTGGGCACCTGCTGGTAGATCCGCTGGAAGTCGCTCAGGGTGCTGCCCTGGAGCCGGGCTCGACCCACGGCCGTGCCCGCGGTGTTGTCCGGCCCCGGTTCCTGATAGGTGAAGTAGACCCACGACGTGGTGGCGAAATCGGGGTCGAGCAGGACATCGAGCAGGCCGCCCTGACCGGCGTCAAGGATGGCGGGCGCCGGCTGGCCCCAGGAAACCGGGTCGCTGCTCGTTCCGTCGGCACCGACGATGCGCATCGAACCCGCCTTCTGCGTGACCAGCAGGCGCCCATCGGGCAGGAAGGCCATGGCCCAGGGGCTGGAAAGTCCGGTCCGGAACACTTCCGTCCGAACGGACGAGGCACCGGTGGAAACGCACTGCGTGGCTACGGCAGGCGGGTTGTTGCCGCCCGGTGGTGGCGTCCCCGCAGGCGCCTGTCCGATCAGGTACGCCGAGATATCGAGCAACTGGTTGGATGACAGGTTGCGGTAGCCATACTGCGCCTCGCCCATGCGCCCGACGTTCCGGTCGATGGCGCTGGTGATGCGGTCGGCCAGCGCGGGAGCGTCCGCTGCGCCCCTGCGCAGGGTTGCGGGATCTCCGTGGCACTGCACGCAGTTGACCCCAGTGACCGAATAGAGAACCTGCCCCCGTGCCTCGGCGGTGTCGGCCACCGGCGCCTGGGAACCACCGCCACAGGCGGCAAGCCATGCCAGGGAGATGGCAACAACGCCGCCGGCGAGAGACCGCGCCTGGCACCGGACGCGAGGCGGACTGACAGGTTCAGGACGGGACTGGCGCTCCATGATCCGGTGATTGTTGATCGGATGCAAACGTGCCCTGAGACTGTATCCCGGACGGAAGAAACGTTCGCTTCGAGATGAAACAAAGGGTTCCCATTGCCGCCCGACTGCACGAAGGCGGCGGGTGGATAGGACCGCACCAGCAGAGGTGGTCGCCACCTGATGGCAACAAAAAAGCCCACCGACTGGTGGGCTTTGATGACAAGCCAAGTGCTTGATTTTTTTGGTTGCGGAGGCAAGATTTGAACTTGCGACCTTTGGGTTATGAGCCCAACGAGCTACCAGGCTGCTCCACTCCGCGTCAAGCCTTAAATTATATCATGCTTTGTCGGCGCCATCGGCAGCCGGCGCTTCTTCTGCGCGGTCGACCAGTTCGACCAGGGCCATCGGTGCGTTGTCGCCGACGCGGAAACCCATTTTCAGGATGCGGGTGTATCCACCCGGACGGGCCTTGAAACGCGGGCCGAGTTCGTTGAACAGCTTCACCACGACGTCGCGGTCGCGCAGGCGGTCAAAAGCCAGGCGGCGGTTGGCGACGGTCGGCTCCTTGGCCAGGGTGATCATGGGCTCGACCACGCGGCGCAGTTCCTTGGCCTTGGGCAGGGTGGTCTTGATGACTTCGTGCGTCAGCAGCGAGTTCATCATGTTGCGCAGCATCGCCTGGCGGTGCTCGCTGGTGCGGTTGAGTTTGCGAAGTCCGTGTCCGTGACGCATGGTGATGTCCTTTCAGTGTTTTGCCCCCAGCCGGATCAGGTACTGGAGGGGTCGTCAGACTGTTGACGGGGATCGGTGGGTCAGTGCTTGTCCAGGCCCGCGGGCGGCCAGTTTTCCAGCTTCATGCCCAGGGTCAGGCCGCGCGAAGCCAGCACTTCCTTGATTTCGTTGAGCGACTTGCGACCCAGATTGGGGGTCTTGAGCAGCTCGTTCTCGGTGCGCTGGATCAGGTCACCGATGTAATAGATGTTCTCTGCCTTGAGGCAGTTGGCCGAGCGCACCGTGAGCTCAAGCTCATCGACCGGGCGCAGCAGGATCGGATCGAACTTGTCCGTGCGCGAAGACGAGCCGGTGTCGAAGTTGCCCAGATCCACACCCTCCAGCTGGGCGAAGACCGCCAGCTGTTCGACCAGGATCTTGGCCGATGCGCGGACGGCCTCTTCGGGACCGATCGAGCCGTTCGTCTCGATTTCCAGAACCAGCTTGTCCAGGTCGGTGCGCTGCTCGACACGGGCGCTTTCGACGGTGTAGCTGACCCGCTTGACCGGCGAAAACGAAGCGTCAAGGACGATGCGTCCGATCGAACGCGACTGGTCGTCGTTGCGGCGCAGGTTGCCCGGCACGTAGCCGCGGCCCTTCTCCACCTTGATCTGCATATCGAGCTTGGCACCGGCCGACAGCGTGGCAATGACGTGCTCCGGGTTCACGATTTCAACGTCGTGCGGAGTCTGGATGTCTCCGGCGGTGACCACGCCTTCGCCGTCCTTGCGCAGGCTCAGCGTCACTTCATCGCGGTTGTGGAGCTTGAACACCACGCCCTTGAGGTTGAGCAGCAGGTTGACGACATCTTCCTGGACGCCATCGATCGACGAATACTCGTGCACCACACCAGCGATGGTCACCTCGGTCGGCGCATGCCCAACCATGGAGGACAGCAGCACCCGGCGCAGGGCATTGCCCAGGGTGTGGCCGTAACCGCGCTCGAACGGCTCGAGCGTCACTTTGGCGCGGTTGGCCGAGACTTGCTCGACGTTGATGGTCTTGGGCTTGAGCAGATTGTTCAGCATTCAAACTTCCTTCAGTTCCCTCGGCTCGTTACACCGATAAGGCAGACGGAGCATGGCCCGGTGACAGCGACGACCGCCAGCACCGGGAACGGAATTAACGCGAGTAAAGTTCCACGATCAGCGATTCGTTGATGTCCGAGCCGAATTCGTCGCGATCCGGCGTCTTCTTGAAGACACCTTCGGCCTTGTCGGCCGACACCTCAACCCAGGCGGGGAAGCCGATCTGCTTGGCCAGCTCCAGCGCCTCGATGACACGGGCCTGCTTCTTGGACTTCTCGCGCACGGCGATCACGTCACCGGCCTTGACCGAGTAGGAGGGAATGTTCACCGACTGACCATTGACCGTGATGGCCTTGTGGGAGACCATCTGGCGGGCTTCGGCGCGCGTGGAGGCAAAGCCCATGCGGAACACGACGTTGTCCAGGCGCGACTCCAGCAGGAACAGCAGGTTGGCACCGGTGTTGCCGCGGCGGCGATCGGCTTCTGCGAAGTAACGGCGGAACTGGCGCTCGAGAACACCGTAGGTGCGCTTGACCTTCTGCTTTTCGCGCAGCTGCAGACCGAAATCCGAGGTGCGCTGGCCAGAGGTGCGACCATGCTGGCCGGGCTTGGAGTCGAATTTGGCCTTGTCGCTGATCGAGCGGCGGGCGCTCTTGAGCAGAAGGTCGGCGCCTTCACGACGGGAGAGTTTGGCCTTGGGGCCGAGGTAACGTGCCACTTGGATTTCCTTTGGTTGACTGCCGCAACCGGCACCTGGTCGGTGTCATTGCGGGAGCCGCCCCAGGCAGGGACGGCGGTGGACTTAGAACACACAATGCCACCGCAGCGCGCTGCGGTGGCAACCGGCAAAAAGCTTGTGATTGTACCGCGAAACCGCGGTGACAGCCATCAGATGCGGCGACGCTTCTGGGGACGGCAGCCGTTGTGGGGCACCGGAGTCACATCCGAAATGGAGGTGATGCGGATACCCAGGGCACCCAGTGCACGCACCGAGGATTCGCGACCCGGGCCGGGACCTTTGATCTCGACGTCCAGGTTCTTGATGCCCTGTTCGATCGCGGCGCGGCCAGCCACTTCGGAGGCGACCTGAGCGGCGAAGGGCGTGGACTTGCGCGAGCCCTTGAAACCCTGGCCACCGGAAGAGGCCCACGACAGGGCGTTGCCCTGGCGGTCGGTGATGGTGATGATGGTGTTGTTGAACGACGCGTGCACGTGGGCAATGCCGTCGGCAATGTTCTTGCGGACTTTCTTGCGGACGCGGGCGGCGGCGCTGCTGGACTGTTGCTTGGCCATGGGCTTCCTTCTAACCGATTATTTCTTCAGCGACTGGGCGGCCTTGCGCGGACCCTTGCGGGTGCGGGCATTGGTCTTGGTGCGCTGACCACGCACAGGCAGTCCGCGGCGATGGCGGAAGCCCCGGTAGCAGCCGATGTCCATCAGTCGCTTGATGTTCATCGTGTTCTCGCGGCGCAGGTCACCCTCCGTGGTGAACGTGCCCACCTGGTCACGCACCTTTTCGAGTTCCGCGTCGCTCAGGTCCTTGATCTTCTTGCTGTAGTCGATGCCACAGGCCTCGCAGATCTTGCGGGCGCGGGTGCGACCAATACCGAAGATGGCCGTCAGACCGATCTCGGCGTGTTTGTGCGGCGGAATGTTGATGCCTGCAATACGAGCCATGTTTTACCTCTGAACCAATCGATCAGCCTTGACGCTGCTTGTGACGCGGATCCGTGCAGATGACCCGCACGATGCCGTGACGCTTGATGATTTTACAGTTGCGGCACATTTTCTTGACCGAAGCTGAAACTCTCATAGTTTTCTCCTAAGTATTCCAATTGCTCTCGATAACCGTCTTCTTCACTTGGATCGGAACACGATCCGGGCCCGACTCAGGTCGTAGGGCGTGAGCTCCACCTTGACCTTGTCGCCTGGCAGGATGCGGATGTAGTGCATGCGCATCTTGCCGGAGATGTGTCCCAGGACCACGTGCCCGTTTTCGAGCTTGACCCTGAAAGTTGCATTGGGCAGGTTTTCGATCACCTCCCCCTGCATCTCGATCACGTCATCCTTGGCCATGGCGATTTCAGCTGCCGGGTGAAGTCTTGAAGTTGGCTTTCTTGAGCAGCGATTCGTACTGCTGCGACATCAGATAGTTTTGCACCTGGGTCATGAAGTCCATGGTGACGACCACAATGATCAGCAGCGAGGTGCCACCGAAATAGAAGGGCACGTTGTACCGAAGGATCAGGAACTCGGGCAGCAGGCACACCGCGGTGATGTAGATGGCACCGGCCATCGTCAGACGCAGCAGGATCTTGTCGATGTAACGGGCGGTCTGGTCTCCGGGACGGATGCCAGGAATGAACGCACCGCTTTTCTTCAGGTTGTCTGCAGTCTCACGGCTGTTGAAGACCAGCGCCGTGTAGAAGAAGCAGAAGAAAATGATGGCCGCTGCGTACAGAGCGACATAGATCGGCTGGCCCGGCGACAGCGCCGAGGCCAGGTCACGCAACCAGCGGGTCGAATCGCCGGTGCTCACCCAGCTGACCAGGGTGGCCGGCAGCAGGATGATGCTGGAAGCAAAGATAGGCGGGATCACACCGGCCATGTTCAGCTTCAGGGGCAGATGGGAGGACTGCCCACCGTACACCTTGTTGCCGACCTGCCGCCTGGCGTAGTTCACCAGGATCTTGCGCTGACCGCGCTCGACGAACACGACGAAGTAGGTGACGAGCACCGCCAGGGCGATGATGAACAGCGCGATCAGGATGCTCATCGCGCCGGTGCGCACCAGCTCCAGCGTACCGCCGATGGCACTGGGCAGTCCGGACACGATGCTGGCGAAAATGATCAACGAGATTCCGTTGCCCAAGCCGCGTTCGGTGATCTGCTCACCCAGCCACATCAGGAACATGGTCCCCGCCACCAGGCTCACCACCGCCGTGACGCGGAAGGCAAAACCGGGGTCGATGACCAGACCGGGCGAGCCTTCCAGGCCGATGGCGATCGCCAGCGACTGGAAGATGGCCAGCACCAGCGTTCCGTAACGGGTGTACTGGGTGATCTTGCGACGACCGGCCTCGCCCTCCTTCTTGAGCTGCTCGAACGTGGGAACCACGTAAGTCATCAGCTGCATGATGATGGAGGCCGAGATGTACGGCATGATGCCCAGCGTGAACACCGCAAAGCGCGAGAGCGATCCGCCGGAGAACATGTTCAGCAGGCCGAGCATGCCGCCCTGCTGGTCGTTCATCATCCGAGCCAGGAACTCGGGATCGATGCCCGGCACCGGGATGTGCGCCCCGATGCGATAGACCACCAGGGCCAGCAACAGGAACACCAGCCGGCGACGCAGGTCGCCGAACTTGCCCGTCTTGGCCAGGGTAGAAGCTGCGGTTGCCACGAA
>CALMYH010000056.1 GCA_937873395.1 uncultured Burkholderiales bacterium
ACCACATCAACGAGGACAACAACCTGCGCTACTGCGAGGGCATCGCGGCGACCAACCCGTGTGTGACGGCAGACACGTGGGTGATGACCGAAGAGGGGCCCCGGCAAGTTGCCGACCTGGTCGGTCGCTCCTTCTCGGCCGTCGTTGACGGGCGCAGCTACCAGGTGACGAGCCAAGGCTTTTTCGCGACTGGCCGCAAGCCGGTGTTCCGGTTGCGCACCCGTGAGGGACATGACCTTCGCCTGACGGCCGATCACCGCGTGCGCAAGGTGGCACGCAAGACCCGCTACAGCCTGGAGATGACCTGGGCTGAGGCCCAGGACCTGAAGGCAGGCGATGAGATCGTGCTGAACAACCACCGCGCCCTCAGTGGCTGGGAAGGAGAAGGCAGCGAGGCTGAGGGCTACCTGCTGGGCCTTCTGGTGGGCGATGGCACGCTCAAGGCCGACAAGGCGGTCATCTCGGTGTGGGCTCCGGAACTCAAGGTCGTGGGTCACGACGTCGTGGCCCGTGCCGCCAATGGCTCGGCCGGGGTGGTCAGGGCAGCCGAGGCAGCCGCTGCCGCCCTGTCGCACCGTGCCGACTTCCGTGGCTTCCAGCGTCCGATCGGTCATCGAGGCGAGGCCCGCATGGCCAGCGCCTCCCTCCGCGATCTGGCCATGGCCATGGGCATGTCGGTCGGAAACAAGACCATCACGCCGGCCATGGAAAGGGCCTCCTCCGTCTTTTGTGCGGGGTTGCTGCGCGGTCTGTTCGATGCCGATGGGAGCGTGCAGGGTGGGCAGGACAAAGGCGTAAGCATTCGCTTGGCGCAAAGTGATCTGCCACTGTTGCAGACGGTGCAGCGCATGCTGCAGCGCCTGGGCGTGCTGTCCACCATCTACACCGAACGCCGTCCCGCCGGCTTGCGGGCTTTGCCCGACGGGCGCGGTGGTCAAGCTCTGTATGCCACGCAATCGCAGCATGAGCTGGTGATCAGTGGCGACAATCTGAAGGTTTTTGCCGACCACATTGGTTTCGAAGACGATGCGAAGGCCGAGCGCCTGCAAGCCTCCCTGAGTGCGTATCGCCGCAGCGCCAACCGGGAGCGGTTTGTCGCCACAGTGCAGTCTCTGGAGGCCGATGGTGAGGAGACCGTGTACGACGTCACCGTCGATGATGTTCATGCCTTCGACGCCAATGGTCTGGTGGTGCACAACTGCGGCGAGCAGCCATTGCCGTCTTATGGCTGCTGCGACCTGGGGCCCGTCATCCTCACGCGCTTCGTGCGCAACCCGTTCGGCTTCGGCGGCCGGCCCGAGTTCGACTTCGACGCCTTCGAGCAGGTGGTGGCCACCCAGGTGCGTGCACTCGACAACGTGCTGGACCTGACCTTCTGGCCACTGGAGCAGCAACGCGAGGAAGCCCAGGCCAAGCGCCGCATCGGCGTCGGTTTCACCGGCATGGGCAACACCCTGGCCATGCTGTGCCTGCGCTACGACCGGCAGGAAGGCCGCGTCATGGCCGCGAAGATCGCCGAGCGTATGCGCGACGCGGCCTACCGTGCTTCGATTGCCCTGGCGCAGGAAAAGGGCGCCTTCCCGAAGTTCGAGGCCAACGGCTACCTGGCACCCGGCACCTTCGCCAGCCGCCTGCCCGAGGCCATTCGCCAGGCGATTCGCCAGCACGGCATCCGCAACAGCCACCTGCTGTCGATCGCCCCGACCGGCACCGTCAGCCTCGCCTTTGCCGACAACGCCTCCAACGGCATCGAACCGCCGTTCTCCTGGACCTATCGGCGCAAGAAGCGCGAGTCCGACGGTTCGACCAGCGAGTACGCAGTGGAAGACCACGCCTGGCGCCTGTACCGCGAACTCGGCGGTGATGTCGAGCAGCTGCCCGACTATTTCGTCAACGCGCTGGCCATGAGCGCGGGCGAACACATTGCCATGATGGAGGCGGTTCAGCCCTTTGTGGACACGGCCATCTCCAAGACGGTCAACGTGCCGGCCGACTACCCCTACGAGGACTTCAAGGGCCTGTACCAGCAGGCCTGGCGGGCCCACCTCAAGGGCCTGGCCACCTATCGGCCCAACCACATTCTGGGCTCGGTGCTGGACACCGGCGCGTCCGAGGCCAAAGCCGAGACCGCGCCCGCCGTGGCCCCGGTGGATCCGATGCGCACCGTGATCGAAAGCCGACCCAAGGGCGCGCTGTCGGCCGTGGCCGACAAGATCGAATACTGGACGCAGGAAGGGCACAAGACGCTTTACATCATCGTTTCCTTCCTGCCGGTGCCAGCGGCCGACGGCGTGGGGACGGTCGAGCGTGCGATCGAGTTCTTCATGCCGGTGGGGCAGAGCGGCGAGTCGCAGCAGTGGATCACCTCCACCATGCGCATGCTGTCGCTGGCCGCGCGCGGCGGCTTCCTCGAACGTGCGTTGCGTGACATGCGCAAGGTCGCCTGGGACCGCGGCCCGGTGCGCCTGGGCACCTACGAGAAGGCCGACGGTACCCATGTGCCGATGTGGCACGACTCGGAGGTGGCGGCCATTGCCTTTGCGCTGCAGAACATCCTGGCCCGCCGCGTCCAGACCCCGACGCCGGTCCATCATGCGACCGCCATGCCCGAACTCAGCGGCATGCCCTCGGGCGTGATGGCGGGCAAGAAGTGCCCGGAGTGCGGCGCGCACGCCATGATCCGCAAGGACGGCTGTGACTACTGCACCTCGTGCGGTCACCTGGGGAGCTGCGGGTGAGCACGACCTCGCGCAAGGAGCTGCCGCTGCCGGGAGCCGGTGGGGGCAAGCGCATGCGCGGGGTCATTTTGCCAGTGGCTGGCTGGCGTCTGAGTGGTCTGCTCGAAGCCCCGCATCGCCTGGGCTTCGCGCTGGCCATGCTGGTTTTGATCGGGTCTGCGATCTGGTGGGGGCTGGTGCAGTGGGACCGGTTCACCGGACACCTGGGCCTGCGCTACGCCGTCTCGCCCACGCTGACCCATGCCGCCGTGATGAGCCTGGGTTTCATTCCCCTGTTCTTCGCCGGCTTCCTGTTCACCGCCGGCCCGAAATGGCTGGCGGTCGAGGCACCGTCCGCACGGCAGTTGCTGCCGGCCCTGTTGTTCCAGTTTGCCGGCTGGTGCCTCTGGCTGGCCGGGTCACACGGGCACCTGGCCGTGGCGACCGTCGGGCTCGCCCTGGCCCTGGTGGGCATGACGCTCATGTACGTCCGATTCTGGAGCCTGCTCCGGCGCAGCCCGGCGCCCGACCGGTTGCATGCAAAGGTGGTGGCCGTGGCCGGTGCCGTCGGTCTGCTCGCCCTGGCCGGCTTGTTGTTGGCCCTGCTGGCCGGCCGGCTGGACCTGGGAAGTGCGCTGGTGCGCAGCGGTTTGTGGGGCTTTGTGGTCGTGACCTATGTCGTGGTGGCGCACCGCATGATTCCGTTCTTCACCTCCAGCGCGGTGCCCATGGTCGAGGTCTGGCGCCCGTTCTGGGTGCTGTGGGCGCTGCTGGCCATGGTGGCGATGGAGTGGCTGGCGGTCTGGGCCGAGTGGGCCGGCTGGCCTGCGGGGCGCGAGTGGATGCTGGTGCGCGGCTTGCTGGAACTGGCCGCGGGCAGTGTCATTCTCTGGCTGGCCTTTGCCTGGGGACTGGTGCAGAGCCTGAAGATCCGCTTGCTGGCCATGCTGCACCTGGGGTTCGTCTGGTTGGGCCTGTCCTTTGTGCTGGCCGGGCTGTCGCAGCTGCTGGGCCTGCGCACCGGTATCCCGCTGCTGGGCCTGGGGGCCTTGCACGCCCTGACCATGGGTTTCCTGGGCTCCCTGATGCTGGCCATGGTGACCCGGGTGTCCTGTGGTCACAGCGGGCGCACCCTGGTGGCCGACAACCTGGTGTGGGCGCTGTTCTGGGCCTTGCAGCTGGCGGTGGTCTTGCGTATCGTGGCGGTTCTGCTGCCCGAGCCGACCGCCGTCACTGCCTTGTCGGCGCTGCTGTGGGCCCTGGTGAGCCTCCTGTGGGGTGCTCGCCTTCTGGGCTGGTACGGTCGCCCACGGGCCGATGGCCGTCCGGGTTGAACCCCCGACCGGTGGTCTCCATCCGACATCCGTTTCCTGTCCATGACCGACCCGTTCGAGGTTCCGCCCACCGACTGGCCCACCCTGGCTGCCGAACTGATGCAGACCCGGTGCACCGTGCTGCCCAGACGACTGGGCGATCCGGGCCCTGACACCGCCCAGCAGCTGGCCATACTGGCGGCCGCGTCGGCCGCGCCGGACCACGGCCAGCTGCTGCCCTGGCGTTTCGTCGAGGTGCCGCCATCGAGGAGGGCCGAGCTGGGCGACGTGTTCGCTGCGGCCCTGATCGAACGCGATGCCGAAGCCACACCCGACGAGGTCGAACGGGCGCGCGAAAAGGCTTTCCGGGCGCCCTGGCTGATGCTGGTGGTCGTCGACGGGGAGCGGGGCGATCGCCCGGAGATCGATCTGAACGAGCGGGTGTTTTCGGCCGGCTGCGCGGTCCAGAACCTGCTGCTCATGGCCACCGCGCTGGGTTTCGGTTCGGCGCTGACCAGCGGCAAGGCGCTCAAGTCGGACGCCCTGCGGCGCCTGTTTTCCCTGGGGGCTGCCGAGCAGGCCCTGTGCTTTGTCAGCATCGGCACGGTGACCAGCCGCAAGCCCGGACGCACCCGCCCGCTGGTGCCCGACTATTTCCGGCGCCTGGGTGACCCTGGCGCCGATCCCGACCATTGACGGTTTGAAGAACATCGCATGAACATTTCCACTTTCGACGATCTGCTGGGCGCTGCCCGATCGCAGCCCCAGCCCCAGCGCCTGCTGTTCGTGTTTGCCGGCATCGAACTGCCGGACGATGCCACGCCTGCCCAGCGCGCCGGCTTCGAACGCGGCGAGGGCGGTGCCCTGGTGCCGAAAATGTGCGTCGACAAAAGCCCGCACGAGCTGACTTCGTTCGAGCAACTCAGGCAGGAGGCCGCCGCCATGGGCCAGCCATGGGGCATGGTGTTCGTGGCTGCCATGTCGGGTCCGCCCGGCAAACCCCCGACCAGCGCCGACGCCGACCAGCCGCTGCAGGGCATGGTGGAGGCGATTCGCCAGGGGCGCATCCAGAACTTCATCCCGTTCGACCCGCAGGGCTGCGCGGTGCAACTGGGCTGATGGCCGTGGCCGGCGTGCACCTGCACCAGATCGGCCCGCGAGGCACGCGTCCCGCAGCTTCGGGTTTTGCCGAGGCGCCGTTCGAGATGCTGACCGCCTGCCACGAACGGGTGCACCGCATGCTGCGCCTGCTGGCCCGGCTGCGTGAACACCTGGCCAGCCATGGGCACGACGAACAGGCGGCCCAGGCGGCGCGCGACGTCATGCGCTATTTCGACCTCGCCGCGCCCCTGCACCACCAGGACGAGGAGCTGCATGTGTTCCCGGTGTTGCTGGCGCAGGGCGATGCCGCGGTGCAGTCCGTGGTGCGACGCCTGCAACAGGACCACCTGGCCATGGAGCAGGCCTGGCCACGGGCCCGCGCGCTGCTGCAGGCCGTGGCCGATGCCGGCCCGGCAGGCGCGTGGATCCCCTGGGAAGCGGCTGCCCTTCAGACACTGGACGACTTCTCGGGCCGCTACGGCGAACACATCCGGCTCGAAGAAGACATCGTCTATCCGGCCGCCCAGGCGGTGCTGGATGGCCCGACGCTGTCGGCCATGGGCGAGGACATGCAGGAGCGGCGCATCCAGCGGCCGAGCAGCCCGGCATGAATCGCACGACAGCGCCCGAGCCGAACGAGCTGCAGGCCTGGGATGCACGCCTGGAAACCGGTGTGAGCACCATCGACCTGCAGCACCGGGTCCTGTTCGACCTGCTGCAAGGGCTGCGTGCTGGGGACGCCCCGGATCGGATCCCGGGGCTGGCCCAGGTGCTGGAGCAACTCAAGGCCTATGCGGACTACCACTTCCAGTACGAGGAGGCCTGGGTGCTGCAGCAAGCGGGTGGTCATCCGCAGGCGGCCGGACACGGCCGCCTTCATGCCAGTTTCACCTGTGACCTGACCGATCTCGAGGCGCGGCTGCTGAGGGGTGAACTGGGTGTCGGCGACGTGCGCGCGTTCCTTTTGCGCTGGCTGATCGGGCATATCGTCGAGCAGGATCTGCCGATGATCCGTGCCCTGCGGTCCCGCGTGTCCTCGGCGTCCGGTGCGCTGTTTCGCGAAGCCTGAGCGTCAGGCCGGCAGTCCGACGGTCAGCGCGATCTCGGCCACGCCTTCGACGCGGCCGGTGATCTGGTCGCCGGGTAGCACGGCCCCCACGCCTTCGGGCGTGCCGGTGTAGATCAGGTCGCCGGGCTGCAGGTGGTAGTAGGTCGACAGGTCGGCGATGATTTCGCGGATGTTCCAGATCAGCTTGTCCACGTTGGACGACTGCTTGGTGGCGCCGTTGACTTCCAGCGCAATGGCGCCGCTGTCGATCACCACGCCCTCCATCGGCACGATTTCGGAGCAGACCGAGCCTTGCTCGATGTCCTTGCCGGTGTCCCAGGGGCGGCCTTTGTCGCGCGCCACCAGCTGCAGGTCCCGGCGCGTCATGTCCAGGCCGGCGGCGTAGCCGTAGACCAGCTCGTGGGCCTGGTCCTCGCTGACGCGGAAACCGGGTTTGCCGATGGCCAGCACCAGCTCCATCTCGAAGTGGTAGTTGCTGGTGCGCGGCGGGTAGGCCACGGTCGCGCCGCTTTCCACCAGCGTCTGCGGCGACTTGGTGAAGTAGAACGCCTGCTCGACGCTCTTGTCGACCGGGCGGCCCATCTCGACCGCGTGTGCGTGGTAGTTGCGGCCGACACAGAAGATGCGGTTGATGGGGAAGCGCTCGGTCCGGCCACGAATGGGCAGCGACTGGACGACGGGTGGGGAGAAGAGGTACTGGGTCATTGGGATGTCTCTTGGGGGTTATCGCGTCTCATAGACGCCCAGTTTTCTGTGAAGCGGGGATTCGTCGGCGATGAAGACAAACGCGGGCTGGTCGGCCGAGCGGTTCTTCAACGTCACGGGCTCGTAGCCGGGGGCGCAGCAGGTGTCGGCCTCGACCAGACCGAAGGTCTTGCCGCAGGTGGACACATCCACGCCGCCCTCAATCAGGTGGAACACCTGCGAGGGCGAGCGCGCCGGCAGCGTCAGCGTCTGCCCGGGCCTGAGCATCAGCGCGTAGAAGCCGAGGATGTTCTCGGCGTCGTCACCGGTCTCCGGGTTCACATAGGTGACCTGTACGCAGTCCAGATCGGGCTCGTTGTCGGCCAGACCCAGCAGCGCGGCGCGCGTATCCACCCAGGGGTAGCGCAGCATCGGGTAGCGTTTGTCGCTGCGGCTGAACACTTGCGTGGGCACCACACCGGCGCGGGTCCAGGCGCGGTCGCCGCTGCCCTGCTTGACCGTCTGGCGCGAACCGTTGATGTGGTAGCTGGCCTCCATGTAATAGACCAGCGGCAGGTCCAGCACGTCCAGCCAGACCACCGGGTCGGTGCCGTCGTGGCCGTGTTCGTGCCACAGGCCGGTGGGCGTGAGGATCAGGTCGCCACGGCTCATCGGGCACTTCTCCCCGTCCACCGTGGTGTAGGCACCTTCGCCTTCGACGATCATGCGCACCGCGTTGGGCGTGTGGCGGTGGCTGGGCGCCCACTCGCCGGGCAGCAGCAGCTGCATGCCCAGGTACATGGCCGGGCTGGCCTTCATGTTCTCCAGGCCGTGGCCGGGGTTGGCCAGCACCAGCACGCGGCGCTCAGCCTTCTCGATGGGGGTGAGTTCGCCGGCCTTGAGCAGCAGCGGCTTGAGCGTGGCATAGGGCCAGTGGATGGCCTGCGTGGCGCGCGTGGGCACGCCCGGCGGCAGCACGGCACGCAGGCTGGGCCACAGCGGCACCAGGTTCAGCTTCGTGAGGTCGTCGCGGTAGTCCTGCGGCAGGTCTTCCAGGCGTCCGAGTTCGTGGCTCATGGGTGTCTCCAGAATGAGTGTGTGGGTGCGGTGTCTTGTCCAGCGAACGCCGCGGAACCGGCTTTGCCGGGCCGCAGGTGTTGCCCCTTGAGGGGCGGAGCGCAGCGACGGGGGTGGGTCATTGACTCAGGCAGTTGTCTACCCGCCAACCGTACAGCCATTCCATGGCATCGTAGAAGCGGTCTTGCGAACGGCCTTTCCACAGGCTGTTGCGCACCAGGCGCTCGACACCAGCGGCGTGGTACAGACGGCCCATCTCGCGGCCCGACAGCACGATGCGCGCGGTGCGGGTCACGCGGTTCTTCTGGTAGAGCTGCAGCGCGGCGTCCCAGTCCTTGTTCGTCACGCGCAGGGCCTCGCCCAGGGTCACGGCGTCCTCCATGGCCATGCAGGCGCCCTGTGCCATGTATTGTGTGGTCGGGTGGGCGGCGTCGCCCAGCAGGGTGGCGCGGCCGAACACCCAGGTGGCTATCGGCTCGCGGTCGGCCGTGGCCCAGCGCTTCCAGCTCTTGGGCAGCTCGATCAGCTGACGCGCCTTGGGGCAAATGCCCTGGAAGTAGCTCTCGACCTCTTCCTTGCTGCCGTCGGTCACGCCCCACTGCTCCTGCTGGCGGCTGTGGAAGGTCACGACCACGTTGTACTGCTCGCCGCCGCGCAGCGGGTAGTGCACCAGGTGGCACTTGGGGCCGGCCCACAGGCTGGCGGCGTTCCACTTGAGGTCATCGGGGAAGTCGGCCTTGTCGACCACGGCGCGGTAGACCACGTGGCCGGTCACGCGCGGCGGGTCGTTCACATACTGCGCGCGCACCACCGACTTGCCGCCGTCGGCGCCGATCAGGGCCTGGCCGACCCAGCGCTTGCCGTGCTGGTCGATGGCGGTGACGGTGCGGGCGTTGTCGTCCTGTTCGACTTTTTCGATGCGGGTGCTGGTGAAGAACTGCACACGGCCGGTCTCCACTGCGCCTTCAAGCAGCGAGCCGTGGATGTCGGCGCGGTGGATCACCGCGTAGGGGTTGCCGAAGCGCTTTCGGAAGGCTTCGCCGGTTTCGATGCGGCCGACCAGGGTCTCGTCGATCGCGTCGTGCATGCACATGTGGTCGGTGTAGACCGCACGGCCGCGCGCCTTGTCGCCCACACCCAGGGCGTCGAAGGCGTGGAAGGCGTTCGGCCCGAGCTGGATGCCGGCGCCGATCTCGCCGATCTCCGGTGCCTGCTCGAACA